>CAXUDP010000117.1:0-11706 GCA_964249735.1 uncultured Acetobacteraceae bacterium | reverse complement strand
AGGGCTGGCCCGGCGAGGAGCGCTGGGTCTGGCTGCGGCTCAAGCTGATCGCCGATGCCGGGCTGATCGGCCTGCCCAACGCCGGCAAGTCGACCTTCCTGTCGGTCGCCTCCGCAGCACGGCCGAAGATCGCCGACTATCCCTTCACCACCCTGCACCCGCAGCTCGGCGTGGTGCGGCTGTCCGACTCCGAGGAGTTCGTGCTGGCCGACATCCCCGGGCTGATCGAGGGCGCGCACGAGGGCGCCGGGTTGGGCGACCGGTTCCTCGGCCACGTCGAGCGCTGTGCCGTGCTGCTGCATCTGGTCGACGGGGCGGCAGGCAACGTGGTGGAGGCGTGGCGGACGGTGCGCGAGGAGCTGGTGGCCTATGGCGGCGGGCTGGCCGACAAGCCGGAGATCGTGGCGATCAACAAGACCGATGCGATGACGCCGCAGCAGCTCGGCACGCGACGACGCGCGCTGGAAAAGGCGACAGGTGCCAAGGTGCTGACGCTGTCGGCCGCCACCCACGGCAACCTCGCCGAAACGCTCCGGGTGCTGCAGGACCGAATCACCGAAGGTCGCCGGGCAGCCGGATGAGCCAAGTTCCCGACCTTCCCTCCCCGGTGCCCTCGCTCGACCGGGCCCGGCGGCTGGTGGTCAAGATCGGCAGCGCGCTGGTGGTCGATGGGAAGGCCGCCGCGCCGCGCACGGGATGGCTCGACAGTGTTGCCGCCGACATCGCCGACCTGCGGGGGCGCGGCGTGGAGGTGGTCGTGGTCTCGTCCGGCGCGATCGCGCTGGCGCGCCACGCGCTCGGGCTGACCCGTCCCAGCCTGCGCCTGGAGGAGAAGCAGGCCGCCGCCGCGGTCGGGCAGATCCGGCTGGCGCAGGCCTGGAGCACCACCCTGTCCGAGCACGGGCTGGTCGCGGCGCAGCTGCTGCTGACCCCGGACGACACCGAGGACCGGCGGCGCTATCTGAACGCGCGGGCCACGCTCTCGACCCTGCTCGGGCTCGGCTGCGTGCCGGTGATCAACGAGAACGACACGGTCGCCACCGCCGAGATCCGCTTCGGCGACAACGACCAGCTGGCAGCGCGCGTGGCCGGGATGATCGGTGCCGACCAGCTGGTGCTGCTGTCGGACATCGACGGGCTCTACACCGCCGACCCGCGCCAGGATCCGGACGCGCGGCACGTCCCGCTGGTGACGGCGCTCACCCCGGAGATCGAGGCCATGGGCGGCGCCCCTCCGCCGGGCTACTCGTCGGGCGGAATGCGGACCAAGCTGATGGCGGCCGCCATTGCCACACGGGCCGGCTGCGCCATGGCGATCGGCCTGGGCAGCGTCGCGAACCCGCTCCGGGCTCTGGGCACGGCAACGCGCTGCAGCTGGTTCCTGCCGGTGCCGGACGGCCGCTCGGCGCGCAAGCGTTGGATCGCCGGCAACCTCAGGCCGTCCGGGCAGCTGGTGATCGACGGCGGCGCGGCCCGGGCGCTGCGCGCCGGCGGCTCGCTGCTTCCGGCCGGCGTGCGGGCGGTCGAAGGCAGCTTCGGGCGCGGCGACCTGGTGCTGGTGGTCTCGGAGGACAGGGTCGGGATCGGGCGGGGGTTGTCGGCCTATGGCAGCGGGGATGCGCTCCGCATCATCGGCCGCCGCTCGGATGCGATCGAGACCCTGCTCGGCTGGCGCGGCCGCGACGAGATGATCCATCGCGACGACCTGGTGCTGGCGTCCGGCTGAGCCGCACCGGATCAGCGTGGCGGCCAGCGCAGCGTCGGCTCGGACCGGCTGCGGGAGACACGATCCGGCTCGACGTCGCGCAGCGGCGTCGCACGCAGCGGACGCCTCGGCGCCACCGCCTCGTTGGCGAACGGGGAAGCATCCGACCAGTCGTCGCTGCCGCGCAATTGACGTGGAACGTCGGGCGGCAACGCTTCCGGCAACACCGGCGGCACCGGAACCGGCTGCGGACGGGGACGCGCCGGCCGCGGACGCGGCGTGATCTCGTCCGCCACCGGCTCCTGCTCCGCCGGACGTGCGGTCCGGCGCGCCGGCTCCGGCAGACGGGTCACCAGCATGCGCAGCTCGGCATGGACGTCCTCGAGCTGCGCCTCGATCAGCTCGAGCCGGCTCTTCAGGCCGAACACCGCGAACGGCATCATCAGCAGGGCGAAGCCGAACAGGATCGCGACCATCAGGATCGCGAGCTGTATCCACCACGGCATCCAGTCCGGCAGGGGCAGCGTCGACGGCACAAGCAACTATAGGCTCAAGCGAATCGCCGCCGCCAGACCGAAGAACGGTGCGCGGCGACGCTACATGCCGAGTGCCCGCCGGTAGATGTCGAGCAGCGTTTCCTGCTCCTCGACATCGGCCGGCTCCTGCTTGCGGATGCGGATGATCTGCCGGATCACCTTGACGTCGAACCCGGCCGACTTGGCTTCGGCCAGGATGTCCTTGATGTCGGAGCCGAGCGCCTTGCGCTCCTCCTCGAGGCGCTCGACCCGCTCGATGATGCTGCGCAGCCGGTCGGCGGCAATGCCGCCCACGGCGCTCGCCGCGGTGTCCGCGGGTGCGTCGTCATGCCCGGCCGCCCGGTCCGCCGCTTCCAGCGTCATGATCTCTCGCCCCCGCCACGCCACCGGTCCCGATCGACCGCCAAGGCCGCGGGGCTTACCTTGGCAGGACGCGCCCGGTCAATGACAATGCCCCCCGGGTCCGTCACGCCGGGACGGGCGGCAGGGAGGCGATCAGGATGCCAGCGATGAGCACGGTGGACAGCTTCGACTACATCGTCTTCGGCGCGACCGGGGACCTGACCATGCGCAAGCTGCTGCCGGCGCTGTATCATCGGTTCCGCGACAAGCAGATCCCGTCCGACTCCCGGATCATCGGCGCCGCGCGGTCGCCGTTGTCGGACGACGAGTATCGCGGCCGCGCCGACAAGGCGCTGCGCCGCTTCGTCAAGGCGGACGCGCTCGACGACGCGCTGATCGGGCAGTTCCTCGGCATGGTGTTCTACGCCAGCGTCAACGGCGCCGAGGCCGAGAGCAGCTGGGAGAACCTGCTGCGTTTGTTTGGCGACGAAGTGCGCGACAGGATCCGGGTGTTCTACCTGGCTACCTCGCCGGAGCTGTACGGGCCGATCTGCGAGAACCTGTCGGCGCAGGGGCTGGTGACCGAGGCGGCCCGGATCGTGCTGGAGAAGCCGATCGGCCACGACCTCGACTCGGCGCGACGCATCAACGACCAGGTCGGCAGGTTCTTCGACGAGAAGAAGATCTTCCGGATCGACCACTACCTCGGCAAGGAGACGGTGCAGAACCTGATCGCGCTGCGCTTCGCCAACCCGGTGTTCGAGCGGATCTGGAGCGCGGACGCGATCGACCACGTGCAGATCACCGCGGCCGAGACCGTGGGCGTCGAGGGACGCGGCGACTACTACGACAACTCCGGCGCGCTGCGCGACATGATCCAGAACCACCTGCTGCAGGTGATGTGCCTGGTGGCGATGGAGCCGCCGGGCTCGCTGGAAGCGGACGACCTGCGCAACGAGAAGCTCAAGGTGCTGCGGGCACTCAAGCCGATCACCGAGGCCGACGTGCAGCACGTGGCGGTGCGCGGCCAGTACGGGCGTGGCCAAGTCGGCAACGAGATCGTTCCGGCCTACCTGGAGGAGCTCGGCGAGGGCCGGCAGAGCGACACCGAGACCTTTATCGCCATCAAGGCGGAGGTGCACAGCTGGCGCTGGGGCAAGGTGCCGTTCTACCTGCGCTCGGGTAAGCGCCTGCCGACCAAGGTCAGCGAGATCGTGGTGCAGTTCCGGGAAACGCCGTGGTCGATCTTCCCGACCCGTCTGGAAGCGAACCGCCTGATCATCCGGCTGCAGCCGGAAGAGGGCATCCAGCTGTCGGTGATGAACAAGGTGCCGGGCGGGGACGGCATGAACCTGCGCCCGGCCAACATCGACGTGTCCTTCGAACAGGCGTTCGGCGCGCGTTATCCCGACGCCTACGAGCGGCTGCTGATGGATACGGTGCGCGGCGACCCGGTGCTGTTCATGCGCCGCGACGAGGTGGAAGCGGCCTGGACCTGGGTCGAGCCGATCCTGAAGGCGTGGAAGAACCATCCTGGCACGCTCAACCACTACAGCGCCGGCACCTGGGGCCCGGAAGCGGCCCGCACCCTGATCCGCTCCACCGGTCACGGCTGGCACGAGCAGATGGGCTGACCACGGAGGGTATGGCCGGTCCGGAGCCCGGCTGGCCGAGCATCGTGCTGCGGGCGGATGTCGCGCTTGTGGTCGAGGGCGCGATGACGGAGCTGCCGCCGGATCTGGAGGCGAGGGTCGCCTCGCTCTGGACCGCGGAACGCGCCGAGCAGCCGGGCCTGTTCAACGGCCGGGTGTTCTGCGCCGACAGGATCGCGCCGGACCGCATCGAAGGCCACTGGACCGAGTACCGGCGCGTGCTGGCGCAGCTGCGGCATCCGGAGCTGTTCGACCGGCTGCGGATCCGTGCGCTGGCTGTGAACGGCCTGATCGAGTGCGCCGACGGGCTGATCCTGGGGCGGCGCCATGCCGAGGCGATCTACCTGCCGGGGTTCTGGCAGTCGCCGCCGGCCGGCAATGTCGAGATGCGGAACGGGTTGGAGTCGATCGACCTGACCGGGCAGCTGCTGGCGGAACTGGACGAGGAGCTCGGCCTCCAGCTGGCGGAGGTCGAGGACATCCGCGCAGTCGCGGCGATCGAGCACGCCGACACGCATGTCGTCGACATCGGGTACCTGCTCCGGACGTCCCTGCCCTTCGCGAGCATCGAGGCACGGCGGACGGGGGCGGGAAATGATGAATACGACTCGCTCCGCCTGGTCGCATCCGATGACGTTCCGCGGCTGTTGTCTGGAAGCGAGCCGATGCTGCTGCCCTCGGCCCGGATCCTGATGCGATCCTGGATGAGCAACTACGGATGAGGCGCCCTGGTCATGTGGCAGCCTCGCCGAACAGGATGACGATCGCCTCGCAGAAGGCCGGCAGGTCCTTCGGGTTGCGCGAGGTCACCAGCCTGCCGTCCCTGACCACGGTCTCGTCGACCCAGGTCGCTCCGGCATTGCGGAGGTCGATCTGCAGAGACGGCCAGGAGGTCATGGTGCGCCCGACGACGCCGCCGGCGTTGATCAGCATCCACGGACCGTGACAGATGGCGGCGATCGGCTTGGCCGCCGACACGAAGCCCTTCACGAAGCCGACCGCATCCTCGTCCAGGCGCAGCTTGTCGGGATTGGTGGTGCCGCCCGGCAGCAGCAGGCCGTCGAACGATGCCGCGTCGGCTTCTGCGACTGCCAGGTCGACCTGATGCTTGCCGGCCGGGTTCACGTCCTCGTTCATCGCCTGGATCTGCCCGGCCCTGAGCGACACCAGGGTGATGTGGGCACCGGCCGCACGTAACGCCTCGACCGGCTCCGTCAACTCCACCTCTTCGACCCCGTCGGTCGCCAGCACGGCAATCCTGCGTCCGGTTATGTCGGGCATCTGTCCCTCCTGCACGGTGTCGTGCAGCAGCAACGACAGGTGACGGGGCGTGTTCCCCGGCCGCGGTCACGGCCGAGGGACGCCAAGCGATCCTAGCCGAGCAAGCCGTCCATGTTGGTGACGTGAACGGCGTTCAAGGTGATCGAGCCGCCGCCCGACAGGTCGATGACGGTGCCGGCCCTCAGGTGGACGAGGCCGGTCACGGAGGTGCCGGACAAGGCCAGGTGGTCGGTGCCGAACCGGAAGCCGTCGATGGTGGCGTGCTCCGTCTTGCCCGACGAGAACAGGGTGGTGCCGCTGTTCGCGGCGATGCTGAGCAGGTCGGTACCGCCGCCGCCGCTGATGCTGGCGGTGCCGCTGCCGGTGGTGATGTCGCTCTGGCCGGTGGACAGCACCACGTGGTCGGAGCCGCTGCCGAGCTGCATGGTCACGGTCCCCGAACTGTTGCCGCCGAGCAGGGTCTCATTGCCGGTGCCGGCCTGCATCCAGGTCGCTCCGCCGACGGCACCCACCAGCACGTCGCCGGTGGCCGCTCCCTGCAGGAAGGTGGCGCCGCCACTGGCCTGCAGGTAGCTGTTGCCGGCGGTCCCGGCACCGAACCAGCCGCCGCCGGACCCGGCATGGACGGTGTCGGAGCCGGTGCCGCCGGTGACGACCGCAGCGCCGGTGGAGCCCTGGAAGGTCAGGTCGCCGCTGCCGTTGTAGACGACGTTGTCCGTCCCGGTGCCGCCGCCGTCGACGGTGGCGCTGCCGGTCGTCAGCGTGACCACGCTGTTGCCGCCGTCGACGCTCAGGGCGCCGCTGCCGCCGGAAATCGATGCCATGCCTGCGCCGCCGTGCACGGTCGCAGTTCCGGCGCTGCCGTCATAGGCAAGGGTGCCGCTGCCCATCGAGATGCTGGTGGCAGCTCCGGCCGCACCGCCGGTGACGGTGGTGGCGCCGCTCGACAGGACGAGCGAGCTGGCGCCGCCGGAGTTGTAGGAAAGGTTGCCGGCACCGGCCCACACGGTGTTGCCACCGGTGCTGTCGACCACGGAGCTGCCGGTCATGCTGGCACCGTTCAGGACCAGGGTGGCGTTGCCGCCGGTGTAGTGCAGCGCCGACGGGCCGCCGAACAGCACGGTGCCGGACGGGCCGGAGGTGGTGACGTCGACGGTGCCGGAGCCGGTGGCGGCGAGCACGATCATGTTGCTGTCGGAAGCAGTGCCGCCGCTGATGTCGATGCTGCCGCTGCTGACATGCAACGTGCTGTTGCCGCCGCTGACGTAGTCGAGCGGTGCCGTACCCACCCAGACGGTGTTGCCGCCCTCGCTGTGCACCATGGTGCTGCCAGTGCCGCTGAGATACAGCGTCGCGTTGCCGCCGGTGAAGTCGAGGGAAGCAGCGCCGCCGGTGACGGTGGAAGGGGTGGTGCCGGTGTCGATGACCGCCGCTTGCGAGGCGTCGTTGCCGACGACGTAGCTGGAGTCGGTCTGCACATAGGCAGGTGCCGACGATACGACCGGAGCCGGCGTGACCACGACCGGCGCCACCACCACCGGTGCTGCCGCGATCGTCAGGCTGCCGGTGACGAAGCTACGCTGCGTGTCGTTGGACAGGATCAGCTGGTAGCTGCCGGACGACGAGACCGTGAGACCGGAGGTGGGGGTCAGCATCACTTCCGACAGCGCTGCTTGTACCTGCGCCGCCGTGCCGCTCATCAGCAGGGCGCTGGTGGACACGTCCGGACGCTGGATCAGCGTCGCCGCGACGTCCGCCGGCACGTCGGCGATCGACAGGATGCCCTCAGAGGTGGGAAGCAACAGTGTCGCCGATACGGCCGACCCATCGCCACTCGTCACCACCGGATCAGGAAAGAGGATCCCCTGCTGTCCGCTGATGGCGGTCGCGAGACCGGCTCCGGTGATCTCGACGCTGCTGTCTTGCATGCTCATGACGTTCGTCCTGCTGGCTTGAACAAGCTGTTTCGAGCCGGCAGAGGATCGGGCCTAGAGTGCCTCGGCCGCTGCCAGCGACAGCTGCCATTGCTAGGGGGCCGATATTAATAGTCGGTAAAAACTCGTTACACCTGGCAGGAATGTTTCAGCTTGAAGCAGCACCAATCTGCTTGATGTCGAAAAAGTGAAGTCCGGCATTCATCTCGGCAGTGCGCCGCATCATGAACGCCGAGCTGGCCAGGAACACCGGAGCGCCGTCCATGTCGTCGGCCATGGCTGACCGGTTGGTGGCGATGAAGCTCGCCAGCCCCGCCTTGTCGCCATCGACCCAGCGCGCCAGGGAATAGGGAGTGCTCTCGAAGCCGATGGTCACGCCGTATTCACCGGCCAGCCTTGCCTGCAGCACGTCGAGCTGCAGCGTGCCGACCACGCCGACGATCGGCGGGCTGCCGTCCTGTGGGCGGAACAGCTGCACCACCCCCTCCTCCGCCAGTTCCTGCAGCGCGGTGCGGAGCTTCTTGGCCTTCATCGCGTCGTCCAGGCGCACCCGGCGCAGGATCTCGGGCGCGAAGTGCGGCACGCCGGTGAAGCGGATCTCCTCGCCCTCGGTCAGGGTGTCGCCGATCCGGAGCGTGCCGTGGTTGGGGATACCGACCACGTCGCCGGCAAACGCTTCCTCGGCCAGCTGACGGTCGCGGGCGAAGAAGAACTGCGGCGTGTGCAACGCGAACTGCTTTGCCGAGCGCACGTGCTTGACGCGCATGCCGCGCGACAGCCGGCCGGAGCAGACGCGGGCGAAGGCCATCCGGTCGCGGTGGTTGGGGTCCATGTTGGCCTGGATCTTGAAGATCAGCGCGGTCATCGCCGGCTCGGCCGCCTGCACGATCCGGCCGTCCGTGGCCTGGGCGCGCGGCGCAGGCCCGAAGCTGACCAGGGCGTCAAGCAGGTCGGTCACGCCGATCTCGCGCATGGCACTGCCGAAATACACCGGGGTCAGATGGCCGGCATCGAAGCCCTCGCGGTCCCATTCGGGCAGCGCCGCCTGTACCAGCTCGAGGTCCTCGCCGAGGGCGACCATGCGCGGGTCGGACTGGGCCAGCTCGGTCGCGCAATGCACCTTCCTTGCCCGTAGGTCGTAGGTGCCGGCGAAGGTGGCGGCACGGCCGATCGGCCAGGTCGCGGGTGCCGTGTCGAGCGCCAACGCCTGGCTCACCTCGTCGAGCAGGGCGAACGGGTCCTGCGCCTCGCGGTCCATCTTGTTGACGAAGGTGATGATCGGGATGTCGCGCAGGCGGCAGATCTCGAACAGCTTGCGCGTGCGCTCCTCGATGCCCTTGGCGGCATCGATCACCATCACGGCGGAGTCCACCGCGGTCAGGGTGCGGTAGGTGTCCTCGGAGAAGTCCTCGTGGCCGGGGGTGTCGAGCAGGTTGAAGATGCAGCCGCCATACTCGAACGTCATTACCGAGGTAACCACGGAGATGCCGCGCTCGCGCTCGATGCCCATCCAGTCGGAGCGGGTGCGCCGTCGCTCGCCCTTGGCGCGCACGTTGCCGGCAAGCTGGATCGCGCCGCCGGCGCGCAGGAGGCGCTCGGTCAGCGTGGTCTTGCCGGCGTCCGGATGCGAGATGATCGCGAAGGTGCGCCGGCGGGAGATTTCGGACTGGAGTTCAGACAAGATCAGGGGCTCCGCCCCTGGACCCCGCAAAGGGCAGTCGCCCTTTGAACCCAGGGTTTTAAGAAGTCAGGTGTCCAGAGGACGACTACCCTCTGGCAGGGTGCAGGGGCAGAGCCCCTGCGGTCCACATCAGCGCGAGTAGAACTCGACGACCAGGTTCGGCTCCATGGTCACCGGATACGGCACGTCGGTCAGCTTCGGGCTGCGCTGGAAGCGGCCCTTCATCGCGCGGTGGTCGACCTCGAGATACTCCGGCACGTCGCGCTCGCCGCTCTGCGCGGCGTCGAGCACCGCGGCCAGCTGCTTGCTCTTCTCGCGCACCTCGATGGCGTCGCCATCGCGCACCAGGAAGGAGGGGATGTTCACCTTGCGGCCGTTGACCGTCACGTGGCCGTGGTTGACGAACTGGCGCGCGGCGAACGGCGTCATCGCGAACTTGAGGCGGTAGATCACCGCGTCCAGCCGGCGCTCCAGCAGGTCCACCAGATTCTCCGACGTGTCGCCCTTCCGGCGCACCGCCTCGTCGTAGTACTTGCGGAACTGCTTCTCGCTGATGTTGCCGTAGTAGCCCTTGAGCTTCTGCTTGGCCATCAGCTGCACGGAGAAGTCGGACGGCTTCTGCTTGCGTCGCTGGCCGTGCTGGCCGGGGCCATACTCGCGCTTGTTGATCGGCGACTTGGCGCGGCCCCACAGGTTGACGCCGAGGCGGCGATTGATCTTGTACTTGCTCTCGAGGCGCTTGGTCATGGCGCTCTCCTTTTTCGGTGCGGCATGCGTCCGGGCAGCAGCCCGTCGCCATTGTCCGCTTGTTGCACCGGTAGGCCTCGACCGGATCGGTCGTGACGGGCGCGTTCCGCATCATCGGCGCCGCATGCGCGACACCGACCGGACCGTCCACGTTCCCGGCAGTGAATTGGCGCCTATAGGAGTAGCCCCACCCGAAGTCAATGCGAGGTGTCAGGCACCCTCGTCGCGCCCCCGCAGCCGGCGGCCAAGGGCCAGCTCGGTGACCACCCCATGCAGCGTGCGCAGCTCCTGCTCGGTCGCCTCGCCGCGTTCGAAGAGGTGGCGAAGGTTGCGCACCATGCCGGGCCGCTTGGGCAGGTTGCGCAGGAAGCCGCAGGCGTCGAGCTCGCGCAGGAGATGCCCCATGAAGTTCTCCAGCTCGTTCTTGCTGGCGACGCGGGTCTCGTTGGTCATCAGCGTGCGCGGGGGGGTGTCGTCGGCAGCCAGCCACCACTCGTAGGCCATGATCATCACCGCCTGGGCCAGGTTCAGCGAGGAGAAGCCGGGGTTGAGCGGGTAGCGGATCAGGGCGTCGGCGCGCGCCATGTCGTCGCTGTCGAGCCCGGCGCGCTCGGGGCCGAACAGGATGCCGACGCGCAAGCCCCGTCCGGCGATCTCGCGCATCTCGGCCGCCCCGCCGCGCGCGGTCAGCACCGGCTTGACCACGTGCCGCGGTCGCGGACAGGTGGCGAACACGTGGTGCAGGTCGGACACCGCGTGGTCGACGTCCGGATGCACGGTCGCCTGGTCCAGGATCCGGTCCGCGCCGGAAGCGGAACGCCAGGCACGTTCCTGCGGCCAGCCGTCGCGGGGCGCGACCAGCCGCAGGTGGAACAGGCCGCCATTGGCCATGGCGCGGGCGACGCTGCCGACGTTCTCGGCCAGCTGCGGCCGCACCAGGATCACCACCGGGCTGTTGCCGATCGGCTCCAGCGCGGCACCGCCATCGCGGCCGGTCATGCCTGCCGCCACGTGGTGCCGGCGGGCCCGTCCTCCAGCACGATGCCGTCCTGCATCAAGCGCGCGCGTATGGCGTCGGCGCGGGCGAAGTCGCGCGCCTGGCGCGCCGCCAGCCGTTCCGCGATCGCTTGTTCCACCGCCGCCGCGTCCGCGCCGGCGCGGAACCATTGCGCCGGATCCGCCTGCAGCAGGCCGAGCAGCCGCGCCGAGGCCAGAAGCTCCTCGCCGGCCTGCCGCTGTCCGGCCAGCGCCGCGTCCGCCATGCGGTGCAGCAGGGCGACGGCGCCCGGGGTGTTCAGGTCCTGGCAGAGCACGTGCAGGAATTCATCCGGCACCGCTCCGGCGGCGCCCGCCCCCGAGCTTGCGATCGCGCGATAGAACCGGTCGAGCGTCCGGCGCGCCTCCATCAGCACGTCCCGGGTGAAATTCAGCACCGAGCGGTAGTGCGTGCCGAGCAGCAGCAGGCGCAGCGCTTCCGCCGGCGCGTCCTGCAGCACCTCGCGGATGGTGCGGAAGTTGCCCAGGCTCTTGGACATCTTCTCGCCGTCGACGTTCAGCATCGCGTTGTGCAGCCACACGGTGGCGAAGCCGGAGCCGGGATAGCCGCACAGGCTCTGCGCGCGCTCGTTCTCGTGGTGCGGGAACAAGAGGTCGGCGCCGCCGCCGTGGATGTCGAAGCTCTGGCCCAGGTAGCGCTCGGCCATCGCGCTGCACTCGATGTGCCAGCCGGGCCGGCCGCGCCCCCACGGGCTGTCCCAGCCGGGCAGGTCCGGGGTGGAGGGCTTCCACAGCACGAAGTCGCCGGGATCGCGCTTGTAGGGCGCCACCT
>CAXUDP010000116.1:0-11770 GCA_964249735.1 uncultured Acetobacteraceae bacterium | reverse complement strand
GCCGCTTCGTGCTGCACACCCCGCTGATGTGGCTGGACAAGGCCGCGACCTGGCGGCTGGCGGAGTCGCTGGGCGGCACGGCGCTGGTCGACCTGATCCGCGAGCAGAGCCACAGCTGCTATCTTGGCGACCGCACGCACCATCACGACTGGGGCTACGGCTGCGGCACCTGCCCGGCCTGCGACCTCCGGCGCGCCGGCTGGGAGCGCTACCGGGCCGAGGCCGTGCCCGATGCTTGAGCTGCGCTTCACCCGCCGCTTCTCCATGGGGCACCGGCTGATCGCGGGACAGGCGGAAGCGTGCGCCCTGCCGCACGGCCACAACGAGTTCGTCACCGTGCACCTGCGCGCCGCGCGACCGGCCCCCCTGGACGGCCACGCCAACATGCTGGTGCCGTTCGAGCAGGCCAAGGCGCGCTGGCACCGCTTCGTCGACGAGCGGCTGGACCACGCGCTGCAGCTGTCCGAGCACGACCCGCTGCTCGGCTGGTTTCGCACCCACGAGCCGGCACGCGCCGAGCGCATCGTGGTCACCCCCGGCGATCCGACCACCGAACTGATGGCCTGCCTGCTGATGGCCAAGCTCGGTGCGATCCTGGCCGACGACGGCGGGACGCTGCGCTGCGCCGCCGTGCGGCTGGAGGAAACGCCCACCAACACGGTCAGCGTGTCCGACGACGCGGTGTCGCTGCTGCCGGCCCGCGACGGCTGGTGGCGGCGCCCGGACATGAGCATCGCGTGAACAAGGAGCGCGGACGATGAGCGACGACGGATCCGCGGCGCTGACCCAGCTCGGGCGCCACGCGCCTGCTCCGGCGAGCCCGGACGAGGCGCATCTGGAGCGGATCCCCTCGCCGCATCCCGATCGGCGCTACCTGGTGCGCTTCACCGCCCCGGAGTTCACCTCGCTCTGCCCCGTCACCGGCCAGCCCGACTTCGCCCACCTGGTGATCGACTACGTGCCGGACCGGTGGATCGTGGAAAGCAAGTCGCTGAAGCTGTACCTGACCAGCTTCCGCAACCACGGCGCGTTCCACGAGAGCTGCTCCGTGCAGGTGGCGGCCACGCTGGTCGACCTCCTTTCACCGGTGTGGCTGCGGATCGGAGCCTACTGGTACCCCCGCGGCGGCATGCCGATCGACGTGTTCTGGCAGACCGGCGCCCCCCCGGACGGGGTCTGGGTACCGGACCAGGGCGTGCCGGGCTATCGCGGCCGCGGCTGAGGACGGTTCATGCGGCCTGGCATCCTTGCCGCGGCGCTGGTTCTCGCCGCCCCGGCGCACGCCGCCACGCTGGACGCGGACTACGCCCTGTCGAGCCACGGCTTCCATCTGCTCGACGTGGACACGCGCACGCAGCTCACCCCGGCCGGCTATGCGATCACCGCGCACAGCCGCACCGTCGGGCTGATCGGGGTGCTGG
Organism: uncultured Acetobacteraceae bacterium; assembly: GCA_964249735.1. Classification (GTDB taxonomy): domain Bacteria; phylum Pseudomonadota; class Alphaproteobacteria; order Acetobacterales; family Acetobacteraceae; genus Lichenicola. The sequence continues at coordinate 10,349 of CAXUDP010000116.1, read as the reverse complement.
CGCACAGCGACGTCACCAGCGTCGCCTCCGGGCGGTTCGACGGCACCCGCGTCCGGCCGGACCGCTATGCCAGCACCGGCCGCTCCCGCGGCGCCGACCGCACCACGCAGATCGCCTACCCGGCGCACGACCCGGTGGTGGAGGTCTTGCAGCCCGCGGAGCCGGAACGCGACCCGGTGCCACCGGCGGACACGCGGGGCAGCATCGACACGCTGAGCGCCATCGTCGGCCTGTCGCGGCAGGTGGCCGAGACCGGACGCTGCGACGGCACCGCCCTCCTGTTCGACGGCCACCGCCTGTCCCGGCTGGACGCAAGCACGGTCGGCACCGAGACGGTGCCGAACCCGTCCGGCGCCGGGTTCTCCGGGTCTGCGCTGCGCTGCGACTTCACCAGCCGGCAGCTCGGAGGCTTCCTGCACGACGCCAACCGCGCCCGTCTGATGCGGCCGCTGCATGGCAGCGCCTGGCTGGCCGCCCCGGTGCCCGGCGCACCGATCGCCGCGGTCCGCGCGACCTTCGAGAGCCCGCTGTTCGGCACCGCGACCCTGACCCTCGCCAGGGCCACGCTCGCCCGCTGAGGCGCGATCAGCGCCGGCGGAACAGCCGGCGCCACGGCGACCGCCGCGCGACGACCGGTTGACGGCATGATCGGGTCGGCAGCCGACAACCGGATTCTCAAGGCGAGCCTTGAGCGGGTCCAGGGCAGCGCCCTGGCCTTCCCCTTGCCATGAACACCGTTCACGCCGCCCGTGGCGCCGGCCTGCGCAGCAGCAGGAGTCCGCCCAGGCACAGCAGCAGCGTCACGCCGATGATGGAGAACGCGTCGGAATAGGACATGATCGTCGCCTGCTGCCGCACGACTGCCGCCATTGTCGCCAGCGCCCGCCGGTGCGCCGTCGCCCCGTCCGCCAGGCCGCCGCGCGCCGCCAGCATCGCCACCTGCCGCTGCACCGCGACGCCGTTGGTGGTCACGCGCTCGGCGATCACCGAGAAGTGGAAGTGCTCGCGCCGCTCGATCACGGTGGAGATCATGGCGATGCACAGCGAGCCGCCGAGGTTGCGCATCATCGAGGACAGCGCTGCGGCGTCGGCGGTGTCGCGCGGCGGCAGGCCGGCGGTGGCGAGCTGCGACAGCGGCACCGCGAACAGCGGCTGGCCGATCGCGCGCAGCACCTGCGGCAGGATCAGCTGCTGCATGCCGACATCCTGCGTCAGCACCGTGTTGACGAAGCAGCTCACCGCGAACAGCAGCGTTCCCGCCCCCACCAGCAGCCGCGGATCGACACGACGCATCAGCCGCGGCATCAGCGGGAAGATCAGCAGCTGCGGCAGGCCGCTCCACATCACCACGGTGCCGATCTGCTCCGGGTCGTAGCCCTGGATCTGCGCGCAGTACAGCGGGATGATGTAGACCGAGCCCAGCGACACCGCGCCGAACACCGTCATCAGCACGCAGGCGGTGCCGACCGAGCGGTTGCCGAGCAGGCGCAGGTTGATCAATGGGGCGCGGACGGTGAGTTCGCGCAGGACGAAGCCCACGATCCCCACCACCGCCAGCACGCTGAGCGTGCGGATCAGGTCGGAGCCGAACCAGGTTTCCCGCTGCCCTTCCTCCAGCACCACGGTGAGCGAGGACAGGCCGGTCGCCATCAGCGCGATCCCGGTCCAGTCGCCGTGCCGCAGCTCGCGCCAGCGTGCCGGCGCCGGGTCGAGTGCCCGGGCGAACAGGGCCAGCGTCACCGCACCCGGCACGAGGTTGACGTAGAACAGGTAGTGCCAGGACAGGTTGTCGGTCAGCCACCCACCCAGCGTCGGGCCCAGCGCAGGCGCCAGCGTCGCGGTCAGGCCGAAGATCGAGATGCCGATCGGCTGCTGCGCGCGCGGCAGCCGGGTGCGCAGCACCGTCACCGCGGTCGGGATCAGCACCCCGCCGCAGAACCCCTGGCCGCAGCGGCTCAGGATCAGCGCGGTCAGGCTGTCGGAGCGGGCGCAGCACACCGAGAACAGGAGGAACAGCGCCGAGTTGGCGAGCAGGTAGCGCTTCAACCCGATCACCTGGCCGAGCCAGCCGGTCAGCGGAATGGTGATGATCTCGGCGATCAGGTAGGCCGTCGAGATCCAGGAGCCTTCCGACGGCGAGGCGCCGACCGCGCCCTCGATGTTGGCCAGCGACGCGTTGGTGATCTGGATGTCCAGGATGGCCATGAAGGCCGCCAGCATCGCGCTCATCACCGCCGCCCAGTCGCGGCCGGAGGCCCTGGCGGGGGCAGGGCCGGGCGGGGCGGGAACGGCCGGCATCAGCTGGGCCGCGCGGCCGGGGCGGCCGCGCCGCGCGTGTCCACGCCGACCTCGACCGAGAGCCCGGCGCGCAGTAGCCGCAACGCACGGTCCGGGTCCAGCCGGATCCGCACCGGGACGCGCTGCACGATCTTGGTGAAATTGCCGGTCGCGTTCTCCGGCGGCAGCAGCGCGAACTGCGCCCCGGTCCCGGGCGAGAAGCCGTCGATCACGCCCCGGAACGGATGACCGGGAAACGCGTCCGCGGTGACGGTGACCGCCTGTCCCGGCTGCATCCGGCCGAGCTGGGTTTCCTTGAAGTTCGCCGTGACGTAGAGCCCCTGCCCCATCGGCACCACCGTAAGCAGGCCGAGGCCAGGCTGCACGTAGTTGCCGGCGCGCGCGCTGCGGTCGCCGACCACGCCGTCGACCGGGGCGCGCAACAGGGTGTCGTCGAGGTTGATGCGCGCGCGGTCCGCATCCGCCTGCGCCTTGGCCAGCGCACCCGCGGCATAGGCGCCCTCGGCTTCCAGGGTCTGGATCTTCGCCCGCGCCACGCCAAGGGCCGCGAGCGCGTGGCGCAGCGTGGCCTCGTCCTCGTCGAACTCGGCGCTGGTGCGCTGCTGCACCTGCCGGCTGCCGACCCCGCTGGCCGACAGGGTGGCGGCCCGCTCCCGCTCCGTCGCCGAGAAGCGCAGCCTGGCCTCGTCGCCATCGACGTCGGCCTGCGCCTGGGCGATCGTTTGCCGCTGCTCGGCCGCCTCCCTGTCCACCGCCAGCAGCGAGGCATGGCCTTCCGCGACCTCGGCCTGCGCCTGGGCCAGCGCCGCCCGGTAGTCGCGGTCGTCGATCCGGGCCAGCACGTCGCCGGCCCGGACCACCTGGTTGTCGCGCACCGGCACGGCGGCGAGATAGCCTGCCACGCGCGGCGCCACCGTCACCGTGTCGGCTGCCACGTAGGCGTCGTCGGTGGTCTCGAAGTACCGGCCGACGTTCCACCAGCTCCAGCCGTAGGTGCAGGCGCCGACCAGGGCGGCACCTGCCGCCAGCCGCAGCAGCCAGCGGCGGAGCAGGCCGGCGCGCGCCTCGGCCGCCGCGGGAGGGCTGAACCCGGCAGCCGCGACCGGGACCGCATCCTTGATCGTCGAGGACATCGCACGCACCTGGAAAACTTAACCGTTCCGTTCTATTACGGCGCATGTCCGACGAGCAAGCCGATCCGACCAGCCGTGCCGGCAGCGGCGGCCGTCCGACCCGCGAGGAGGCGGCCGGGCGCGACCGGCGCGTCCTGGCCACCGCGGCGGCCATGTTCGAGCGGCGCGGCTACGAGGGCACCACCATCGACGCGCTGGCCGAGGCGGCCGGGGTGGGCAAGCCGACCCTTTATGCCCGGTTCGGCGACAAGGGCGGGCTGTTCGCGGCGGTGTTCCGGATGCGCGTGGAGGCGGTGCTGGCCCCGGTGGCGGCCGAGGCGACCGCGGCGGCGGAGGCGCACGAGCCGGCCGACCTGCCACAGGTGCTGCGGACGATCGGCATCCTGCTGCTGCAGCGCTCCCTGCTGCCGGACACGGTGGCGCTGAGCCGGATCATCGTCGCGGAGGCGGGTCGCTTCCCGGAGCTCGCCCGGCTGTCCCACGCGGAAGGATGGCTGCGCTGTGTCGGCCTGGTCGCCGACCTGCTCCGCTCCTACGACGACGCCGGCGCGATCGCGGCCGGACCGGACGTCGAGGAGGCCGCCGACCTGTTCCTGTCGCTGATCATGGGCCGCAAGCAGCGTGCGGTGATGCTGGGGCTGCCGGCACCCGACCTGGCCGCGATCACCAGGCGGGTGACGCGCTGCGTCGACATCTTCCTCAACGGCATCGCCACCACCCGGGATGCCGGGCCGGGCTGATCGTTCGAGCCCGGTTCTTGCATGGCGATCCCCGGGACATGGCCGGGATGGGACGCGGATGGAACACACGGCACGGCCGTTGCGGCCGAGGCAGGTGGCCGCGGTGGCGGTCGGCAACGCGCTCGAGTTCTACGACTTCGTCACCTATGCCTTCTTCGCGCTGCAGATAGGGCGCAGCTTCTTTCCCGCGCGCACACCGACCGGCAGCCTGCTCGCCTCGCTCGCCACCTTCGGTGCCGGCTTCCTGTTCCGGCCGCTGGGCGCGCTGGTGATCGGCCGGATCGGCGACCGGCGCGGCCGCAAGCCAGCGATGCTGCTGTCGTTCGGGCTGGTCGGCCTCGCCGTGGTCGGGCTGGCGCTCACCCCCTCCTACCGGCAGATCGGCATGGCGGCGCCGGTGCTGGCGATCGGCTTCCGGATGCTGGGCGGCTTCGCGCTCGGTGGCGAGGTGGGTCCCAGCACCGCCTTCCTCCTCGAGGCAGCACCCCCGCTGCGTCGCGGGCTCATCACCTCGTTCCAGGCGATGAGCGCGGACGTGGCGGTGCTGGTGGCGGGACTGGTCGGCGTCGTGCTGTCGAACCTGATGGACGAGGCGGCGCTCGACGCCTGGGGCTGGCGGATCGCGCTGCTGTCGGGCGCCGTCATCATCCCGTTCGGGCTGCTGCTGCGACGCAGCCTCGACGAGACCCTGCACGACGCAGCACCGGACGCGGCGGCGCCCGCGGTCGGGATCGCTTGGATCGCGGTTCTCGGCGTCGCCCTGCTGGCCAGCGCCACCACCGCCACCTACATCCTCGACTACCTGACCACCTACGCCGCCACGGTGCTCGGCATGCCGAGCCGGCTGGCGTTCGGCGCCACGGTGGTGGTCGGGCTGTGCAGTGCCGCCTGCGACCTGCTCGGCGGCTGGCTGTCGGACCGCTACGGCCGCAAGCCGGTGCTGATCGTGCCGGCCTGCGTGCTGCTGCTCCTGGTGTTCCCGTGCTTCCGCCTGCTGGACGCGTTCCGCTCGCCGCTGGCGCTGTATGCCTGCACCGCGGCGCTGGCGTCGGCCTCGGCGTTGTCCACCGTGTCGATGATCGTGGTGGTGACGGAGTCGCTGCCACACGGGGTCCGCTCCGCCGGGCTCGGCCTGATCTATGCCGGGGCGATCTCGGTGTTCGGCGGCTCGGCGCAATTCCTGGTCGCCTGGGCGATCGCCGTGACCGGCAACCCGCTGGCCCCGGCCTGGTACATGGCGGGCGGCGTGCTGGTGGGGCTGACGGCGATGCTGATGCTGCGCGAGACCGCGCCGATCCGCACCGCAGCGCCGGCCTGAGCCTGCCTCCGTGCGTCCCTCCCTGCCGGGTCGGCGTGCGCGCTGCGGATCGTCACCTGCATGGGCGGGACATGCTGCCACCGCAAGGCGATCGGAACGGTTGGACGACCTGCTACACTGCCGCCATGGAAACGATAGACGACGCGGTTGCAGAGAAGAAAGCCGCACTCGACAAACTGCGCCCCGTGTCCCGTGAAGGACTGGCGGACCTGGCTGCCTGGTATGACGTGCAGCTGACCTACACGAGCAACGCGATCGAGGGGAACAGCCTGACGCATTCGGAAACCGCGATCGTTCTGGAAAAGGGGATCACGATCGGCGGCAAGCCGCTGCGCGATCACATGGAGGCGGTCGGCCACAAGGACGCGCTGGACTACGTGCGCCAGGTCGCGGCCTCGCCCGATCCGATCCGCGAGAACGACGTGCGGCAGATCCATGGCCTGGTGACGGGTCGCGTCGATCCGCTCGCCGCCGGCCGGTATGCGGACAGGCAACGCCTGATCACAGGCACGTCTTATGTTCCGCCCTTGCCGGCAGAGGTCGTGCCGCTGATGGGCGATCTCGGGCGCTGGCTGGCGAGAGCGCCTGCCACGGCGGAAACGGCGATGGAGGCGCACGAACGTCTGGTGACGATCCACCCGTTCGGGGACGGCAACGGGCGCACCGGGCGGCTGTTGATGAACCTGGTTCTGTTGCGGAGCGGCTATCCGCCGGTCGTGATCGGCCCGGAACACCGGACGGCCTACAATGACGCCCTGCAGGCGCTACAGGTCGGCCTCGATCCGCTGGCCTACCGGCAGTTCATGACGGAACGGCTCGATGCCAGCCTGGATCATCATCTGTTCATCCTGCGGCGCGGCCAGGAACAGGCCCCGAAGCAGGCTCCGGGGCAGACCTGATGCCAGCGAACCGCGGGGCCGGGACTGCCGCCTGGTGACGCACGAGACCTCCGGGCTGCGGTCCCTCACCCGGACGATCACCGGAGCCGGCAACCCGACATGACGATCGCCGGCGAGTTCGCAAACCAGCAGGTGATCGAGGCCGAGACGAAGGCGGCTGGCGACGCGGCGGACGACCATCCGAACCTCCTGGGCGATCGCACCGCCAGACGGCAGCGGAGCCGAGGCACATGACCCGGAACCGCCGCGACGTCTGAACCTTGCGGCCAGTGCCGGAAGCCCGGCATCGCCCGCCGGGCATCCTCACCCGATCAGGTGATCCACCTGACCGGGATCTGCTCCAGTGTCCCGAACCTGAAGTCCGTCAGACTTCGGGTTCTCGATGGGCACCAGCGGACGGCATCGGGTCCGGACAGCCACAGCACCAGCAGGACCTCCACGATCGGCAGGAACGAGATCGTGCCGGCACGCCAGGGCTTGTCCAGCGACCGGCGCAGCGCCGTTCATCGGCGGCCCCAGGGCCTGCAGGGCACCCGCGGTCAGGATGAGGGGATGGAGCAGGACAGCACCGACCTTCTGCGTGGAACCCCTCCGTCAAGGGTTCAGCCGGACACCACCACGCCGGCGAGGGCGAGCAGCAGGGCCGGCGGCATCACCAGCATGCCCAGCCCGAGGAAGCGCCAGGCGCCGACCCGCTCGCCTTCCCGGCGCAGGGCGACGAGCCACAGGATGGTGGCGAGCGAGCCGGTGACCGACAGGTTGGGTCCGAGGTCGATGCCGATCAGCGCGGCGCTGCGTACCTGGTCCGGCATCTGTCCCGACCCGAGCACGCGGCCGGCGAGGAGGCCGGCGGGCAGGTTGTTGACAAGGTTGCAGCCGACCCCGAGCACGATCCCCGCCGTCCAGGCCGCCAGGGTGACGGAATGCTGCACCAGGCCACGCAGCAGGCCGGCCAGCACCGCCGTGACCCCGGTTCCCGTCAGCGCCTCGACCAGGACGAACAAACCCGCGACCAGGGGCAGCACGCCCCAGGAGATGCCCCGCAGCACGTCGCCCAGGCGGCACCCGCCGCGCAGGAGGACCAGGATCGCGGTGGCGAGGCCGGCGAGGCAGGTCGGCAGGCCGAGCCGCAGGCCGAGGCCGGAGCAGGCCAGCAGCACGACCGCCGTGCCGGCGATGCCCAGCGCCGCCAGCCCGCCGGCCGCCGACAGCGCCGGGACCGCGACCGCGGCCGATACCGTCCCGCGCAGCCGGTGGCGCTGCGTCCAGCGCAGCACGCCGTAGGTGGCGGCGATCGACAGCGCCGAGGGCAGCGCATAGCGCGGCAGCCAGTGCAGCAGCGGCGGCATGTGGCTGCCGTAGATCACCAGGTTGGCGGGGTTGGAGATCGGCAGCACGAAGCTCGCCGCGTTGGCGACAAAGGCGCAGGCCAGCAGGTAGGGCAGCCTGTCCTCCGCCCGCGCCGCCCGCGCCGCCGCGGCCACCGCCGGCGTCAGCACCACCGCGGTGGCGTCGTTGGACAGGAACACGGTGACAACCGTGCCGACCCCGAACACCAGGGCGAACAGCCGGGTGGCGGACCCCCTGGCCAGCAAGGCGGCACGCGCCGCCAGCCAGTCGAACAGCCCGACCTGCCGCGCCAGCTCCGACAGCAGCATCATGCCGGTCAGGAACAGGTAGACGTCGGTGCCACGCGCCGCGCCGGCCAGCGCCTGCGCCGGGGACAGCAGGCCGAGGGCCACCAGCAGCCCGGCCCCGCCCAGCGCCCAGACCCATTCCGGCCAGGCGAACGGGCGCACGATGACCCCTGCCGTCGCCAGCCCGGCGATCCCCCAGGTGCTCCAGGGCGGAGCGAGCAGGGTGCCGATCACCCCACCCGGGCCCGCCGCTACCAGCCGGCGCTGCCCGGACCGCCCTTGAACGGGCCCCTGACCCAGCTGGTCACCCAGCCGCCGTAGAAGCCGCCCGGCTGCGGCGTCACCACCTCGTCGCCGACCCGGCACTCGTCCATCGGGCCGGCATACACCGCGAGGTGGTCGCGCAGCGCCGCGTACTCCGGGCTCGGGTCCGGGTAGCTCCAGGCCGCCCGCTGCGCCGCGTGCGCGCCGACCCGCAGGGTCCAGTAGCGCGCCACGCCCTTCCATTCGCAGAAGCTCTGCCCGCCGGCTGGCTCCAGGATGCAGCCGGTGAAGGCGTCCGGCGGCAGGTAGTAGACCGGCGGATGCGAGGTTTCCAGCACCCGGAACGCCGCCCCGGTCAGGGCGATCACCCGGCCGGCGAAGGCGATCCGCACCGGCAGGCCGACCGGCTGCAGCGCCGGCGGGCGTGGATAATCCCAAACGTTCTCGATGGCGATGTCCATCGTGAAGCAAGGACCGGGACCACCCGCGGTTGCAGGGCCGTCATCACGATCCGTCAACCAGCGGGCGGCCGCGGCACCGCGGAATTGCCGCAATCCGGCCGTGCCTTGGACGTGTTGCGCGCGCGGTTATAGGCTCCGATCAAGGGATACGGGGGGAACGGCGCCGATGGGCAGCAGCAGAACACCACGCACCATGGCGCGCCTGCTTGCGGCGACCAGCCTGACGATGATCGGCACCGGCATGCCGCAGGCGCTGGCGCAGGACAGTTCCGACCCGCCCTGGCGGGTAGGGCGGCTGGCGCAGCTCAGCGGCAGCGTGTCGAGCCACGGCGCCAGCAGCACCCAGTGGGGTCCCGCCACCCTCAACGTCCCGCTCACCGGCGGCGACGCGCTGTGGACCGAGCCCGGTGCCGCCGCCGCGGTGCAGATCACCGACAACGTGGTCGCCCTCGCCGACTCCACCGAGCTCGACCTGGCGACGCTGGACAACACCCGGTTCGCCGCCACCGAGCCGCAGGGCGCGCTGTTCCTCGACCTGCGCGACGTGCCCTCCGGCGACAGCTGGGCCATCACCACGCCGCGCGGCACCGTGCAGCTGGGCGGCGCCGGCCAGTACGAGATCGCCGCCGGCGACAGCGCCACACCCACGATCATCAGCGTCGTCAGTGGCTCGGCGCAGATCACCAGCGGCAGCTTCTCGCTCGCCGTGGGCGCCAACCAGACCGCCACCGTGAGCGGCACCGACTCGCTGCAGGGCGCGGTGGGAACGCTGGTGCGCGACGGCTTCCTGTCCGCGCAGCTGGGCCGGAGCGGGCCGTCCGCGCCGAACGGGCCGCCCGCGGTGCGCTACATGACCGGAGGCGAGTCACTCGCCAGCTACGGCAGCTGGCAGCAGAGCCCGCAATACGGCCAGGTCTGGTACCCCCGCGTCGGCAGCGACTGGGCGCCGTACCGCGAAGGCAGCTGGTCCTACGTGGCGCCCTGGGGCTGGACCTGGGTCGACCAGGAGCCCTGGGGCTTCGCGCCGTTCCACTACGGCCGCTGGTCGCAGTTCGACGGCCGCTGGGGCTGGGTGCCGGCGGAAGGGGAAGCGCCGCCGGACGCATACCAGCAGCCGGCCTACGCGCCGGCGCTTGTGGACTTCGTGGTGGCCGGCGCGGTGGTCGGCCTGGCCGCAGGCGCGCTGGCGGGCGGCTTCGGCGGTCGCGGCGACCGGGGCGACCGGGGCTACTCGGGCGGCGGCAACGTCGGCTGGATCCCGCTCGGCCCGCACGAGCCGTACCGGCCCTCGTTCAACGCCAGCCGGAGCTACGTCCAGCGGCTCAACTTCGGCCGCATCGACAACAGCCGGACCACGATCACCACGATCAACAACTACAGCAACCACAACGCGCTGACGGTGGTGCCGGCGGCGGCGATGGTCCGCTCCGAGCCGATCAACCGGATCGCCCGCACCGGCGCGGCAGCCTTCGGTCCGGGCGGCGCGGGCGGCCGCGGCGCACCGGGCGGCGGTGCGCAGTTCCAGCCGGTACGCGGCGCGCTGCCGATCCGCCCCGAGGCCGGCACCCGCGGGGTGACGCCGGCGGTGGCGCAGCGGCT
>CAXUDP010000115.1:0-11860 GCA_964249735.1 uncultured Acetobacteraceae bacterium | reverse complement strand
GTGGTCTATCTCTACCTCGACCGGCTGTCGCGCTGGTGGAACCGGCTCTGGAGCCGTGGGCTCCGCCGCAGCCGTTCCTCTCGTGCCCTTGAACAGGACGTCACCGCCGGATGAAGCCTGCTCCACGCCGCCCGCGACGCGGGCGCGCTTCCACCGTCGTGCCTCCTGTCCTGGCCGGCCTCCTGCTCGGCGGCTGCATGGTCGGTCCCGATTACCACCGGCCTGCGGCGATCGTCCCTGCCCGGTTGAAGGAGATCACGCCGCCACCCGGCTGGGCCTTCGCCGATCCGCATTACGCGGAGCTGCCGAAGGGCGCCTGGTGGACCCTCTACGATGACCCTGTGCTGAACCGGCTCGAGGCGCAGATCGACGTATCCAACCAGACCATCAAGGCGGACGAGGCCGCGTTCCGCCAGGCCCGCGCCCTGGTCGACGAGGCGCGCAGCAGCCTGTTCCCGACCGCGAGCCTGACCCCCGGGGTCACCCGGCAGGGCAACGGCGGCGGGAGCAGCGGCTTCGGCGGCAGCACCGTCTCGACCGGCCTCAACGGCATCGGCAACACCTCGGCGCTCAACACCGGCAGCAGCGGCTACAACATCACCACCTACTCCCTGGCTGGGAACGCCAGCTGGGACCTCGACGTGTGGGGCGCGATCCGCCGCCAGGTGGAAAGCCAGGTGGCCGCGGCCCAGGTGAGCCAGGCGCTGCTGGACGCGGCACGCCTGTCCGAGCAGACGACGCTCGCCACCGACTACTTCGAGATGCGCTACCAGGACAGCCTGCAGACCCTGCTCGACCAGTTCGTCGTGTTCTACGAGCAGAGCGAGCAGATCACGCGCAACAGCACCGCCGCCGGCGTGTCCGCGCCCTCCGACCTGCTGCAGGCGGAAACGCAGACCGCGACCACCCGGGCCGAGGCGGTGCAGGTCGGCATCCTGCGCGCCCAGTACGAGCACGCCATCGCGGTGCTGACCGGCCATCCGCCTTCCGACCTCAGCCTTCCCCCGGCGCCGCTGACCAGCCAGATCCCGGCGGTCCCGGTGACCGTGCCATCGCTGCTGCTGCAGCGGCGTCCGGACATCGCCGAGGCCGAGCGCTCCATGGAACAGGAGGACGCGCTGATCGGGGTGGCGATCGCCGCCTTCTACCCGACCATCAGCCTGTCCGCCGCGGCCAGCTACGCCGGCAATCCGCTGGGCTCGCTGATCCAGGTCGCCAACCGCTCCTGGTCGCTGGCCGCGTCCGCGGTGGAAACGCTGTTCAACGGCGGCGAGCGCACCGCCGCGGTGCGCGCCGCACGCGCGACCTTCGACGAAAGCATCGCCAACTACCGACAAACGGTGCTGTCCGCCTTCCAGGGCGTCGAGGACGAGCTGGCGGCGCTGCGCATCCTGGAGCAGCAGGCACGGGCGCAGCAGCAGGCGGTGGACCTCGCCAACCAGACCGTCACCGTGGCGCTGAACCAGTACCAGGCCGGCACCGCGATCTACACCACGGTGATCACCGACCAGACCACCGCGCTGACCAATGCGGAAACCGCCCTTGGCATCCAGGAGAGCCGGATCCTGGCCAGCGTGTCGCTGATCGACGACCTGGGCGGCGGCTGGGACACGTCCGAGCTGATCGGCAAGGACGCGCTGCAGGTCGACAACCCGTTCCTGCCCTCCTTCATCCAGAAGGACCGCAACTAGGATGCCCGGCAACGACACGATGATCGCCATGCGCCCGATCGGCCAGGTTGAAGGCGGCAGGCTCGTGCCGGAGGACGACGGCTGGGATGCGAGCCGCGCCGTCATCGTGCTGGATGCCGACCGCTTCGCCCCGACGGCGCTCTGCGGGCTGGACGAGTTCAGCCACGTCGAGGTGGTGTTCGTCTTCGACCAGGTCGCCGAGGCGGACGTCACGATGGATGTCCGCCACCCGCGCGGCCGTGCGGACTGGCCGGAGGTGGGCATCTTCGCGCAACGCGGACGTAACAGGCCGAACCGCCTCGGTGTCAGCACATGCCGGTTGCTGTCCATCAAAGGGCTTCGACTGGACGTGCAGGGTCTGGACGCCGTGCACGGAACGCCGGTGCTGGACGTGAAGCCGGTCATGCGCGGCTTCCTCCCTCGCGGGCCGTTTCACGAGCCGGCCTGGGCCACCGAGATCATGGCCCGCTACTGGACCCACTGAAGGCCGTCGCCACGAGCGAGCAGACACGAAAAACCCCGGCACCTTTCGATGCCGGGGCCAACGATGTCAGCCGATACCGTCGTTCAGAAGATCGCCTTGCCCGCCATGAGGCCGAGCACCAGGAAGATCAGGAAGATCACGATGGCGATGAAGAACAGGATCTTGGCAATCCCGGCGGTCGCGGCCGACACGCCGGAGAAGCCGAAGATGCCTGCGATGATCGAGACGACCAGGAACAGGAGGGCGAGCTTGAGCATGGTGGCATCCTATCTCACACGGGGAGTTTTGTTACACAACGCCAATGGTCGACGAACGGTTCCGCCCGACGCCTTGCCCCATGCCGGTCAGCGACGCGCCAGCAGCGCGCCCAGGATGAATCCTACCCCCACCGCCGCCGCAACTGCGACCAGCGGCTGGTCCGCGGTCAGGTCGCGCACCGTGTCCAGCGTCTCGCCGTAATATCCCTGCGCCTGGCCAGCGAACTGCTTCGCCTTCCCCTTGGCCTGGGTCGCGGTATCGCCGAGCAGGCCGCCCATGCCGTCCTGCAGCTTGCCGACCGTGTCTTCCGCTGCGCCTTCAATGCGGTTCGTATCGACCACGCCATGATACTCCGGTTGGATCTGCCGATCGTGATGCTCGGCCTCTTGAAACCCCCAACGCCGCAACGCCGCACCGGATGCGCCGGACCCGATTAAATCACGGCCCTGCGACCACCGTGGCGCTCAAAGCGACAGCAGGCTTTGATCCGGCTCGGCCGCGACTGGATCGGGCGCGAGCTCCTGGCCCCGCCGCCCGAGCTCGTGGCGGACGGTGAAGGCCAGGTCGCCGTCCGTCCGCTCGGCCGTCAGCAGCCGCTCCAGCTCCTCGGCCGGAAGATCGCGGAAGCGCCGGCCGCGCAGCCGGCCATAGGGCACCTTCACTAGCAGGGCCGGCTCCACGGACCACGCGAGCAGCTGGTCCAGCGTCGCCTCGCGCAGCATGTCGCGCAGGTGGAACGCGGTGACGTAAGCGTCCGGACCGGCGCGGTGCGCGGGCAGGCCGGTCGCCCGGTCCAGCCCCTCCGGCCGGCGGGAATAGCGCAGCCCCTGGTTTGAGTGTCCGGGGGCATCCGGCCAGATCCGCAGCGCGCTCTTGTAGGTGCAGATCCAGGGCAGGCCACCCGTCAGCGCAGACACACACCACCGCTGCTCGAACGATGCCCGGTGCGCCGCCAGCGCCAGCGGCGCCGGGCCCGGGACGGCGCGCAGGATGTCCGGCGCCGCCGACAGCCAGCTCGCCGCCCCTGCCACGTCCTCGTCGATGATGTGGTGGATCGCGGAAGTGGCGGACGAGATCGGCTTGCCGGGATCGATCAGCATCGCCTGCGGACCGCCGCGCAGGGCCCACCCTTCCGGCCCCGGTGCCACGTCCTGCCAGCCGATCTCGACCACGCCGCCATCGGTGAAGCTGTTGCCGGTGGTCTCGAGATCGACCACCCGCAGGAAACCCGCTGCGGCCATGCTACGACGCTGCCAGCGGCTGCGTCATGTCCCGCAGTCCCAGCGTACCGAGCGCCGAAGCCAGGTCGCTCGGGATGATGATGGTGGTGCCGCGCTCCTTGTTCATCTCGTACACCAGGTTCATCTGCCGCAGCTTCAGGGCGGTCGGGTCGGACGCGTAGATCAGCGCCGCCTCCCTCACCTGCCGCGCCACGCCCACCTCGGCCGAGGCCAGCGTTTCCCGCGCCTGCTTCTCCCGCTCCGCCTGCGCCTGCCGGCTCATCGCGTCCTGCAGCGAGGCCGGGATGCCAATGTCCTTGATCTCGACCGACGTGACCGCAACACCCCATTCCCGCGTCTTGGCACCGATCGAGCGCTGCAGCTCCTGGTCCGCCACCTGCCGGTCCGACAGCAGGCGCGACAGATCGCTGGTGCCGATCATCTCGCGCAGGCTGGTCTGCGCCACCCGCTCCACCGCCAGGCGGAAATCGTCGATCTCCAGTGACGCCTTGGCCGCGTCCACCACGCGCCAGAACACGATCGCGTCCATGCCGATCGCCACCGTGTCGCGCGTCAGCGCCTCCTCGGCGCGTATCTCGGTGGTGCGTATGCGCATGTCGACCACGGTCTGGATCTGGTCGATGAACGGTATCCGGAAGAACAGCCCCGGCCCGCGTATCGCCAGGAACCGCCCCAGCCGCAGCACCACAGCGCGCTGCCACTGCCCCACGATCCGCACCGATGCCCGCAACACCACGAGGGCGATAACCACCACGACGACCAGGACGATGAGAAACGGCGAATACATGAGCGGATCCCCTACGGCCTACAGGTCGATGGAGAACAGGAGAAGATCAAGGGCGGAACACCCGCCCGCCGCGTGAACGGCGTTCACAAACTCAAAGCGCGCGTCCTAGCCGGCACGCAGCGCACGATACTCCCGGCGCACGATGTCCATCAGTTCCGGCACGGAGGTGGACGCCGCCTCCTTCTCATAGGTGACGCCGCCACGCTGCATCAGCATGATCCGGTCGGCGATCTCCAGGGTCTGCGCGTAGTTGTGCATGATCATGACGATCGACAGGTTGCCCTTCGCCTTGAGGCGCAGGATCAGGTCGATGATCAGCCCGGCTTCCCGCGCACCCATCGCCGCGAGCGGCTCGTCCAGCAGCAGGATGCGCGCGTCCGAATTCACTGCGCGCGCCACCGCGATCGCCTGACGCTGCCCGCCCGACAGCCGCTCGACGGGAAGGTCGACCGACGGCACGTGCACCCCGATCTCCTCCAGCAGCTCGGCGGTGCGGCGGCGCATCGCCCGGTTGTTCAGCAGCCGGATCGGTCCCGGATAGACGATCTCCCGGTTGAGGAACATGTTGTGGTAGATCGACAACCCGTTGGCGAGTGCGAGGTCCTGGTACACGCACTCGATGCCGAGCGAGCGGGCATGGTCGACCGAACGCAGCGCCACCTCCTGGCCGTGCACGAACAGGCGGCCCTCGGTCGGCAACTGGTAGCCGGTCAGGATCTTCATCAGCGTTGACTTGCCAGCGCCGTTGTCGCCCAGGATGCCCAGGATCTCGCCTTCCCGCAGGTGCAGCGACACCCCGCGCAGCGCCGTCACCGCGCCGAACTGCTTGACGATGTTCTCGGCCCGCAGCGTTTCGGGGCGGTTTGGCTGGGTGGCGCTCACGCGGCTGCTCCGCCGCGGCGGAGCCTAGTCACCTGTATGTTGAAGATCATGGCAAGCAGGATGGCCGATCCGAGGATGACGTTGAAGGTGAAGGCGTTGATGCCGATCAGGGTGAACCCGTCGTTCAGCACGCCGAGCACGGCGGCGCCGATCAGCCCGCCGATGATGGTGCCCGATCCGCCGGCGAGCGAGGTGCCGCCGATGACGCCGGCCGCGACCGCGAGGAACATGATCTGGCTGCCGCCCGCCTGCGGGTCGATCGACGAGATGCGGAAATCCTCCAGCACCCCGGTGAAGCCGGACAGCATCGCGCTGAGCACGAAGTTGCCGATCTTGAGCCGCGTGACGTTGATGCCGGCCTCGCTGGCGCCGACCGGATTGCCGCCAGATGCCACGGTGTGCAGCCCCCAGCGGGTGTTGCGCAGCACGGTGTGCATGATCGCGGCCAGCAGCACCGCCCACAGGATCTCGCTGTAGCCCCAGTGGCCGAAGAAGGCCTGCAGCCCAGGGCTGCCGGGAGTGTCGACCGGAGTGCCGGCGGACAGCACCAGGGTGATGCCGTTGAGCAGGAACATGGTGCCGAGCGTGGTGACGAAGCTCGGCACCCGAAGCAGCAGCGTCACCGCCCCGTTGACCAGCCCGACCCCGGCGCTGGCCAGCAGCCCGAGCAGCAGGCCCACGAACGGCGGCAGGCCCGCCACGGCCGCAAAATGCATCACGAACGGCGCGAAGGCGAAGATCATCCCGGCCGACAGGTCGATCTCGCCGCCGATCATCAGCATGATCTCGCCGAGCGAGATGATCGCCGCCGGCGCTATGAACTGCGACAGGTTCTCCAGGCTCGCCCGCGACAGGAGGAAGTCGCGGTTGGCGCTCTCAAAGTAGATGACGAGCAGGACGAGCACGGCCAGGATGCTGGCCTCCCGCCAGCGCAGCACCACGTCGAGCAGGCCCATCCGTGGGGCCTGCGACGGTGCTGCCGCATGCGTGGCGGACACCGGGTGGGGTCCTAGCCCGCGATCGCGCCGCTGCGCGGCACGATCTGCGCCTGCGCCGACTTGCCCTCGTAGCGCGTCGACGTGGACAGGTACGGGTCGACGTTCTCCTTGGTGACGAACTTCAGGCCGGTGTTGATGTTGGCCGGGCCCACCAGGCCGCCGGACACCAGGAAGGTCGCCATCTCCATCACCGTGTAGAAGCCCTGCAGGTAGGGCTGCTGGTCGATGGTGAAGTCCATCGAGCCCTTCTTGATCAATTCCAACGTCCGCGGCAGCAGGTCGAAGCCGCCGCCATGCACGCCCTTCGCCGCAAGGCCGTACTGGTCCATGGTCTCGGCGATGCCCTGGGTGGTGCCGCCATCGACGGCGAACATCCCCTTCACCTGCTGGTGGCCCAGGTAGTACGACTTGACCTTGGAGATCTCCTCGTTGACCGTGGCGCCGGTCGCGACCACGTCGATGGTGATCGACTTGCCGGACTTCTTGATGACGTCGCTGGCGCCATCGAGCCGCGGCTGGATGTTGAGCTGGCCGGGCGTCGCGATGAACAGCGCGACCGGGCCACTGTCGATCAGGCTGACGATGCGCTGACCCATCAGCACGCCGGCCTGGTAGAGATCCTGGCCGATATAGGCAAGACGCTTGTTGCCGCTGCCGACCGGCGCGTCGGCGTTGTAGGCGAACACCGGGATCCCGGCCTCCAGCGCGCGCTCCACCGGCTCGTTGAAGGCATGCGGGTCGATGATCGCCACCGCGATGGCGCTCGCCTTCGCTGCGACCGCGGCATTCACTGCGCTCACCATCTGGCCGACGTCCGACGTCACCGAGCCGGTCCACTGCGTCTGGCAGCCGTACAGTGCGGCCGCATCCGCCATTCCGTATTGCGTGGGCGTGAAGAACGGGTTGGTCGCTACGTGGTTGACGAACACGAAGCGCCAGTTCGGATGGCTCGGGAACGGGCCGCCGGTTGCGGCCTCGGCGGCGCGCGCACCGCCGACCAGCGCCAGGGCGCCGCCAAGGAGGCCACCCTGCAGCAGCCCGCGGCGGGACTGGGCCGCCACAGCGATCCCCGTCAGGTCGCGCACGGCTCCACCCTCCGGTGACGCATCATCGGCATCGAACATCATCATCTCCCGTCCCTCGGGATCGTCAGCGGAAGCCCGTCAGGCTCCGCAGCATCCCGTTAGGCCGGAAACAGGCACCGCCACGACCCCCAAGTCAAGACGAGGAAGCCGCCCGCTGCGGTATTTGCCCGACAAAAGGAAACGGCCGGACACGAGGTCCGGCCGCTCCATAAATCCACGCGGCCAGGACCGGCCGGCGTCAGTTGGCGTAGTCGTTCTCGCTCTCGACCACCGGGCGCGGACCGCTGTCCTGGCCCTTGGCAGACACGTCGCGCTCGACCAGCTCGATCACCGCCATGTCCGCCGCGTCGCCGTGGCGCATTCCCGCCCTGAGCACACGGGTGTAGCCGCCGGCGCGCGCCTTGTAGCGCTCGGCGATGACGCCGAACAGCTTGGCGACGATGACGTCGTCGCGCAGCTGCGCATAGGCCTGACGGCGCGCATGCAGGCCGCCGCGCTTGCCCAACGTGATCAGCTTCTCCGCGACCGGCCGCAGCTCCTTGGCCTTGGGCAGTGTGGTGGTGATCTGCTCGTGCTTGATCAACGCCACCGCCATGTTCCTGAACATGGCGAGGCGATGGGTGGAGGTAACGCCGAGCTTCCGGCCGGCAACACCGTGACGCATGGTGATCTGTTCCTGTTAACGGTGTGCGCTCAGAACGGCTCGTCGAGACGCTTGGCGAGATCCTCGATGTTCTCGGGCGGCCAGGTCGGCACGTTCATGCCGAGCGCCAGACCCATGGAGGTGAGAACCTCCTTGATCTCGTTCAGCGACTTGCGGCCGAAGTTCGGCGTGCGCAGCATCTCCTGCTCGGTCTTCTGCACCAGGTCGCCGATGTAGACGATGTTGTCGTTCTTCAGGCAGTTCGCCGAACGGACCGAGAGTTCCAGCTCGTCGACCTTGCGCAGCAGGTTGCGGTTGAACGGCAGGTCGTCCTGCGGCTCCTCCGTGCGGACCGGGCGCGGCTCGTCGAAGTTGATAAACAGCTGCAGCTGGTCCTGCAGGATGCGCGCGGCCAGCGCCACCGCATCCTCGGGCGTCACCGCGCCGTTGGTCTCAACCGTGAGCAGCAGCTTGTCGTAGTCGGTCACCTGCCCGACGCGGGTCGGCTCGACCTTGTAGGAGCAGCGGCGCACCGGCGAATAGATCGCATCGATCGGGATCAGGCCGATCGGCGCGTCTTCGGGCCGGTTGGCGGCCGCCGGGACGTAGCCCTTGCCGAGGTTCACGGTGAACTCCATGCCGAGCTTCACGCCGTCGTCCAGCGTGCAGATCACCAGGTCCGGGTTCATCACCTCGATGTCGTGCCCGACCTGGATCTGGCCGGCGCGCACCTCACCAGGGCCGGTCGCAGTCAGCACCATGCGCTTCGGGCCCTCGCCGTGCATGCGAAGGGCGAGCTGCTTGATGTTGAGCACGATGTCGGTGACGTCCTCGCGGACGCCGGCGATGGAGGAGAACTCGTGCAGCACACCATCGATCTGGATCGCCGTCACCGCGGCGCCCTGCAGAGAGGACAGCAGGATGCGCCGGATCGCGTTGCCGAGCGTCATGCCGAAGCCGCGCTCCAGCGGCTCGGCGACCACGGTCGCGGTGCGCAACGGCTCGTTGCCGGACTCGATGTCCAGCTTCTCCGGCTTGATCAGGTTCTTCCAGTTGTTCTGGAGCGCCAAGGGGGTGGCCTTTCGTAAAGGAGCGCCGCCCGCCTCGTCTCCCGACATGGACGATGAGGCTGCGGCGGGCGGCGCCGTCGGGAAACCCGGCAGCGTTCAGCAGGAGTTCCGGGCCAGATTGGCCCGAGGCGGCCTCAGACCCGGCGACGCTTGCGCGGGCGGCAACCGTTATGCGGCACCGGCGTCATGTCGCGGATCGCGGTGATCGAGAACCCGACTGCCTGCAGCGCACGCAGCGCGCTTTCGCGACCCGAGCCCGGCCCGGACACCTCGATCTCGAGCGTCTCCATGCCGTGCTCACGCGCCTTCTTGCCGGCATCCTCAGCAGCAACCTGCGCCGCGTATGGCGTCGACTTGCGCGAACCCTTGAAGCCCTGGCTGCCCGCTGACGACCAGGCGATCGCATTGCCCTGCGCATCGGCAATGGTGATCATGGTGTTGTTGAAGGTGGACAGCACGTGCGCCACCCCGGAGATGATGTTCTTGCGTTCCTTCTTGCGGACGCGTGGTGCGGCGGCTTTCGCCATGGTGGTTCATCCTGGTTTGTTCGTGGGGCGCACGGGACGCCCTGGGATCGGCTCGAGGCGTGGCTGGCGCGACCTACTTGGTCGCCTTCTTCTTGCCGGCGATCGCCACCGCCTTGCCCTTGCGGGTGCGGGCGTTCGTGTGGGTCCGCTGGCCACGGACCGGCAGGCCGCGACGATGACGCAGGCCGCGATAGGAGCCGAGATCCATCAGCCGCTTGATGTTCATCGACAGCTCGCGGCGCAGGTCGCCCTCGACCCGGAAGTCGCGGTCGATCAGCTCGCGGACCTTCAGGACCTCGTCGTCCGACATCTCGTTGACCCGACGCTCGGGCGGGATCGCGAGCTGGGTGCAGATCTGCTGCGCCTTCGCCGGCCCGATGCCGAAGATGTAGGTCAGGCCGATGACGACCCGCTTCGTGGTCGGGATGTTCACGCCGGCAATACGCGCCACGCCAGTCACTCCTCGTGCGCCCGGGTCGGCCCGGGCCAGTAGATCCCGGCTGCAGCCAGGCAATGTGGTGTTCGCCCGTCGCACGACCATCATCCGCAACGGACGACACTCATGGATGACGGGATCCGCCGGCAGCTCCAGGCATCCGGTCCGGATGCAGGCTCTAGCCCTGGCTGAGGGCGCGCACTATAGCGGCGGCGTCCCCGAAGTCAACGAAACGGTATCAAATCCTTGTGATGTTCCCACCAGCCATCGCCGATTCAAGGGCACGGTCGATCGCGGCACTCACCGTATCGATGTCGGCCATGCCGTCGACGTCGTGCACGAGCCCCTGGGCCCTGTAGTAAGGCAGGATCGGCGCAGTCTGCTGGCGGTAGGCTTCGAGTCTTGCCGCCACCGTCTCGCGCTTGTCGTCGGCGCGACGCGTGAACTCGTGGCTTCCGCACACGTCGCAGGTCCCGGCTACGCGCGGCTGCCTGTAGTGGTCGTGGTAGCCGGCGCCGCACCGGGCGCAGGTATATCGGCCGGCGATGCGCTCGGTCAGCTCCGCCTCGTCCACCGACAGCGACAGCACCGCGTCGATTCTCAGCCCGCGACCGGATAGCATCGTGTCGAGCGCCTCCGCCTGCACCGTGGTGCGCGGAAACCCGTCCAGGATGAAGCCGCGCGCGCAGTCGGGACGGCCGACCCGCTCGCCTAGCATCGCGATCAGGATCCCGTCCGACACCAGCCCGCCGGCAGCCATGACCTCCTTGGCCTCCCGCCCGATCGCGCTGGCGGCCTGCACCTCGGCGCGGAGCATGTCACCGGTGGAGATCTGCGCGATCCCATGCAGCACCTCGATCCGCTTCGCCTGCGTCCCCTTGCCGGCGCCGGGCGGCCCGAGAAAGATCAGGTTCACCGCAACCGCGCCCGCGGACGGGACTTGCGGATCAGCCCCTCGTACTGGTGCGCCAGCAGGTGCGACTGGATCTGCGTCACCGTGTCCATGGTCACCGACACGATGATGATCAGGCTGGTGCCGCCGAAGTAGAACGGCACGTTGTAACGGCTGATCAGGATCTGCGGCAGCAGGCACACGACCACCAGGTAGATCGCGCCGATCGTGGTCAGCCGGACCAGGATGCGGTCGAGGAAGTCGGCGGTGTTGGCGCCGGGCCGTATGCCGGGGATGAACCCGCCCTGCTTGCGCAGGTTGTCCGCGGTCTCCTGCGGGTTGAAGGCGACGGCGGCGTAGAAGTACGAGAAGAACAGGATCATCGCCGCGTAGAAGATCATGTAAAGCGGCCGTCCCTGGCCGAGCTGCTGCGCCAGGAAGCCGAGCCAGTGCGGCAGGTTAGCGTTGCCGGATGCGAAGCCCGAGATCGTCACCGGGATCAGCAGCACCGAGGAGGCGAAGATCGGCGGGATCACGCCCGCCGTGTTCACCTTGAGCGGCATGTGCGTCGACTCGCCGCCGGTCATGCGGCTACCGACCTGACGCTTGGGATACTGGATCACCACCCGGCGCTGCGCCTGCTCCATGAACACGATGAACGCGATCACGGCTGCCGCCAGCACGAGGAACAGCAGCACGAACACTGGCGACAGGCCGCCGGTGTAGCCAAGCTGGAACAGGGTGGCGAGCGCGTGCGGCAGGTTGGCGACGATGCCGGCGAAGATGATCAGCGAGATGCCGTTGCCGACGCCGCGCGAGGTGATCTGCTCGCCCAGCCACATCAGGAACATCGTGCCGCCGACCAG
>CAXUDP010000114.1:0-11934 GCA_964249735.1 uncultured Acetobacteraceae bacterium | reverse complement strand
GCCAGTCCTGGGCGCTCTTCTGCGTGGCCATCGGGCCGCCGGAGGGCGGACGCATTTGCATCGACAATGCTGCCGCCTCGGCGACGATCGTTTGCGCCGCCTCGAAGCGGTCGCGCAGAGCTTCGGACGGGAGATCGGAAGGGGCGATGGTCATGGAGCGCAGTCTGGCACGGTGCCCTGCCCGATTCCATCAGGGGTAGTATCGTCGGTCATGCGGCGTTCAGCCATCATCGGTCTTGACCATCTGGCGGAGCGCATTCGAAACCAGCGCGGAACCGTCGGGATGATCGACGAGGCCAAGGCGGCCGATCAACGCGCCGTTCAATGCGTAGACATCGCCTTCCTTGATTGTGCCGACGTGCCGGCTATCCGAAGCAGGCAGAACCTTGTCGTCGACGATGTTGGCGAGGCGCGCTCCGGTTTCCGGGGTTCATGATGCGGTCATTGAAGCATCGATCAGCTTCCCTTCGGGCGTGAAGCTGATCCCTACCGCCAAGTCAGCATGAACGCCGGTATGACATCGTCTGCAAAAACCAAACGATGACGGCAAGCCAACAGCACTCGTTGCACGCGGTCTGGAAAAACCCGTGCTTCGACCAAGGCGCGCGAGGCCGGAGCATGTTGCCGGTTAGGAATGTCCGGTCAGAAGCCGAGCAGGGATCTCCGCAACGGCGCCTGGCGACCCACCCCATGCTGATCGGACGAGATCTGATCGCATGCACGCGGTCGGAACCGATCTGATGCCATGACCAACATTGCAGGTCCTCAATTCTGAACATCCCTTGAACGCGATACGGGTTGCGTCCGAGGCACCGCTGATGCAGCGGTTGCGGGCCATGCGAAGGGCACGTTCGGGGCCTTCATTCTCCAGGCGGGCCGGGACCCACCCGTTCGCTCGCTACTGGTCTGGATCCGCGGTGACGGTTTTGCCAGGTTGCACCATTCCGCCGAGGATGGAGCGTCGCGACCGCTCCGGCGGACGCTGTGCTGGGACGGAGGAAAAGGGATGCTGGTTTGCCGCTTGCTGGCGACGCTGGCCTTGGCCTGCTCGATCGCGACACCGGGCAGCGCCGGGGACGGCGGCTTGGTGGAGTTCCAGGGCCGGCACTACCATGTGCCGCTGCAGGCGGACCAGTTGGCTGACCCGGACCACGTCCAGCGGTTCGGTACCGCCATGGAAATCGAACTTCCGGCCGCGTTCTGGAACAGCCTGTATCGTAGCCCGGCTGCTGCAACGGGTTGGCAACTCGACCCGCGAGACATGCCGCTTCGGCTGACCCTGCCGGACGACATCTACGTCTGGTCCTCCGGCCAGCCTGCCGGGCATCCGCCCGTGCCGCAGACGCTCCGTTCGGATGGGGTGCAGCACGGGGTGCATGTGTGGAAGGATACGACGTCCCGCGGGGCGTCCGGGCGCCTGCTACTGACCTATGCCGGACGGACGGATTTCTACGTCGTGTGCGACCGCAGCCAGATCTGGAACCAGCAGGACTCGTGCGATCTCGTGTGGAACGATGCCGGCGTGCTTGCCGTGTTCCCGATCTACGGCAACCTGATCGCCACTGCGCCGGGTGTCGTCGATGCATTCGTGGCCGCGATCCGTCCATCGGGGTCATCGGTTCCGTTGTGAATGGCCGAGCGGCTGGACCGGCGTGAGCACGGCGCAGATGCCGCTGTCGGCGCCGTCGGCGTGTCAGCCAGGGCGGTTCAAACCACGTCGGCGATGAGCTCGAATGGAATGGCGTCTTCCAAGACGGCAGACCGGGCGACGATGGCTGCCAGCCGTGCGCCGAAAGACGGTCATTCCACCCGGCGTGCGGCGCGCAGCGAGGCGGTGATGGCCGGGTCCTCCAGCGCCGCCAGCCGGCTCGCGGCCAGGGTGGCGAAGCGGTGCGTCAGCACGCGGCGTGTGGGCGCGGACAGCTTGTGCACTGCCGCCTCGCGCAGCAGCTCGGCTTCCGCGGTCACGCCGGCCGGCAGGCAGTGCGGTCCGACGCAGGCTACGATCAGCCCGGCGTCATCCGGCAGCAGCCCTTGCGGGAAGCCGTCGTCCACCGCGAAGTAAAGCGCGTCGCAGTACTCGCGATAGTCCGGCCACTTCCCGTCGCTGAGGAAGTCGCGCGGCCCGGACTTGACCTCGATGCAGGCGAACCCGCCATCGGGACGCAGCGCCAGGATGTCGGCGCGCCGCCCATTCGGCAGCGGCACCTCGTGCAGCACCGCCCAGCCGAGCAGCCCGCACAGGTGTGCGGCCGCGCGACGGATCGCCAGCTGGTTCTCCGGCAGGGCGATCGGCCGCAGCGCCTCGGAAAGCGCCTCGTCCGGCAGGATGACGGGGATCGTGTCCATGGACAGGTTGTCGCGCCACAGGCCGCCCCGCCGCAAGCCTCGATCTCGTCGGCGGCCACGACCGGACGCCGCGTTGCCGCCCGATCCCGCGTGGCTTATCGTTTCGACCTGAACATGAAGGAGACTGGCGTGTCGCGAGCGGGCTTGACGGTGCTGATCGCTGCGACTGCCCTATGCACCGGCGCCGCAGCACCCCGGACCACCCGTGTTGGCGGCCATACCTACGCCTTTCCGCCCGCCCTGTTCATGGGCGGCGACGTTGAGATCGGCCCGGTCAGCGGCATGCTGATCGAACTCGCCTGGCCGGAGATGCGGCCGCTCACTCCGGCGGAGTCGGCCATGTGGCCGCCGCGCGACACCATCCGCGTTCTCGCCAACAACGGTGCACGGGTCGATGGTGACGCGGTGCCGGAGGATAAGCTGACAGCCGACATGTCGATCATAGTATCGGCTGTGACCGAGCTGAGCAGCGGTATCCACGATCGGGTGTCGGGGCATCCCCATCCGCCCAGGCCCGCACCGGCCGGTGAGCCGCCGCTGGGCGCCGTGCCTGGTGCCGGGATGCAGCAGGTGGAGACGGAGGCATCGACGGCTCCGGACGAAGCAAGGCATGACGTGTTCGTGCGCACGCCGATCGAGCAGCCCCAGGAGGTCATCGCGTGCACCCGCAAGGACCAGTTCCCGGATCCTGATTGCGAGCAGAGCTTTGCGGCCATGAGCCTTATCATGAAGGCGAGCTACCCGAGGGCTCTGGTACCGCAGTGGCGCGCCATTCATGACCGGCTGATCGCCTATCTTGCGGCACACGAGGTGAAGCAATGAGCTACGACCAGAAAACACAGGATCAGCTCGATGCGTTCAGGCATGCTCGTGACCGCACCGCCTACTACGAGAAGCTGATCGCGCTGCGCGATCCCTACGGAAAGATGGCACTCGGCGTCGTCAAGCAGTCCAACATCGCTGGCGTGGTGGCGCGGCGTTACGCCATCGCCGTCAGCCGGCGCTACTGCCGGCCCATCGACAACTCCACGTGGCTCAAGATCAGCAACGAGCTCATGGATGCCGATTTCGCTGCCCGAACCGTCGAGAACAACTTCGAGAAGGGCACGCCCTCGCTCCAATGGCGGGTTATCCGCGACTACCACGTCGCGGTGTTCGGGCTGAACCACTACCCACCCGAAACCTGGACCGCCTGGATCCCGCTGCAGATCGACGGCGAGGCGAAGGGAAGCGGCCTGTGGCACCGCATGGTGACGGAGGACTTCCTCACCGTCGCCGTGCAGACGGTCTGGCTGGTGACCGGACGCATCGCCCACGCCCAAGGCGTAGGACAAGACATGGCCCACCAGGTGGTGCCGAAGCTGGCGCAGAGGCCGCCGCTGGCGACCGGCGTTCCCCCCGATCCCGCCACCGCCGCCTGCATGGCAAGGCTCGCCCCGTACCAGCTTGCGCGTTCGGGTGCCCTCGACAAGGAGCGGCTTGCCGCGTTCTACCTCGCCGTGCTGGCCGGGGACCCCCGCCTCTACCTCGACACGGCGGCGATCATGCCCATCTCGGCCTGGCGCGCCCGCCCGGCGCTGATCAGCCCGGCCTATTGACGCAGGCCCGCCGGCCTCCCGCATTTGTTGATCCCGCCGAGGCGGAACGACCGGAAACGGCGGCAGCGATCCCGACGTTGCGTGGCCGCTTCCGGAGGACGCAGGACCATGGCCACCAAGAACCAGTACGAGATGCAGGACCCGACCAAGCAGTACCCGCTGCCGAAGTTCGACGAGCAGCCGCAACCCGCACCCGGGCTCGCCAAGGACATGGACCCCAAGCCGGACCACGGCGAGTCGAGCTACCAGGGCTTCGGCCGCCTCGCCGGCCGCAAGGCGCTGATCACCGGCGCCGACTCCGGCATCGGCCGCGCCGTCGCGATCGCGTTCGCCCGCGAAGGCGCCGACGTGGTGCTGAGCTACCTGCCGGACGAGGAGCCGGACGCGATCGAGGTGGTGGAGCTGATCCGCGCGGCCGGCCGCAAGGCGGTGCAGGCGCCGGGCGACATCTCGGTCGAGCAGAACTGCATCCGGCTGGTGGAAACGGCGCAGCGCGAGCTCGGCGGCCTGGACATCCTGGTCAACGTGGCGGGCAAGCAGACCGCGCAGAAGGCGATCGCCGACATCACCACCGAGCAGTTCGACGCCACCTTCCGCACCAACGTGTACGCCATGTTCTGGCTGTGCAAGGCGGCGCTGCCGATCATGCCGGCGGGCGCCACCATCATCAACACCACCTCGATCCAGGGCTACCAGCCCTCGCCCACCCTGCTGGACTACGCCTCGACCAAGGCGGCGATCACCGCCTTCACCCACGCGCTGGCCAAGCAGGTCGGGAGCAAGGGCATACGCGTCAACGCGGTGGCGCCCGGCCCGGTCTGGACCCCGCTGCAGCCGTCAGGCGGGCAGCCGCAGGAGAAGATCCCCGACCTTGGCGCGCAGACCCCGATGGGTCGTCCGGGGCAGCCGGCGGAGCTGGCGCCGATCTACGTGCTGCTGGCGTCGCAAGAGTCCTCCTACGTTACCGGCGAGATCTACGGGGTGACCGGCGGCAACCACCTGCCGTAAGCCACGCCCGCACCGTGCCGCCGGCCCGGCGACACGGTGCCCCCCGGCGCTAGCGGATCAGGCTCTGCTCGCAGGAGGAGGCGGCCAGCGTCTGTGTCACCGGCGTCGCGGCGGGTTCCATCTGCCACAGGTGGTCGGGCGTGCCGTTGTCCTCGAACTGCACGATCTGCCCGCCGCTGCCCGTCGACTCGTCATTGACGCCTAGGAGCAGCCCGCTGTTCCTGTTGCGCAGCCTGAACTGCCCGTTCGCAGCCTCGTCGAGCAGCTGCCAGGACTGGTTGCGGCTGCCGTTCGGGGTCTGCTGCGTGATTGCGGCGCTGTCGGTGGTCTGTGCCCCCGCCACCCCCATGACCAGCCCGCTGCCGAGGTTGCGGACCAGATAGCTGCCCTGGCCGGCCGGGACCAGCTCCCAGAGATGGTCGGGCGTGCCGGTGTCGGCGTATTGCAGCAGCGGTGCCTCGGGGGTCTTGGCGCCGCCCTGCACGCCGATCATCAGGCCGCTGTTGAGGTTGACGATCTGGAACACCCGCCGACCGAACGCCTGCAGCTCGCTCAGGCCCCAGCCGGTGCCGCCGCCGGCGTTCGGTGCCACCACCCTGATCTGGCTGGTGGTCAGGGCCGGGAAGTCGATCCGGTTGGGCCCGTTCGCGAGCGCGGCGGCCTGCTGGCGGGACTGGTTCGGGATGCTGGCCCAGGCGCTGCCGGTCCAGTACTGCAGGTCGTAGCTACCCGGCACCCGCACTCCGCCGCCATCGTCATAGAACACCAGGTTCACGCCCTGCAGGGTCACGGGGCGCTGGAAGTTCACGCCGTAGGAGTCGGAAGCGTTGGGCGAGCTGTACGAGGTCCAGCGGGTGTTCTCCGGGATGCCGTAGCGGAACACCACGCCGTCGATGCCGTGCCACACGTCGTCATAGGGCAGGTACCCGGGATAGGTGGCGAAAGGCTGCGGCCCGTACGACACCTGCTGGCTGTTGACGGCGACGTCGACCAGGGGGCAGCTCCGGGCCTCCGCGATCGCGGCACCCACCGGCACGACCACCTGCCCCAGCGTCGGGCGCGACACCACGAGGCGGCCGTCCACGAACACCTTGAAGCCGATCCCCTGGCCGTAGCGGCCGCCGGTGCGGTCCCACAGCACCGACACGTCGTGGCCGTGATAGGGCGCGTTCTCCAGCGCGAAGTAGTCCCAGCTCGCCGGGGCCAGCGGGTTCACCACCAGCGTGTCATCCGGCTGTCCGCGCAGGCCGATCAGCCCGGAGATGACGTTGTCGTTGAAGGTCGAGTGGTTGTAGTCCTCGCTGTGGTCGGCGGTGTCGTAGACCCAGTGGGCGGTGTCCGGATCGTGCGCCTCGGCGACGTAGGGGACGCCGTTTTTGTACTGGGTCGCCGCGTAGCCGTGCAGCAGGTTCAGGTAGTCGGCCGGGGTGATGGTCGCCTGTTCGGGATAGTCCTGCAGCAGGTTGGCCAGCCCGGTCAGGGTTTGCGACGTCTCGTACGGCCAGGACGGGCCGTCCCAGTGGCAGCAGGTCTGCGCCTGGTAGTCGAACCAGCGGCTGCGCCGCTCGGCGGTGGTGGGCCCGAAGCTCGCCGCGAAGCCCTGCGGGTCGAGCAGCTCCGCCATCGCGGTGGAGTCCGAGGCGACCGGCAGCTCGAACATCCAGGGGACGAAGCCTTCCTCCTCGCGCGTGTCCAGCAGGGCGCCGGTCGGGTTGTCGTCGCGCTGCATGTGGTAGAAGAACAGGCGGGTCCTGTCCCACAGCGCGGACTGCGTCGCCTTGCGCAGGGCGGTTGCCCATTGCGCATAGTCCCTGGCCGTCGCCGGGTTGCCGGCGATCGTGGCGATGCCGGCGATCGCCTGCGCGTCGCCGTACTGGTAGGCGTTGATGGTCGGCCGGTAGCCGGCCCCGCCGTGATACGGGTCGCTGGTCTCGTAGGAGGCGGGCGTATACTCGGTCGCGTCCCACACCGGGACCTGCCAGTACAGCCCCAGCGCCGCGTTGAAGTGGTTGTCCCAGCCGCGGTACTGCCGCACCAGGCTCGGCAGCTCGCCGGTGGTGAACGCCCGGTCGCCGGTGGCGAGGAACACCTGCCAGACCGTGCTGGCGGCCCAGAAGCTGTACTCGTGCGCCCAGTCGCTGGTGTCGGCGTTCACCGCGTCGGTCATCGGCTTGGGGAACTGCCCGGGCCCGTTCAGCCAGTAGTCGATGTCGTCGCGGACATAGTTCTGGTCGTGCAGCCAGCGTCCCTCGGTGATCTGGTGCCCGGCTGCCGCCACCACGCCGCCATAGGGCGCACCGTATGACACCGGAGCCAGGAACTCGCTCGACAGCCAGCCATAGATGGAGCCGGTGTAGATCAGGTGCTCCTTATACGTCTGCCAGCGGTAGTAGTACACGCCCTGGATCTGCGGATCCGGCACTTCCAGGAACGGGATGTTGCGGAGGAACCAGTCTGGATCGTCGACGGCGCCAAGGAGGGCCGCGTCCGCCAGGAAGCTGGTGCGGCTCGGATAAGGGCGCTTGGCGTTTCCGTCAGCCGCGTCGGCGCGGCAGGACACGGCTGCCAGGCCTGCAATGCAGGCGGCAAGGACCAGCCTGGACGGCATGGATCGTCTCCCGTCTTGTTTTGTCGGACAATTCGCTCATGCGTCTATCCTGTCAAGGCGGTTCCAGACAGCAGGAACCAGAGCGCTGGCGCGTCATCCGCCGAAGTGGGACGCGCGGCGCCCCGGCCAGACCGCCGCCCGACCTCCTTCCCTGTCACCGGCAGAGCGTCGCCGTGATCCCCGTCAGTCGACGCCCGGCTCCGGACGCAGCAGCACGTGCTGCTTGCGACCAAGCGACAGCTTGATCGCGCCGTCCACGAGGTCGTCCTCGCCCACCAGGTAGCTCTCGTCGGTCACCGGCCGGTCGTTGATCCGCGCGCCGCCGCCGCGTATCAGCCGGCGCGCCTCGCCGTTGCTGCCGCACAGCCCGGCCTCCGCGAACAGGCGGAACACCGGGATGCCGGCGGCGAGCTGGTCGATCCGCACCGGTCGCGACGGCAGGGCGTCCTGCACCAGCTCGCCTTCCTCGTAGCTGCGCCGCGCGGTCTCGGCCACGGCGAGTGCCGTGTCGCGGCCGTGGCACAACACGGTGGCTTCGGTCGCCAGCACCTTCTTGGCCTCGTTGATCTCCGCGCCCGCGAGGGCGGCGAGGCGATCGCACTCGGACAGGGGCAGGTCGGTGAACATGCGCAGGAAGCGGCCGACATCGGCGTCCTCGGTGTTGCGCCAGAACTGCCAGTAGTCGAACGGCGACACCCGGTCGGCCGACAGCCACACCGCACCCGACGCGGTCTTGCCCATCTTGGCGCCCGAGGCGGTGGCGATCAGCGGCGTGGTGAGGCCCCACACCTGCCGCCCGTCGGTGCGACGCACCAGATCCACGCCGGACACGATGTTGCCCCACTGGTCCGAGCCGCCCATCTGCAGCGCGACGCCATGTCGTCGGTTGAGCTCGCGGAAGTCGTAGCTCTGCAGGACTTGGTAGTTGAACTCGAGGAAGCTGAGCCCCTGCTCGCGCTCCAGGCGCAGCCGGACGCTGTCGAAGGACAGCATGCGGCTGATGGAGAAGTGGGTGCCCACCTCGCGCAGCAGCTCGATGTAGCCGAGCCGGTCGAGCCACTCGGCGTTGTCGGCGACCAGGACCGCGGCCGGGCCGTCGGTCGCCACGAAGCGCCGGAGGATGGCCAGGATCGCCTCGCCGTTGCGCGCGATGCGCTCGGGCGTCAGCAGCTGCCGCGCTTCCTCCTTGCCGGACGGGTCGCCGATCTTGGTCGTGCCGCCGCCCAGCAGCAGCACCGGCCGGTGGCCGTGCCGCTGCAGCAGGCGGGCGAGCATGATCTGCACCATGGAGCCGACATGCAGGCTGTCGGCGGTCAGGTCGAAGCCGACATAGCCCGACACCGGTCCGGCCAGCAGGGCCGCATCCAGCCCCTCGCCGTCGGTGCACTGGAACACGAAGCCGCGGGCTTCGGCCTCGGCCAGGAAGTCGCTCTTGAACATGGTTCACCGTGCCGATGGCGCGGGCGGTGCTGTAGCATGGGACACGGGACGCGGGCGAGGGACCGGCATGATGCGGCAGGTGATCGGGCTGATGAGCGGCACCTCGCTGGACGGGGTGGACGCGGCGGCGATCGAGACCGACGGCGTAAGGGTGGGCGGGTTCGGGCCTTCGCTGACGCTGCCCTACGAGCCGGCGCTGCGTGCCGCCCTGCGCAGCCTGCTGGACCGCGCCGACCGGACCGCGCCAGATGATCCCGAGCTGCTGCAACTGGAACGGCAGCTGACGGAGGTGCACGTCGAGGCGGTGCGTCGGCTGGGTGTGCCGGCAACGCTGATCGGCTTCCATGGCCAGACCATCCTGCACCGGCCAAGGGAGGGCCGGACCTGGCAGATCGGCGACGCCATGCTGCTGGCGCGGGAAACCGGGCTGCCGGTGGTGCACGACTTCCGCAGCGCCGACGTGGCCGGCGGCGGCGAAGGGGCGCCGCTGGTGCCGGCCTATCACGCCGCCCTGGCCGCCGGGCTCGATCGGCCGGCAGCACTGCTCAACCTGGGCGGGGTGGCGAACCTCACCTTCATCGGCACCGACGGCGCCCTGCTCGCCTGCGACACCGGGCCGGGCAACGCGCTGCTGGACGACTGGGCGATGCGCCACACCGGCGTGCCCTGCGACCGGGACGGGGCGCTGGCGTCAGGAGGACAGGTGTCGGAGCCGGTGCTGGCGCGGCTGCTGGCGGATCCGTTCTTCGCCAGGCCGGCGCCGAAGTCGCTCGACCGGCAGGCGCTCCATCAGGCGCTCGACGCGGTGTCGGCGCTGTCGCCTGCGGACGGGGCGGCGACGCTGACGGCCTTCACCGCAGCCGCCGTGGCCGCCACGATCCTGCCGGCACGGCCGCCGCGCTGGCTGGTGTGTGGCGGGGGACGACACAACCCGGCGCTGATGCGGGCCCTGCGCGAACGGCTCGGTGCGCCGGTGGCGCCGGTCGAGGTGGCGGGATGGGATGGCGACGCGCTGGAAGCCCAGTGCTTCGCCTATCTCGCGGCGCGGACGGAGGCGGGGTTGCCGCTGTCCTGGCCCGGCACCACCGGGGTCATGCTGCCGACCCGCGGCGGACGGCTGGTGGTTCCTGCTTGAACGGCGTTCAGATGAACGTCGTTCAAGCTGGCGTGGCTCAGTCGGCGGCGAGCGCCATCGCCTTGCGGGCGACGATCCGGCCGACATAGTCCTCGACCGCGTCAGACACCTGCTCGGCATGACGGGCGAACACGTGGTCGGCGCCGGGATAAATCCGGTAGTCGACCGACACGTTCTTCTGGGTGTTCAGCTTGTCGACCAGCTTGCGCACCGCCGGCTCGGGCGCCAGCTCGTCGGCATCGCCGGCGATCATCAGGCCGCCGCAGGGGCACGGGGCGAGGAAGCCGAAATCGTAGTGGCTGGCCGGCGGTGCCACGCTGACCCAGCCGGAGATTTCCGGCCGGCGCATCAGCAGCTGCATGCCGACGAAGGCGCCGAACGAGTAGCCGGCGATCCACAGGCCGCCCGAGTTCGGGTTGACCGTCTGCATCCAGTCCAGCGCCGCGGCGGCGTCGGAGATCTCGCCGATGCCGCCGTCGTAGCGGCCCTGGGAGCGGCCGACGCCGCGGAAGTTGAAGCGCATCACCGAGAAGCCGAGCCGCTCGAACGAGCGGTACATCGAGTAGGTGATGCGGTTGTTCATGGTCCCGCCATGCATCGGATGCGGGTGGAGGATCAGGGCGAGCGGCGCGTTGCTCTCGCCGGAATGATGGTAGCGGCCTTCGAGCCGACCGTCAGGGCCGGCGAACATCACCTCAGGCATGCGATCCCGCGATTCTCGATGGCTGCGTTCGATGGCATGAACGGCAGGCTGTTGAAATGCAATCGGCACCCGGCGATGCCCCCGCCGGGTGAGTCCTAGCGATATGTGGACGTGTCGCCACGGCTGCAGCGGCGCCTCATTTGTGACACATGGCGCAAGAGCGGTCGGATTTCCAACTGTTTGCAGTCATGCCTGCGTCGCGCGTGGAGCCGGATAGGGCCGCGCCCGGCGCAGGGTGAACGCGATTGACTTGCCGTTGCCCGGACCCATAGTCCACTCCTACACAGGCAGCCGCCGCCTCCGGACACTCTATAACGAGACAATCCGAGCGATGACAACGGAATAGCGCAGGCAGCTCTCGGGAAGGGCGACATCATGAGCGATCCGCGCCGACCCGGATCCGATCGACCGTCCCTTTATCTGGACGCCAATGCCAGCGAAGCGTTGCGCCCGGAGGCTGCGGAGGCGGTCGTTGCCGCGCTGCAACTGCCTGGCAACCCGGCCTCGGTGCATGGCGACGGGCGGCGGGCGCGGGCGCTGCTGGAGGAGTCGCGCGAGCGCATCGCCGCCTGTCTCGACGCCGATCCGGCCGGGCTGGTGTTCACCTCCGGCGGCACCGAAAGCAACGTGCTGGCGGTGCGGATGCTCGGTGCGGGGCGGCGCGTGCTGGTGGGCGCCACCGAGCACGACGCGGTGCGCCGAGCGGTGGACGGGGCGGAGACCCTGCCGGTGGACGGAAACGGCCTGGTCGAGCTGGGAGCGCTGGAGGCGGCGCTGGAGGCCGGACCGCCTGCCCTGGTCTGCCTGATGCATGCCAACAACGAGACCGGGGTGCTGCACCCCCTGGCCGAGGCGTCGGTCCTGTGCCGGCGGTACGGGGCGCTGCTGCATGTCGACGCGGTGCAATCGGCGGGACGGGTGCCGGTGTCGCTTGGCGGCTGCGGGGCCGACAGCCTGGCGCTGTCCGGGCACAAGATCGGCGGGCCCAAGGGGGCCGGCGCGCTGCTGCTGCGGGACCCGGGCGCGGGTGCCGCCGCGCCGATGCTTGCGGGCGGCGGGCAGGAGCGCGGGCGTCGCGGCGGCACCCCTGCCC
>CAXUDP010000113.1:0-11938 GCA_964249735.1 uncultured Acetobacteraceae bacterium | reverse complement strand
GCCTTGAACACCATGCCAAAGCATCACAGGACAGCAGCGAAATTGAGTCAGAGCCCCGTTTAGACGCTGTTCACCCCGCAGCCGGGTCACTCTTCCACGCTGTTTTCCACTGGAGCACATGGTGCGGACACTGGAACGGCCGCTACCGCGCCTTGACCTGCCTGACCCGTTAAAGTGGGAGGGATACGGCCCATGAACGTCTACAAGGTGAGCGCCGATCTGGCGTGGGGAATATTGTTGCACCTCCCTAGCGAGGATGATCGTGCCGCGTGGCGGTGGGATGAGGCGCTTGGCACGCCGAGCGTGAACAGCTGGCAGCCTCCCCGCCTGGAGAATCCTCGGGGTAAGGCGAAGGTCTTGCCGACCGACTGTGTCAGCGCGTGCATGGTGACCGCGCACGACATGTTGCTGAGCGCGCATGCGCGTGAGGCCCTGGCTCCGTTGCTGCTGCCGCTCGGCGAGTTTCTACCGGTGCAGATGGAAGGACTGGCAGTGGCTTTGGAAGCGCTGGACTACTGCTGGCTCAACTGCACGACCACGGCCGACATCGCCGATCAGGACCGCATCGAGGGCGAGCGCTCGGAGTATCGTCTTGAGCCACCAAATTGCTGGAACAGCATCACCCGGTGGTCCTTCCACCCCGAGCGTGTGGCGACCGCGCCGGCCGTGTTCACCGTGCCGCAGGAGCGGCGGACCCTGATATGCACGGACGTGCTGCGACAGGCGGTGGAGGCGCATGACCTGCTCGGCTTCCAGTTCGACCTGTTGTGGTCATCGGAAGATGGGGGCGTGACGGTCGACAACTCGCTCAGCCAGTTCATGGGTGAGTCCGGCCGGCAGAGAAACATCGCTGCCAAGGAGCGCCGCAAGGCGATGCAGGCGCGATTGAAAGGTCGCCTAGCGAAGGCTACGCCGACACCGTTGTAAGCCCCATTCCAGGTTCGTGCCCACCAAGACTGCGAGGGCCATCAGCGCGACCAAGGCAGCAGCTCAGCGAGACGGTTTGCCGGGTGGCCGTCGATCATGAGCGCCAGGCTGTCGCGTAGCCAGGCGTAAGGCTCGACTCCGTTGAGCCTGGCGGTCTCGATCAGCGAGGCAACAACCGCCCAGCGTCGGGCACCACCCTCACTGCCGGCGAACAGGCTGTTCTTGCGGCCAAGCGCCACGGGTCGGATCGCTCGCTCCACCGGGTTAGTGTCGAGCTCGATCCGGCCGTCGTCGAGGAACCG
Source organism: uncultured Acetobacteraceae bacterium (assembly GCA_964249735.1). Lineage (GTDB taxonomy): Bacteria > Pseudomonadota > Alphaproteobacteria > Acetobacterales > Acetobacteraceae > Lichenicola. The sequence goes on along the minus strand of CAXUDP010000113.1, from coordinate 10,709 downwards.
GATCAGCGCGGGCCAACGGTTGAGCGCGTAGCGGATTGCCTCCGCCAGGCGAGCCCGGCTGGGCAGGCAGCGTAGCTGCTCCTGCAGCCAGCCTCGCATTGCCTCGACGATGGGCCCGGACCGGTTCTGCTGGATCTGCTGCCGCTCGTCCGGGGGCCGCCCCCGGATCTCCCGCTCAATCTCGTAGAGTTGGCCGATCCGTCGAATGGCCTCGGTGGCCATCGGCGAGCCGGTCTCGTGCAGCTCGAAGAACTTCCGGCGCGCGTGCGCCCAGCAAGCAGCGAGCGCGATCCGGCCACTGCTGGCCAAGCGCTCAAACCCGGCGTAGCCGTCTACCTGCAGGATGCCGCAGAAGTCCGGCAGATGCTGCGCCGGCCGCTCGCCCTTGCGATCCGGCTCGTAGTGGAACAGCACAGCAGGCGCCCTGGTGTCGCCATGCGCCCGGTCGTCCCGGGTGTAGACCCAAAACCGCCCGGTGCGGGTGCGTCCCCGCCCCGGCTCGAGCACTGGCAACGGTGTGTCGTCGGCGAACAGCCGGTCGGCCGCCAGAACGTACGCGGCCAGCCGCTCGTGCAGCGCCTCCAGCCACCAGCAGGCGGCACCGACCCAGCCGGCCAGGGTGGACCGGCTGATCTCCATGCCATGCCGGGCAAGGATGCGGCTCTGCCGGTAGAGCGGCAGATGGTCGCAGTAGCGGCTGACCAACACATGGGCCAGCAGCGCCGGGGTGGCGAGGCCGCCAGTGATTACCCGCTCCGGTGCCGGGGCCTGATGCAGGGTGCCGCAGGCGCGGCAGGCGCGCTTAGGCCGGGTGATCCGCAACACCCGCAGTTGGGCGGGGATCCGGTCCAGCATCTCGCTGCTGGTGGCGCCGGCGTCGTGTAGCGTGCCGCCGCAGTCGGGGCAGTGCTCGTGCGGAACCGGCACGACGGTCTCCACTCCCGGCAGATGGACTGGCAGCGGACCGCGATGCGGCGACATGGCCGGCTGGCTGGGTGCGGGCGGTTCCACCGCCGGGGCTACGGCGACCGCCGCAGCCAGATCCGTTTCCATCTCCTCCAGCGCCAGCGATGCCTGCTCCGGATCGAGCCGCTCGGCGCTGCGGCCGAAGCGGGCGCGCTTGAACTCGACGATGATCTGCCGGAGGCGCTCGATCTCGGACTGGCGGCTGTCGAGCGCGGACGCCATGTCGCGCACTAGCCGGTGCAGCACGTCGGTGTCGGTCGGCAGCTGATCCAGCGCGATCTGAATCGGTGCAGCCTACTGCTCCGGCCGGCGCCGGTACAACCAAAACCGTGTTCAGCCAGCGAACATCAGCCGCCGCGTCGGCACCGGCGTCCGCCATTCCAGCCCCTCGAGCAGCATGGACAGCTGGGCCGGGCTGAGCGTTACCGTGAGGGTGCCGTCGGCCTGCGGCTGGGGGGCCGGCCAAGTGAACGCCCCCTGGTCCAGTCGCTTGCCAAATAGGCACATGCCGTTGCCGTCATGGAACAGAATCTTGAGCGTCGACGCGCGCTTGCCGCGGAACACGAACAGGTGGCCGCTGAACGGATCCGCCCGCAGCACCTCCTGCACCAGCAGGCTCAGGCCGTCAAAGCCTTTTCTCATGTCGGTGGCGCCCAGCGCCAAGTGGATGCGGACCCCCGCCGGCACCGTGATCATGCCGACGGTTCCAGCACCGCCAGCACCCGCCGCAGCGCCTCGGCATCCACGTCCGGCCTGACACGGATGCATCGCCCGCGCGACAGCTCGATCTCGATTATGCTCCCGAGGGACGCGGTGGGCGATGGTGGAACCGCAGGCGACTGTGGAACCTCCGTGACCCGCACCTCGGCGAACTGTGCGGTCAGGTCGTCCTCCTGGCCTGCCAGCAGCGGTTTGGCGAAAGTCCTGAGCCACCGGTGTGCCACGCTGGGGTGGATGCCGTGACGTCGCGCATACCGAGCAAGCGGCTGGCCGGAGTTGAGCCCACCCCAGACCAGCTGACGTTTCTGCTCGTTTGTCCAGCGGCGCCGGACAATCGGTGCCGCCACGACTACAGCCTGGTCCGCTCGAACAGCCTCGGACCCCATGGGGGCGGCGTAAGCGAATTCGCTTGCGCCCGCCCCGGGCAGACCGACCTCTGGCTCCGGCCCTGTCCGCAGCCGAGCCGGGCCATAGAACCGCGTCCACCATTTGCGAAGCTCGCGTGGCACTATGCCGTGCTGCTGGCAGTAGTCCTGCTGCGTGCCACGCTGCCGCAGGAAGGCGTCGACGTGACTGCGCCAGAATTCGTTCTGTGCCAACCCAAGGCTCCCAGCCGTGAGTCACCCGCAGAGCAGACTGCGATCGCCCTGTCAGCGTGCAGAGAGCGAACGCTTACTTTTTGTATGGGTAGGGGTTCCTAGCAATTCCCTTTCAAGGATCGGGCTTCGTTGGCTGTTGTAGTCGTAAGCTGTAGCCTGGCGCTGCTGAAGGGAGACGTCGCCAGGATTTTCCTGCGGCCCTTCCAGATCCCATAGGGGGCCCTGCCGGGGCCTTGCGACGGACCCCCGGCCCTTCCTCTGGCACCGGCCGCATAGGACTCCAGCGGCCCGGCGCCGCGCTGGCTGAGTCCGACAAGGGGTGCAGGCCCCCTCATGAGACGATAAGGTAGTTACAAAATGAAACCGGCCGAGAGGTATCAGAGAAGCCATGGGTGAGACGCCGCTCGAACAATGCCAACGTCACGTCTCTGAAGGTGTGGAACGCATCGCCAAACAGGAAGCTCTGATCGCGGGACTGGAGCGGGACGGTCATGAACAGATGGTCCCGGCCGCTCAGACTCTACTAACCGCTTTAAAGGCCACCCAGCAGCTCGGAGAAGAGCATTTGGCGCGGGAGATCGCCAAGGGAAACTAGCCGGGAGAATGATGGACCCGGTAGGGGGCCCTGCCGGGGGCCTTCTGCAACTCCTCCCCCTTGTTCCTGACCCCGGTCACTTGGGACTCCGGCGGCTCGGCGCTCCGCTTGGAAAACCGGCCCGGTCATCTCCGACCGGGTGGGGGGTCTTTTGACCGATCGCCGGAAGGCCCCCGGCGTGAGCTAGGACCGGTTACTGGGTCCCCGGCCGGGTGCTGGGCGCGCCCTTGAAGGTCGTCCGAGCGGCCAGTAGACAGCCGCACGGGAACGTGTTCGCCCGGGACCATCCTGCTGTAGCAGCCTGTGACATCCATCCTGCTACATCTTTCGGGCGCCTAAGACGTTGTAATTGTTGCGCAAGATCGGCCTTTATCTTCTGTGCCCTCCGCTCCCGCCGCGGACACCAATTCCTGTAATTACAATGAAAGCAACAGGTTAGAGAGCGGTGACTTCTTCCCGATGTAGCGGCCCGTTACGCCCCTGCCCTGCCCGGTCTACCACTGGCGCCGTGGCTGGATCACTGCTCGAGCGTGGAATACGTGGTGCGTCGGCTTTGGTGTTCCCGAGGCCTGCTGGGCCGACGTAGGCCGGGTCATGGGCGCCAGGGGGTGGCGTCAAGCGGGAGATCGTCAGGACCCTCGGCACGACTGACCGCACAACCGCCAGGCAGCGCCGAGACCAGGCTCTTACGGCCATCCGGGCGGACGTTGAGGCTGCCTTGGCGGCTGCCAGGCTGCGGCCCCTGAGTGGCTGGACAGCAGATTGGCAGAGCCATGCCCTCCGGCGCCATCAGGCGCTTCGCAAGCAAGGCAATCGGGTTGTCCGTTGGGATGAAGACCCGCACGGTGACCCAGTGCCGGTCTACTTCGCAGAGGAACACCGAGACCACCTCGTCAACGAAGCCGAAGAGCTGGAGCGATGCCAAGGACTAGCGGCAGCTCGGAAGTTCCTGGAGATCGCCGACGGCGGCGGTGTGACCATCGGCAAGGCCCTGAAGCAGTGGCTGGAGGGAGAACGCGGCAAGGTGCGCGGTGGGACCATCGTGAGCCATGAGGCCCCATTCCGGCGCCTGGGGACCTACCTGGCGACTTGCGAGTGCCCCCCCCTCGCTGGACGCTGTGCTGCTGTCGGCGATCGACCAACGCTGCTGAGACCGTCATGCGGGACTTCTCGGCATTCTCCGGGCTGTGGAGGTGGGCAGTCCGGAGGGGCTACGCGGAGATCAACCCGTGGGTGGATCAGACAGCCAGCCTCAAGACCCGTACGGCGGTCGACAAGGGCCGGAAGCAGGAACGGGCCTGCTCGGATGATGAGCCGGTCAAGCTGCTCCGGGCGGGTCCCAACGACCTCGCACCGATCAGTGGGGGATGGCGAGCCCGCAGGCGAGAATGAGGAACACCATAACTGCGATGCTGGACCAGGGCGTCCACGGCACGGCGAAGGCAGGGCGCTCGAGCGGTCCACGCCGCCGGCGGAAGGCCAGCTCGGCGGTCAGGATCAGCATCCAGTTGATCGTGGTGAACACCGCCACGAGCTGCAGGAGCACGCCGAACAAGGCCCGCGGCAGGACGGCATTGAGCATGATCGCCATGGAGATGACGGCGGCCGTGACCAGCACCGCGGTCGTCGGCGCGCCGGTTCCGCTGAGCCTGCCCAGGCGGGCGGGTGCCGTGCCATGCCGTGCGAGCGTGCGCAGGACCCGGCCCGCCGCGAACAGCAGCGCGTTGCTCGACGACAGGATGCAGCTGATCAGCACGACGTCGAGGAAGGCCGCCGCGCCGGGGACATGCAGCCGCTCCAGGATCACCAGGAACGGGCTGACACCCGGCGTCATCTGGTTCCAGGGAAGCAGGACGAGCAGGGAGCTGGCCGATCCGAGGTAGAAGATGACGAAGCGGAGCAGCAGCCCGTTCACCGCACGCGGGATCGCCCGGGCAGGCGATTCGGTCTCGGCGGCGGCCAGGCTGATCAGCTCGAAGCCGCCGAAGGAGAACAGGGCGACGGGCAGCGCCGCGGCCAGACCGTGCCAGCCGCCCGGGAAGATCCCGTCGGGACCCCGAAGGTTCGAAACGCTCGCATCCTCCAGCACGACGCGGCGGGGGTCGATGGCGACGACGACGGCGAGGACGATGAACAGCAGGATCACCAGCACCTTCAGCGAGGACATCGCGACCTCGGCACTGCCGAAGTAGTTGACCGGAGCGAAGTTGAGCAGAACCAGGATCACGAAGGCGATCGCCGTGAACGCCCATTGCGGCAGCGCGGGAACCAGGGCGTGGGCGAGCAGTCCCACCGCGGTGAGCTCGGCCATGCCGATCAGCACGGTCGTCGACCAGAAGCCCCAGCCGCTGAGGACGCGGGCCGCGCCGCCGAGCTGCCGCCCCACGTGATCGATGAACGACTCCTCCCGCGGAAACGCGAGGGTCATTTCTCCCAGGCACCGCGCCACCACGTAGACGGCGGCGGCGCACAGCGCGTAGGCCAGGAGCAGCGACGGCCCCGCAGCCCGGAGCGCCTGGGCCGACCCGACGAACAGGCCGGAGCCGATCGCGGCGCCGATCGACAGGAACTCCAGTTGGCGGATGCCCAGCCGCCGTCGCGGCGGCGGAACCGGCTTCTCGGGGGACCGCGGCACGACGCTGTCCCGGCCCTAGGCGTCGGCGGCGGGCAGGAGGAGGTGGACCCCGAATAAGTGTTCCGGGTCCATCCAGCATCGCCGCAGCGTCCAGCCGGATGTGGCCGCCAGCTTCCCGAACGCTCCGGGCGTCCGCTTGTAGCTCACCCCGGTGCGGACCAGCTCCCCGGTCCCGAAGTGCAGGGAGCGGCCGGCGAAGCGGCGCACCTGGTCGGCCAGGCTCTGGAGAAAGAAGTCGATCCGGTTCTCCTGCTCGTTCCAGCGCACCACGTGGCGAAAGCGGCAAGGATCGAAGTCGCCTTCGCCGATGCGGTTCAGGTGCAGGAGGACATTGAGGTTGAAGGCGGCGTTCATGCCGGCGGCGTCGTCATAGGCCGGCAGCAGCCGCGCGGGATCGCGGCAAACGTCGCCGCTGACGATGAAGGCGGCGGCTGGCCACGGCCGGGCCGCGTCCCGGATCCTGGCCAGGAACCCGACGGCGGCCGCGTCGTCGAGCTGGCCGATGGTGGAGCCGCTGAAGAAGCCGATCAGCGTCTGGTGCCCGTCGAGCCGGGCCACGTCGAGCGGCGCCAGGAAGTCGGCCGGGATGGGCACGACGCGCAGGTGGGGACGGGTGCGCCGCAGCGTCCGCTCCAGCCCGTCCAGCACCGACGGCTCGATGTTTACCGGGATGTAGGTCGAGAGCTGCTCTCCGCCGGCATCGAGGAAGAAGCCGGCCTTCTTGTCGTCGCTCGCGCCCAGCTCGAGCAGGGCGGCCGGTCCGGCGCGGAAGCCGGGAATGGCGGCGAGGATCTCGGCGGCTTGGCAGGACAGGATCAGGCGCTCGGCACGGAGCGGGTAGTACTCCGGCTGCTTGATGATCGCCTCGAACAGGCGCGATCCGGCCTCGTCGTAGTGGAGGCTGCTGACGATCTCCTTCCGGCCGTCGCCGTCCCGGTCGGCCGACAGGCCGGCCAGGATGTCGGCGATCGTGGCGTCGCTGCGTGGCATGGGCGAGATCCTCGGCTAGACAGGTCCGGCGAGGCTGGACCGGCACGAGCCGCCGGTCTTTCGCGAGGTTGGCGCCGGTTGCGCCGTTCTGCGCCGTTCTGCGGCGTCGTGTCGGACCCGGTCGAGGAGGACGGCGCTTGCAGCGGACCGATCTGCAGGAGTTCACGGACTGGATGGCCGGCGAGAACCAGGTGCGTCCGCCGGTCCGATCCCGCTCGCACGGCCAGGAAGCGACCCTGGTCCAGGCCAGCATCGCGCGGCCGGCCGAGCCGCGGGCGCGGCCCTCGAACTCGTTTCCCCACCTCACGGTGCAGTTGCTCACGCGCGGGCGCCTGCCGTTCCGCGCCGACCTCGGTTGCGGGCGCTTCGTCGCGGTGGCCACGCCCGGCGCCTTCATCGTGACGCCGCCCGGCCAGCCTTGCGACATCAAGACCGGCGCCGATTTCGAAAGCCTGGGCTTGGCGCTGCCCTGGTCTCTGGTCGAGGAGCTGATCAGCCCGGCCTACCACGGCACGATCCCCGACCTGGCCCCGGTCTATGCCGGCCTCGCGCGATCCGAACGAGTGGAAGCGGCCATGATGGCGCTCTGGTCGGAGGTCGCGGCCGTCGGCGCGCCGGGCAGGCTGTTGTTCCAGGCCGAGGTGCTGAAGGTGCTGGGCGGGCTGCTCCAGCTCGCCGCCAGGCCCCCGGAGGCGAAGGCGACCGGCGGCCTGAGCCGGTCGCAACTGGCCCGGGCCTGCGAGTTCATCGAGGCGCACCTCCAGGAGGACATCACCCTGACCCGGCTGGCCGCCTCGGCCGGGTTGTCGCCGACCCATTTCAGCCGCGCCTTCCGGCAGTCGACGGGCATGCCGCCGTTCGCCTGGCTGCTCCAGCGCCGGGTGGAACGCGCCAAGACGCTGCTGGACCGGCCGGACCTCGGCCTGGCTGCGATCGCGCTGGAGGTGGGCTTCGCCGCCCAGCCCCAGTTCACGACCGCCTTCCGGCGTGCGACCGGCGTGGCCCCGGGTGCATGGCGTCGAAGCCGTGCCGGCTAGTTGAAGTCCTCTCGATTTCGTTGGTCGTGGTGCGGAAGCGTTGGATGGCTGTCAGATTGTCGTTGGCAATCGACGCAGCGGAATGGCGTCGAATTCAGCGTCGGGGCGGCGCTGCCATGCGGGCTGAACAAGATCGGCAGGCCTCGCGGGCGCTGAACCCGCCCGAGTTCAACGCCCACCACGATGTGGACAAGGTCATGCCGGTGGACGAGGCAAGCTGGCGCCTGGAGTGGTCGGGGCTGATCGTCGACAGGCAGGCCTGGACCGTGCGGCAGATCGACGCGCTGCCGCAGCGGACCGAGATCATCAACCACACACGTGTCGAGGGCTGGGACCATGTCGGGCAGCGGTCCGGCGTGCCGTTGCGCACCTTCCTGGAACGCGTCGGCACGGACCTGCGCGCGAACTACGTGGCCTCCAGGACGGCGGACGACTACCCCGGCAGCATCGACATGGCGATCGCCCTGCACCCGCAGACCCTGCTCGCGACCCGCCATGCCGGCGGTACGCCAGCCGACCCGTTCGGCTACCCGCTGCCCCTGCGCATGTCGACCAGGCCCGGCTGCAAGAGTCCGAAACGGATCACCGCGATCGCGGCGACCGAAACCTTTCCGAGGACCGGCTACCGGGAGAAGTCCGGCTACTCCTGGTTCGCCGGGATCTTGACCATCAGCGTTTTGTAACTCGCTGCGGTCCTGCTTCGAACGAGTAGGGGCTGGCCGTTCGTGCAGGCTTGATCATCGTATCGCAGCAAGAGCCGATCCCGCTCGATGCTTGTCATCGGCTCGGGCGACCCGCGGAGACGCTTGGATGGAACGGACAGCGGCCAGGATCGCCGACTACGCGCTGATCGGCGACTGCCGCACCGCCGCCCTGGTGTCGCGCGACGGATCGATCGACTGGCTCTGCCTGCCGGAGTTCTCCAGCCCCTCGGTGTTCGCGCGGCTGCTCGATCCTGGCGGCGGCCACTTCTCGCTCAGCCCGACGGAGCCGTTCACCGCGACGCGCCGCTACCTCGAAGGCAGCGCAGTGCTGGAAACGACGTTCGAGACCGCGACCGGCTCCGTACGCATCCTCGACTGCCTGCCGGTGCTCGACGGCATCCGGCAGATACGCCCGATGCGCGAGCTGCTCAGGATCGTCGAGGGCGGCACCAGCACCGTTTCGCTGCGGGCGACGATGCATCCCAGGCCCGACTATGCGCGGCGTGTCCCGAGGCTCAGGTTCCGCCGCCGCCTGGGCTGGTCCTTCGACTGGGGTGGTGAAATCCTGCACCTCCACAGCGACGTCGAGCTCGCCGCCGAGGCCCCGTCTTCCGGCATGTCGCCGGGCGCCTTGTCCGGCACCTTCACGCTCGCGCCCGGACAGCGCCGCTATTTTAGCCTGTGCTACTCGCAGGGCGAGCCGGCCGTCATCCCGACGCTGGGCGAGGATGCGGACGAGCGCCTGGACCACACGCTTGCCTGGTGGAAGCGCTGGTCGGCGCAGGTCGTCTACGACGGACCGTATCGCGACGCCGTGGTCCGGAGTGCGGTGACGCTCAAGCTGCTCAGCTTCTCGCCGTCGGGCGCCATCGTCGCGGCTCCGACCACGTCGTTGCCGGAGGCGATCGGCGGCGATCGCAACTGGGACTACCGCTACTGCTGGCTGCGCGATGCCGGGCTGACGATGCAGGCCCTGACCGGGCTCGGGATCAGGGAGGATGCGACCGCCTTCCTGGACTGGCTGCTGCACGCCACCCGGCTGACCTGGCCGAGGCTGAAGATCATGTACGACGTCTACGGCCGCAGCGGCCTGGAGGAACGGTCGCTGCCGCATCTCGCCGGCTACCAGGGCTCGCGCCCGGTGCGCATCGGCAACGGCGCCCACAGCCAGCAGCAGACCGACATCTATGGCGAGGTCATCCTGGCCGCCCACACCTATGTTGCCGCGGGCGGCACGATCGACAGGGCCGGCGCGCGCATGCTTGGCGGGCTGGGTCAGGTCGTCTGCGACATCTGGCGGGCGCCGGACAGCGGCATCTGGGAGATACGCGGCGCGCGCCGGCAGTACACCTTCTCCAAGGTCATGTGCTGGACCGCGTTCGACCGGCTGATCGCGCTGCACGAGCTCGGCGCCATCGACCTCGGCGGCAGGCTGACACAGTACCAGGCGGAACGAGCCGCGATCGCCGAGCTGATCGAGACCCGCGGCTTCAATACGGAGATCCAGTCCTACACCGGGGAGCTCGACGGCAGCCAAGTCGACGCCAGCCTGCTGCTGATGTCGAGCGTCGGCTACTGCGACGCCGCAAACCCGCGCATGAAGGCGACCTACGACCTGTCCTGCCAACGGCTCGGCCGGAACGGGCTGCTGCAGCGCTACGAGCCGGGCGTCGACGGCCTGGAGGGCGACGAGGGGGCGTTCGGGATCTGCAGCTTCTGGGCGATCGAGCAGCTGGCCAGAAGCGGGGAGGTGGCGCTGGCGGAGCAGCAGTTCACCCACCTGCTGTCGTTCGGCAACGACGTCGGCCTGTTCGCCGAGGAGCTGGACGTCCGGACCGGCGAGGCGCTCGGGAACTTCCCCCAGGCCTTCACCCATGTCGGGCTGGTGAACGTGGCGTTGGCGATCCGGCAGGCGCAGCGTGACGACCAGCAGGGAGCAGATCTCGCATGACGATGCAGACGATGATGTCCCTTGTGCTGTGGGGACTGGTGGCGACGACCGCGATGGCCAGCATCCTGCAGGCGAGCCAGGGGCTCGGGCTGTCGCGCATGAGCCTGACGTTCCTGCTGGGCTCGGCGATCAGCGGCAACCGCGGCCAAGCCACCGTGCTCGGCTTCGTATCCTACATCGCCGGCGGCTGGCTGTTCGCCTTTCTCTACTTCCTGTTCTTCAGGAGCATCGGCATCGGCACCTGGTGGATCGGCGCGATCCTCGGCGTCGTGCATGGCCTGTTCCTGCTCGTCTGCGTGATCCCGCTGCTGCCGTTCGTCCATCCGCGCATGGCCTCGGAGCATCATGGCGTCACCCGGCTGCGCCAGCTCGAGCCGCCAGGCTTCCTGGCGATGAACTACGGCTACCAGACCCCGCTCGTCACCGTGCTGGCACAGGCGGTCTATGGCGGCGTGCTCGGCGCCTGCATCCAGATCCAGCATGCGATGATGGGCTGACCACGACACCCAACT
>CAXUDP010000112.1:0-12213 GCA_964249735.1 uncultured Acetobacteraceae bacterium | reverse complement strand
TCGCCGCTCTCGACGTGGCCGCCGGGCGAGTTGACGTAGACGTCGATCGGCTTGTCCGAGGCGCCGGCGAGCGCCAGCAGCCGGCCCGTGACATCGCGCGCCACCTTGTCGTTGATCGCGCCGAAGATCAGCACCTTGCGCTGGTCGAACAAGCGCTTCTCGAGCTCGTTGATCGGCGAGGACAAGGTCTTGTTGTCGCCGGGCTCAGAGGGCTCGGGACCGTTCGGCTCCGGCACCTCGGGCGACTCGGGATCGGGCTCTTCGTCATCCATCCGGATACGGTCGTTCGGCGTCATGCCGGTCATCAGGCTCTCCCAGGGTCCGGGGTAGGGATCAGTGCGCGCATCCTGCAACCGGGCTGCCGCGAAGCCAAGCCGGCGGCGGTCGCGCGGGATGTCAGCCGCCCATGTGGTGTGGGGTCATCAGCGGAGGAAGGGCCGGCCGGTCGCGGAAAAAAAGTGTCCTGCCGCGATGGAAGGTCGCGTTTGTGTTTGAGCAACGAACCTTAGCAACCTATAAGAGCATAGGTGGTGGATATACCCACGAAAGCTTGTATGCCGGTGACAACTACATACCGTTAGATGATCGTTATTTAGGTCCACCTATTATCGCGATGTTAACACGTTTGTCTTATGTTGGTCCGGTTGGCATGGAAGGTAGTCCGATGGTTCCCTTTCTTCGTCCCAAGCCGCCCAGTTTGCGGGATCTGGGGGACGAACTTCGCATTATCGAGCAGTCGGGGATCTTTACCAACTACGGGCCGGTCAACACCCGTTTCGAGTCCGCGCTGCAGGACACCGTGTTCGCGGACGGCGGGGCTTGTTTGACGGTCTGCAACGCGACCATCGGCCTGATGATGGCGATCCGCGCGGTGGTGGAGCGCGCCGACGCGGGTCGCGCCCTGCAGCCGGACCGCCCTGGTCGCCGCTACGCGTTGATGCCGTCCTTCACCTTCGCCGCTGCGGCGATGGCCGCCGACTGGGCCGGCCTCACCCCGTTGTTCTGCGACATCGACGAGCGTCACTGGGCGGCGTCGGCGGACGCGGAGGAGGCCATGATCTCGCGGTACGGCAATGACATCGCCGTGATCGTGCCTTACGCCACCTTTGGCAACTGCATCGACCTCCCTCGCTACGAGGAGCTGAGCGCCCGGACGGGGATCCCGGTGGTGGTCGATGCCGCCGCCTCGCTCGGCAGCCTCGACGTGTCCGGACGTGCCTTCGCCGCCGGCTGCGCGTTGCCGGTGGTGTTCTCCATGCACGCGACCAAGACCTTCAGCACCGGCGAGGGCGGCGTGATCCATTCCACCGACGTGGAGCTGATCCGCACCTTGAGGATCATGGGCAACTTCGGCTTCGGCATCCCGCGCTCGGCGACCATCCCCGGCCTCAACTCCAAGCTCAGCGAGATCGGCGCCCTGCTGGCGCTCGCGCGGCTGCAGGACTTCGAGAGCGTGGTCGCGCGCCGGGATCGCCTGGCGCAGCTCTACCGGGCCCTGCTTCCGGATCTGACGTTCCAGGCGATACGCGGGACCCGCTGCGCCTATCAGTTCATGCCGGTGCTTCTGCCGGCGCAGTTCGACGGCAGGCGCGAGGTGGTCATCGCCGAGCTGCTTGCCCAGGGCATCGGCACGGCTGCCTATTTCGCGCCCCATGTGGCCGAACAACCGTTCTTTCTCGCTCGCGGCGTCGCCGGCGACCTGTCGGTGACGGAGCGCATCTCCCGCCGCGTGCTGTCGCTTCCACTCTGGGACGAGATGACGAGCGAGATCGTCGCCACCGTCTGCGACGCGCTCCTGGTTATCTGCCGCCGCGACCGGCCGCCGGCCGGTCCGGTCGCCACGCAGCTGCCTCCACCCGACAGCGCTTCCGCCTGGTCGGGTTATGCCCGGATGACGTGATGACCCGTTTGAGGATCGGCAGCCTTCATACAGGCGCCCTGGTCGTCGGCGGCGGCCCGGCCGGGCTGGCTCCGCTGATCGCCGCGTCCCGGAACGGTGATCTCGACCGGCTCCTGGCGGCGGGGCTGGTGGTGGCGGAGCGGCAACCATCGATCGGAGCCGGCCGGATCGGCCGCTACCTGATCAACTCCGACAGCTCGGCGGAAACCTTCCTGTCCTGCGTCGCCGATCATCCGGATCCGGTGCTGGCGTCCCTGATCGACCATCCCGCGGCACGGGCGATCGTCCCCTATGGCCGGGACGCGGTGCCGTTGTCGCTGGTCGGCGCGTTCCTGGCGGCGCTGGGAGACGTCCTGGCCGGCCTCATCCGGCAGGCTCCGCATGGCCACGTCATGACCGGCCGGGAGGCGTTGTGGACGAGACGAACGGCCGCAGGCACCTGGTCGACGCGGCTGCGCTGCGTCGCGACCGGCGAGGAGATCGACGTCCTGTCCCGTGTCGTCCTGCTGGCCACCGGAGCGGAACAGCCGGAAACGCGGCTGGAAGACGAGGCGGCGGTGGTCGCAGGGCGGCGCCTTCTGCCGGGCTACGCCGGCAAGCTCATGCAGTCCGACCGGCTGCTGACCGCAGACGGGCTGGCCGAGGTGGTCGAGCGCGCGTCCGGGCTGCGGCACCCGCGCCTCGTCGTGATCGGCGGGTCGACCAGCGCCGTGTCCTGTGTGCGGGTCTTGCTCGAAGCCCTGGGCGATCGGCTGGGAGAGGGCGGCATCACCTTGATGCATCGACGGGCGCTGCCGGTCTTCTATCGATCCGCCCAGGAAGCACGGGAGGATGGCTATGACGCCTTCGGGCCCGACGACATCTGCCCGATAAGCGGCTTCGTGTTCCGCTTCGGCGGTCTCCGCTTCGACTCCCGCAGCCTGTTGCGCAGCGCGTTGCGTATCGGTGACGCGGTGCCGGACCCGCGGCTTCGACTGCATCGCCTCGACGAGGCGTCGGACACCGGCGCGATCCTCGATCAGGCCGACCTCATCGTGTCAGCGCTCGGCTACCAGCCACGGGCGCTTCCGGTGCGCGACGTCCAGGGTCGGCCGATCCGCCTTCATGCGCAGCAACCGAAAGGCATCCTGGTCGGTTCGCGATGCGGTGTGGTGGACGAGATGGGTCGGGAAGTCGACGGGTTGTTCGGGATCGGGCTTGCCGCCGGCTTCCGGCCCGGCGGAGCGATGGGAGGCGAGCCATCCTTCACCGGCCAGGTCAACGGACTCTGGCTCTGGCAGAACGATGTCGGTGCCCTGATCGTGCACCGCATGCTTGAACGCCTCGATGACGCCCGAGCCGGACGTTGCGTGTCCGCCGTGCCGCAGCCAGGCGCCGCGCCTGATCTGCTGGCCGCAGCGCGACCAGGCCCGGCCGTCGGGATACTGGATCACCAGCACTGCGCCTGAACTGCCGGAACAACCTTTCACAGAGACGACCATGTCCCAGCCACGTGTTCCGATCCCGTTGAACGATCCGCTTGCTGGTCCATCAGCGCTCTACAGTGCGGTGGCGAGCGGGTACGACGAAACCTACACGCTGCCCTCCCACCGGCGGATCTATGACCAGCTGGCCTGGGAGCACGTCTCGGCGATCCCGCTGTGGACCGGCGCCCATGTCGTCGATGCCGGTTGCGGCACCGGACGATGGGTGTCGCGTTGGCTGGAACGGGGCCATCGGGTCACCGGCATCGAGCGGGCTCCGGGCATGGTCGAGAAGCTCGCGTCGCATCGGCTCAGCCGCGGCTTCACGCTGCTGGAATGCGCCATGGAGGATGCACCGATCGCGGCGGAAAGCGCAGACCTGGTGGTGGCAATGGGCTCGGTGCAATACAGCGCCGACCCGGCGGCCATGATCCGGCGCTTCGCGTCCTGGACCAAGCCCGGCGGGACCGTGTGCGTCTATGTCGACTCGCTTGTGTCCCTGGTTCTGGAACTGATCCGGGACGGTCGACCGGACGAGGCGCAGGAACGGCTGCATGCCCGGCGCGGCGTGTTCCGGCATGGTGAGCACGAGGCCTCGCTTCTCCTGTACGACCGGCAGACGCTGGAGGCGCATTTTCGAGAAGCCGGCCTCGTGGACGTGCACTGCCACGGCCTGGCTGTCGGTGCCGCCACGATCGGCCGGGCGGGCTGTGCGGAGTCCATGAGAACCGACGAGGAAGCGACGCTGGCCCGGGAACGGTTATGGTCAGCCGACCCTGCCCTGGCGGATGTCGGGATGCATATCCTTGCCATCGGGACCAGCGCGGTGCGGCGGTCATGACCATCCCGAACTACGTCGCGGCGTTTCGCGCCTATGAATGGACCGAGGACATCGCCCTGCTGGCGCAGCGCTTCTTCAATGCCTGTCCGGGCGCGCGCCAGGTCGTTCTGCTGAACGAGGCGAAGGGACCGATCGACATCGGTGGCTACGAGAAGATAGCGCACGGGGACGACTTTTCCGCGCTCGGCCTGCCGGAGCGGCCGGTCGGCAAGTCGCTCTGGTACAACGCAGACTATTCCTACACTTTTCTGCGCCAGGCCCTGCCGGGCTACGGCCACTACATCATCTCGGAGTCCGATGTCGCGGTGAACCTGTCCCTGGAGCGGATGGCACGCCATGCGGCGGAACACGACATCGACGCGATCGTGCACCGGCTGCGTCCGGTCGAGCCGGATTGGCACTGGTATCAGGAGGCGCTCGCACAGGATGATCCGTGGACGGCCTTCCTGTTCATCTGCTTGTTTTCCGGCCGTGCACTGGATGCCATGCTGGACGCGCGTCAGACGCTGGCCCGCGCGTTCGAGGCCGGTGACGTCGACCGGTGGCCGATCGTCGAGTCCTTCATTCCGACGGTGCTGCGTGATCGAGCCATGCGGTTCGCCGAGATCGACCTGTTTGCCGAGGTGGAGGATCTGGTCTACCGGCCGGTCATGTCGTTGCGAAACCCGCGCGCGCATCGTCCGGGAACGCTGGTGCATCCCGTTCTCGGCCGACCCGGCTTTACACGGAGCCTTCTGTCCAGCCATCTGCCGCACGACTACTTCCGGAACGGCAGCATCCTGCACGCGATACTCCGCTCCGAGCCGCTCGCAGACATCGCGCCGGTTCTCGCCAAGGCTTTCGCCGATGCCGGCGACCATGTCGGCCTGGGGATGCTGCACGCCGAGATGCGTCGGCAAGACCTCGCGGTGCCTCGGGGTCCCGACCTCGCCTTCTGCAAGCCGGCGATGTCGAGCTCGGTCAGCCCGTGGTCGCACAAGCAGGACCTGTGCCTCGACGCCAACGGTGCCAACGGGCACACGGTGCACGAGGAGTACGGGTTCCATACGGAGCTTGAGGCGAACGCCTGGTGGATGGTCGACCTCCTGCAAGATTGCGTGATCGACCAGCTCTCCATCGTCAACCGTGCAGGCTTCACCGAGCGTTTCCAGTGGTTCGCGGTCGACAGCTCGGCCGACGGGATCGACTGGACCATGCGGTTCTCCAAGCTCAATGACGAGATGGTTTCGAGCGACCTCGAGCAGCCGTGGAGCGTGTCGTTCGATCCGCCGTTCGTCGCGCGGCACGTCCGCGTGCGCCGGCTCGGTCCTGCCGGTCCGCTTCATCTGCGTCGCGTCCGGATCTTCGGGTCCGAGCTCGACGATCCCGTGCCCGCCGCTCTGCGTGTCGACCTCGACGCCGATGCGTCGTCGTGATGCCGTCTTGCTTCTCCGGACCACGAGAACGGGTTAACAGTTGGACCTGACGGCTTCCTGCTACCGGCCGTAGGGGTTGCGGCTCGTGGATGGGATTGGGAATGGGTGACGCAGGCAGCCGAGGCGCGTGGATCCGCAGGGTCGCGGGCGGCCTGCCGCTGCTGGCCCTGCTGGCCGGGTGCGCGCATCGCGATCCGGTGGACACTCCGGTTGCCTGGTGGCACCAGCTCGAGGGTGGCGCGATCGCACAGCAGCGCCCGCCGCCGCCCGGCGTCGACGATCCTTATCCCGCAATCGGCACCACGCCGGCCGCAGCGCCGAAGGTGGCATCGGCGGAGCTGCGCCGTTCGGTAACGGAGCAGCTGATCGAGCAGCGCAACCTGTCGGTGCGGCTGGACGCGCACGACCCGCTGCCGCCGGCTGCTGCGGCTCCGGCCAAGGCGGCGAAGCCGGTGCCGGCGGTGGTGCCCAATCCGGCCCAGTCCTCGGCCACCCTGGACGCGGCGGACGCGCCGCCGGCGCCGGTGGCACGGACTGCCGCCGGTGCTGTCGTTCCTGCCGCCGCGGGCGGTGGCGACGGGGGCGACCTTGCCCTGCCGACGGTGGTGTCGAGCACGGACTCCGGCGCCCCGGTCGTGCTGCCGGCGATCCCGGACGCTCCGCCGGCGCCGCCGGGGCTGCCGGGCATCGTGATGCCGCCGCCCCCGTCCTACGTCCTGCCTGTGCGGCCGCACTACACGCTGGCGCAGGGACCGGGCGAGCTGCTGCAGTTCGCTGCCGGCTCCGACGTGCTCGGATCGGGACAATCCGGCGCGCTGCACCAGATCGCGACGCATCGCGGCGCCGGCAGTGTCTTCGTGCACGGCTACGGCGAGGCCAGCTCGGACTTGCCGCAGGACCAGGCGCAGGCGCTGACCCTGGCGGCGCTCAGGGCCAGGAGCGTCGCCGACGCGCTGGAAAAGGACGGGGTTCCGGCGAGCGCGATCCGGATCCGGGCGGACGCATTCGGTCGCGGCGCGCGCGCGGGTCTGGTAGACTAACGCCGCCCCCTCGTTTCCGCTCCCGAGCATCGCGAAGACCCAGACCATGACCGACGAGTTCCACCGTATCCGCCGCCTGCCGCCCTACGTGTTCGCGGAGGTCAACAAGGCGAAGGCGGCGGCCCGTCATCGCGGCTCGGACATCATCGACCTCGGCATGGGCAACCCGGACAGCCCGACGCCGCCGCACATCGTGCAGAAGCTGGTGGAGACCGTGGCCGACCCGCGCTCGCACCGCTATTCGGTGAGCAAGGGCATTCCCGGGCTGCGACGGGCGCTGGCCGGCTATTACGCGCGCCGGTTCGGCGTGACGCTCGATCCCGAGACCGAGGTGGTGGCGACGCTCGGCTCCAAGGAGGGGCTGGCCAACCTGTCGGCGGCGATCACCAGCCCGGGCGACACCATCCTGGTGCCGAACCCCTCCTATCCGATCCACCAGTTCGGCTTCATCATCGCCGGCGCCTCGGTGCGCTCGATCCCGGCTAGGCCGGACGAGGACATGCTGCGGGCGCTGGACCGGGCGGTGCGCCATTCGGTGCCCAAGCCCACCGCGCTGATCGTGAACTTCCCTTCCAATCCCACCGCCTACCTGGCGGATCTCGACTTCTATCGCGAGCTGGTCGCCTTCGCGCGTCGCGAGGAGATCTGGATCCTGTCCGACCTTGCCTATGCGGAAATCTATTTCGGCGATCTCGTGCCTCCGTCAATCCTGGAGGTGCCGGGTGCCAAGGAGGTGGCGGTGGAGTTCACCTCCCTGTCCAAGACGTACTCGATGGCGGGCTGGCGCATGGGGTTTGCCGCCGGCAACCCGCGCCTGATCAACGCTCTCACCCGGATCAAGTCGTATCTCGACTATGGCGCCTTCACGCCGATCCAGGTGGCGTCGGTGGCCGCCCTGAACGGGCCGCAGGATTGCGTGGAGCAGATGCGCACGCTGTATCGCGAGCGCCGCGACGTGCTGATCCGCGGGCTGTCCGCGGCGGGATGGGACGTGCCGTCGCCCGAGGGCTCGATGTTCGCCTGGGCACCGATCCCGGACCGCTTCGCGCATCTGGGCAGCGTGGAGTTCTCCAAGCTGCTGCTGCGCGAGGCCGGCGTCGCGGTGGCGCCGGGGCTCGGCTTCGGCGAGCACGGCGAGGGCTACGTGCGGATCGGGCTGGTCGAGAACACCCAGCGCCTGCGACAGGCGACGCGCAACATCCGCGCCTTCCTCCTGTCGCAGGGGGGCGTCGCGCCGGCGGCCGCCACGCAGCTGGAACAGGTGTGATGCCACCGGGCCCGCTCCGGGTCGGGATCGCCGGCCTCGGCACGGTGGGCGCCGGAACGGTCCGGCTGCTGCGGGCCAACGCCGGGCTGATCGCGACCCGGGCAGGGCGTCCGGTGGTGGTGACGGCGGTCTCGGCACGCGACCGCGACCGGCCGCGCGGCGTCGACGTGTCGGACCTGCGCTGGCACGCAGACCCGCTCGGGCTTGCATCGGATCCGGATGTCGACGTGGTGGTCGAGCTGATCGGCGGCGCCGAGGGCGCGGCGCGGGCGCTGGTCGAGGCGGCGCTGTCACGCGGCCGTCCGGTGGTGACCGCGAACAAGGCGCTGGTCGCGATCCACGGCGCGCAGCTGGCCGACGCCGCCGAGCGGGCCGGCGTGGCGCTGGCGTTCGAGGCGGCGGTGGCGGGCGGCATCCCGGTGATCAAGGCGCTGCGCGAGGGGCTGGCGGCGGACCGGCTGCTGCGGGTCGGCGGCATCCTGAACGGCACCTGCAACTACATCCTGACCCAGATGCGCGAGACCGGACGCGACTTCGTCGCCGTGCTGGCGGAGGCGCAGGCGCTTGGCTACGCCGAGGCGGACCCGTCCACCGACGTCGACGGGATCGACGCCGCGCACAAGCTGGCGATCCTGGCGGCCCTCGCCTTCGGCCGTCCGGTGGAGTTCGGCTCGGTGCACGTCGAGGGGATCAGGCGGATCGGCGCGGTGGACATCGCGTTCGCCACCGAGCTCGGCTACCGCATCAAGCTGCTGGGCATCGCGCGGCGCAGCGAGCAGGGGGTCGAGACCCGGGTGCACCCGTGCCTTGTGCCGGCGGCGGCCCCGATCGCCCAGGTCGAGGGGGTGTTCAACGCGGTGGTGGCGGAAGGCGAGTTCGTCGGCCGGCTGATGCTGGAAGGCCGCGGCGCCGGCGCCGGGCCGACCGCGACCGCGGTGGTGGCCGACCTGATCGACATCGCCCGTGGCAGCCTGGTGCCGGCCTGGGGGGCCAGCTCCGGCGCGCTGTCGCGGCTGGTCTCGGTGCCGATGGCGGAGTGTCGCGGCGGCTACTACCTGCGCCTGACCGTGCGCGACCGGCCCGGCGTGATCGCCGAGATCACCGCGGTGCTGCGCGACTGCGGCGTGTCGCTGAAGAGCATGCTGCAGCACGGCCAGGCCGACATCGCCGCTCCCGATGCGGCGGTGCCGATCGTGCTGGTGACGCACGAGACCCGGGAAGCGTCGATGCAGGAGGCGGTTGGCCGGATCGCCACCCTTGCGGTCGTGCTCGACCGGCCCACCATGATACGCATCGAGCCCGGCTGAGCCGGGCCGGCTCCTTCCTTCGCTGCAGCCAGAGGTATTCCCATGTCCGGCTCCCGTTATCAGACAGACCGCAACCTGGCGCTCGAGCTGGTCCGCGTGACCGAGGCGGCGGCCATCGCGGCGTCGCGCTGGACCGGGCGCGGGCAGAAGAACGAGGCCGACGGCGCCGCGGTGGAGGCGATGCGCTCGGCCTTCGACACGGTAGCGATCGACGGCACCGTGGTGATCGGCGAGGGCG
The DNA here is from genome assembly GCA_964249735.1 of uncultured Acetobacteraceae bacterium. Lineage (GTDB taxonomy): Bacteria > Pseudomonadota > Alphaproteobacteria > Acetobacterales > Acetobacteraceae > Lichenicola. The sequence continues at coordinate 2,742 of CAXUDP010000112.1, read as the reverse complement.
AGATGGACGAGGCGCCGATGCTTTATATCGGCGAGAAGGTCGGCGCCGGCGGACCGGCGATGGACATCGCGGTGGATCCGCTCGAGGGCACGGTGCTGACCGCCAAGAACGCGCCCAACGCCCTGACGGTGGTGGCGCTGGCCGAGCAGGGCCGGTTCCTCCACGCGCCGGACATCTACATGGAGAAGATCGCGGTCGGCTTCGGCCTGCCCGAGGACGTGGTCGACATCGACGCGCCGATCGGCCGCAACCTGCGCAGTCTGGCCCAGGCACGCGGCTGCGACATCAGCGACCTGACCCTGTGCACCCTGGACCGGGAACGACACGAGGCGCTGATCGCCGAGACCCGGGAAGCGGGCGCCCGGGTGATGCTGATCTCCGACGGCGACGTGGCCGGCATCATCGCCGCCTGCATGCCCGACAGCGGGGTGCACATCTTCGCGGGCTCGGGCGGGGCCCCGGAAGGGGTGCTGGCGGCGGCGGCGCTGCGCTGCATCGGCGGCCACATGCAGGCCCGGCTGCTGTTCGAGGACGAGGCGCAGGTGGCGCGGGCGCAGGAGATGGCAATCGGCGACCCGCGGCGGCGGCTGTCGCTGGAGGATCTGGCCAGCGGCGACGTGCTGTTCTCGGCCACCGGCGTGACCACCGGCGCGCTGTTGCGCGGCGTGGTGCGCAGCGGCGACCACGCGGTGACGCACTCGATCGTCATGCGCAGCAAGTCCGGCACGGTCCGCTTCATCGAAGGGCGCCACAACTTCGCGACCAAGACCTGGGGCCATCCCGCGGCCGCCTGACGATGCCGGACGGGTTGCCGAACCGGGCCGTGCTGCCGGACGCGGTCCTGGGCGTGGAAAGGAGCCTGTCGGGCCGACGCTGGGCCTGGCACCGCGCCGCGGGTCAAGCCGCGCAGGATGCGGACGCGCAGGACCGGCTGGGCCTCCTTCTGGCGCAGCGGCTGGCGCTGCCGGAGGTGGTCGGCCGGTTGCTGTCGGCACGCGGCGTCGATCCGGAGGCGGCGGCGCACTACCTGGAGCCGACCCTGCGCGCGCTGCTGCCGGACCCGTCCTGCCTCGCCGACATGGACCTGGCCGCCGCACGGCTGGCGCAGGCGGTGCGGCGGTCGGAAACCGTTGGCGTGTTCGGCGACTACGACGTGGATGGCGCCTGTGCCGCGGCGGTGGTCACCCTTCTGCTGCGCACACTCGGCTGCGTGGTCCACACCCACATCCCGGACCGGATGCGCGAAGGCTACGGGCCGAACGCCCCGGCGCTGTCCGGGCTGGTCGACCGGGGCGCCTCCCTGATCGTGTGCGTGGATTGCGGCACCGCGGCGCCGGAGCCGCTGGCGCAGGTGCGGGACCGGGCGGAGGTGGTGGTGCTCGACCACCACAAGTCGGATGGCGGGGTGCCGCCGATCCTGGCCACGGTGAACCCGAACCGTCTCGACTGCCGGTCCGGCCTCGGCACGCTGTGCGCCACCGCGATCGCCTTCCTGACCGGGGTGGCGCTGCTGCGTCAGTTGCGGCGCGAGGGAGTGTTCGAGCAGCGGCCGGCGCCCGACCTGATGGGGCTGCTTGACCTGGTGGCGCTGGCGACCGTGTGCGACGTGATGCCGCTGACCGGCCTGAACCGGGCGCTGGTGACGCAGGGGCTCAAGGTGATGGGGCGGCGGGCGCGGCCGGGCATCCAGGCGCTGCTGGAGGTCGCGTCGGTGCGGGACGGGCCCAGCGCCTTCACCTGCGGGTATGCGCTCGGGCCGCGGATCAACGCCGGCGGCCGGATCGACGAGGCCGATCTGGGCCTGCGCCTGCTGCTGTGCGAGGACCCGGCCGAGGCGAAGCGGCTCGCCGAGCGGCTCGACGCGGTGAACCGGCAGCGGCGCACGGTGGAGGACAGCATCCTGCAGCGGGCGATGGCGTTGGGCGAGGCGCAGCTGGCAGCCGGTCATGCGGTGCTGTTGCTGTCCGGCACCGACTGGCATCCCGGCGTGGTGGGCATCGTCGCCGGGCGGCTGAAGGAGCGTCACAACCGGCCGGTGCTGGTGGGTGCGGTGCTCGGGGACGGCACGGTGAAGGGGTCGGGGCGGTCGGTCGAGGGCGTGGACCTGGGTGCCGCGGTGATCGCGGCCCGGCAGAACGGGCTGCTGCTGACCGGCGGCGGACACGCGATGGCGGCGGGCTTCTCGCTGCATGCGGAGCGGCTCGACGCGTTCCACGGCTTCCTCGACGGGCGTCTGTCCGCGGCGCGGTCGCTGCCGGCGGCGCGGGAACTGGCGGTGGACGGGGTGCTGGGAGTCCCTACCGCGACGGTGGAGCTGGCGGCGCACATGGACCGGCTGGCGCCGTTCGGCACCGGCAATGCGGAGCCGCTGTTCGCGCTGTCGCGGGCGCGGGTGCTGCGCGCCGACCGGATCGGCCGCGAGAACAACACGCTGCGGCTGACGGTCGAGGGGGAGGGCGGCGGCGTCCGGCTCAAGGCGCTGCTGTTCCGGGCCAACGAGAGCCCTCTGGCTGCGGTGCTGGAACAGCGCGGCGCGCCGCCGGTGCACCTGGCCGGCTGGCTGCGGGCGGAAACCTGGAACGGCGCCACCACGGCCGGGTTCTTCATCGCCGACGCCGCCCTCGCTTGACCCTCCGGGGAGGCTCGGCTACGCAGGCGCCGGCTTCGTCCTGTTCGTCTAGGGGCCTAGGACACCGCCCTTTCACGGCGGTAACACGGGTTCGAATCCCGTACGGGACGCCA
>CAXUDP010000111.1:10781-12239 GCA_964249735.1 uncultured Acetobacteraceae bacterium | reverse complement strand
GCCCGTCGCCCTTGGCCTGCAGGCTGAACGAGCCGCGGAACTTCAGCGCCGAGGCGAGGCCGGCCACCAGCGCCAGCGCCTCGCCGGCCAGCCTGGTGACCGGCGGCGGGTTGTCGTGCCGGCTCAGCAGCGCGTCTGCGAGCGGGCCCAGGCGCACCAGCCGGCCGCGCACCGGGCGGCCGGGCAGGAAGAACGGGGTGACGCCGCGCGGCACGACGATGTCGGGCACGTCGGGGCGGCTGGTGTCCAGGAAGGCGGGAGTGTCGACCATGGTCCCCAAGGTAGTGCGGTCCAGATCCGCCTGCCAGCATCGCACCCAGGGCTCACGGCTGAGGTGCGACGACTGGGGTGCGGCGGCTCAGGTGCGGCTGGTGATCTCGGCTTCCATCGCCTCCAGCGCCTGCTCGATCTGCCGCAGCAGCCGGGCCGGCACGTGCTGCCGGTCACGAAGGGCGTCGAGGAGGCTGCGCCGGCACCGGTCATGCGCGGCGTCGACGTCGCCAGGGCCGCGCGCACCGGCCAGGCAGTCGAGATACGCGTTGCGCAGCCCCGCCAGCGCCGGCTCGGGCGGCAGCACGCCCAGGATCTCCTCCACGCTCCCCTCGACCCAGCCGGGCGTCGCCGGCACGTCCTCGGTGGTGGACGGGATCTCGGGATCGTTGCCGATCGCGGTCATGCGGGTCGTCCTGCCGGGTCGCTCGCCCCCGGCGGCGTGGTCGCGGCGTCCACCCAGTCGGTCCCGCCCAGCGCCCAGGCCAGCAGCGCCTTCTGCGCGTGCAGCCGGTTCTCCGCCTCGTCGAACACCACCGACCAGCGCCCCTCGATCACCTCCTCCGTCACCTCCTCGCCGCGATGCGCGGGCAGGCAGTGCATGAACACGGCGTCCGGCGCCGCCTCGCCCATCAGCGCCGTGTCCACCCGGAAGCCTTCCAGCCGGGCATGCCGGTCCTCGGCGGGATCGTCCGACATGCTGGTCCAGGTGTCGGTGACCACGCAGCCAGCACCCCGCACCGCCGTGCGGGGATCGTCCACCAGCTCGATCCGGCCGGCGCCGCCCTGCCGCGACGCCCAGTCCAGCACCGCGGGCGGCGGCCGCAGGTCGGGAGGCGTGGCGAGACGCAGGGTGAAGCCGAACCGCATCGCCGCCTCGATCCAGCTCGCGGCCACGTTGTTGCCGTCGCCGCACCAGGCGATCGTCCGGCCCGCGATCGGGCCGCGATGCTCCTCGAAGGTCAGGATGTCGGCCAGCAGCTGCACCGGATGCGAGCCGCTGGTGAGCCCGTTGATCACCGGGATGGTGGCATGCGCGGCCAGCTCGCGCAGCTTGGCCGGGCTGTCGGTGCGCAGCACGAGGGCATCCAGGAAGCGCGACAGCACGCGGCCGGTATCGGCGATGCTCTCCCCGCGGCCGAGCTGCATGTCGCGCGGGCTCAGCACCACCACGTCGCCGCCGAGCTG
>CAXUDP010000111.1:0-10681 GCA_964249735.1 uncultured Acetobacteraceae bacterium | reverse complement strand
CGCACCCGCTCCGCCGTGCGGGCGAGGCGTTCGGCCGCGTCGAGGCAGTCCGCGTCGCTCACCACCAGCGGCGGGACCAGTCGCAGCACGTCGTCGCCGGCGCCCACCGTCAGCAGCTGCTCCGCCAGGGCCGCCGCCTGTACCTCGGCCACCGGCACCCGGCACTTCAGCCCGAGCATCAACCCGGCGGCGGTGTCGTGGCCGCGCACCGACGCGAACACGTCCGGACGGGCGGAAACGAGGCGGTCCAGCGCGTCGGCCAGGGTGCGGCCGCGCGCCTGCACCCCGCCCAGGAAGCCGGGCGACAGGATCACGTCCAGCACCGCGTTGCCGGCAGCGCAGGCGAGCGGGTTGCCGCCGAAGGTGGTGCCGTGCGAGCCGGGGGAAAGGTGCCGCGCCACCGCCTCGGTGGCCAGGATGGCGCCGAGCGGGAAGCCGCCGCCGATGCCCTTGGCGGTGGACACGACATCGGGACGGATCTCCGCCCACTCGTGCGCGAACAGCCGCCCGGTGCGGCCCATGCCGCACTGCACCTCGTCCAGGCCGAGCAGCAGGCCGAACTCGTCGCAGGCGGCGCGCAGCTCGCGCAGGAAGCGCACGCTGGCCGCGTTCACCCCGCTCTCGCCCTGGATCGGCTCGATCATGATCCCGGCGGTGGTGGGGCCGATCGAATCGCGAACGGCGTTCATGTTGTTGAGCGGCACGTGGTCGAAGCCGGGTGCGGGGTCGCCGAAGCCGGACAGGTACTTCGGATTGCCGGTGGCCGACAGCATCGCGAGCGTGCGGCCGTGGAAGGCGCCGTCGAAGCAGATGATGCGCGTCCGCTCCGCGTGCCCGGTGGCGGCCTGGGCGCGGCGGATCATCTTGACCATGCCCTCGTTCGCTTCCGCGCCCGAGTTGCAGAAGAACACGCTGTCGGCGAACGACGCCTCCACCAGCCGCGCCGCCAGCCGCTCGGCCTGCGGCACCCGGTACAGGTTGGACACGTGCATCACCCGGGCCGCCTGCTCGGCGATCGCCGTCACCAGGTGCGGATGGCCGTGGCCGAGCGAGGAGGTGGCGATGCCGGCGCCGAAATCGAGAAAACGTCGCCCGTCCGCCGCGTACAGCCAGGCGCCCTCGCCCCGCTCGAAGGCGAGGTCGGCACGGTTGTAGGTCGGCATCAGCGAAGGGATCATGATCGGGCTTTCCTCAGGCCGCGCTGGAGGTCCGGTTCCAGACGGAAGGCTTGCGGTTGACCGGGAAGAATGCGGTGCCGCACGGGATCAAGTCAAACCGCGCCGCGTGCGCAACCGCATGCCGGTGCAGGTGGTTCCGCAGCGGCCGCGGCGGTCCCATAATCGGGCGATGCAGGACGCAGCAAAATCCGCCGCATCGCCCGCGGTATCGCGTGACCGCCGCCGGCCGGGTCCGGGCGCGCCTCCCGGACCGGCACCCACCGCCGCCCGCCTGCGCGACGCGGCCATCGCCCATCTCGCCCGCTTCTCCGCCACCGAGGCAGGGCTGGTGCGCGTGCTCGACCGCAGGGTGCTGCGCTGGAGCAGGCGCGCGATCGAATCCGGCCAAGCACCGGACCAGGTGGCAGTGCTGGCCACGGCGGGACGGCAGGCGGCGCGTTCGGTCGCCGCCGCCCTGGTCGGCGCCGGGGCGGTGGACGACGCCGCCTATGCCGGGTCCCGGGCGCGCTCGCTCGGGCGCGGCGGCCGCTCCCGCCGCGCGATCGAGGCGCACCTGCTGCAGCACGGGGTGGCGCCGGAGCTGGTGCGGGCGGCGCTTCCGGAAGGTGACGAGGCCGAGCTGGGGGCTGCCCTGATGCAGGCGCGGCGCCGCCGGATCGGCCCCTTCGCCCTGCCCGGCGAGGAGGGCGAGCCCGAGGACCCGGCGGGGCGCAACAAGGCGCTGGCGACCCTGGCCCGCGCCGGGTTCAGCCGGGAGGTGGCGGAGCGGGCGCTGGGCCTGGACCGCGAGGAGGCGGAGCAGCGGGTGGCGGCGTTGCGTCGCAGCTGAGCTGCCCAATCAGCGCTTGCATGGATGCGCGCGCGGCGCCATGTCGGACGCAGGGTCGTCGCCGCCGCACGCGGGGAAAGAGGTTGTCATGGGTAGCTTGAGCATCTGGCATTGGCTGATCGTGCTGGCGGTTGTCCTGCTTCTGTTCGGCGGCAGCAGCAAGATCAGCACCCTGATGGGCGACTTCGCCAAGGGCATCAAGTCGTTCAAGAAGAACATGGGCGAGGACGAGTCCATGGAGCATGGTCCCGCCGCCGGACTGAACCCGCCAGCCTCCGTGCCGCCGCAGGTGGTGGGATCCGGCCAGCCGACTCCGGCCTATCAGCCGCATGCGGCGCAGGTGCCGTATCCGTCGGCACAGGCGTCGGCTCCCGGCCAGGTCCGTCATCCGGGCTGAGGCGGTCGGCCGAACGGGCTGACATGGACGGGCTGGCCGCCCTTCCGCCGTCCGACCTGTCATGGAACGAGGCTGCAGCCGAGATCGTCTCGGTGGGCCGACGCCTCGACCGCCGCGGCTGGGTCCCGGCCACGGCGGGGAACCTGAGCCGCCGGCTGGCGGATGGCCGCATCGCCATCACCCGGAGCGGGGTGCACAAGGGTTTCCTCGTCTCCGACGACGTGATCGAGGTCGGTCCGGATGGACGGGCGCTGCATGCGTCGCACCGTCCCAGCGCCGAAACCCTCCTGCACTGCCAGATCTACCGCGAGCGGCCGGAAGGCGCGGTGCTGCACGGCCATTCAGTGGCGGCCACCGTGCTGTCGCTGGAGACCACCGCTCCGGAACTTAGGTTCTCCGGCTACGAGCTGCTCAAGGTGTTCGAGAGCCAGTCCACCCACGACACCACCCTGCGCCTGCCGGTGTTCGACAACGACCAGGACATCGCACGGCTGGGCCGGACGGTGGCGCCGCACCTGCCCGGCTGCACGATGGGCTACCTCCTGCGCGGTCATGGGGTCTATGTCTGGGGCCGCAGCATGGAACAGGCGCTGGCGCGGCTGGAAGGGCTCGAGTTCCTGCTCGCCTGCGCGCTCGAACGATCCAAGCTGGAGTCGACCCGATGAGCCGACTGACCGTCTACCACGAGACCACCCCGGAAGAGCCGATCCTGCGCACCGAGCAGCCGGAGCGGATGGCCGAGGCGCTGTCCGGCATCGGGGTGCGCTTCGAGCGCTGGGAGAGTCCGGTCTCGCTGTCGCCTGCGGACGACGCCGACACCATCCTGGCGGCGTACCGTCCGTATCTCGACCGGCTGATGGGCGACACCGGCGCCGGCACCGCCGACGTGATCAAGATCAACGCCGACACCCCGAACAAGCCGGCGCTCCGGGCCAAGTTCCTGAGCGAGCACACCCACACCGAGGACGAGGTGCGGTTCTTCGTGCATGGCGAGGGCTCCTTCGTGCTGCACGTGGACGGCAAGGTGTACGACGCTCATTGCACCGCGGGCGACCTGATCGCGGTGCCGACCGGCATCCCGCACTGGTTCGACGCCGGTCCGGAACCGTTCGTGACCGCGCTGCGCGTGTTCACCGACACCACCGGCTGGGTCGCGCACTACACCGGCGATCCGATCGCCGACCGCTTTCCGGCGCGCTGAAACCGGTTCCTCCTCGTGCCCCCGATCCTGGTGGTGACCGACATCGAGGGCACCACCACGCCGATCGCCTTCGTGCACCAGGTGCTGTTCCCCTACGCCCGCGAGGCGCTGCCGGCGCTGCTCGCCCGGCGCGACGCGGACCCGGCGGTGGCTGAGGCGCTGGACGCGGTCCGGAGCCTGGCTCCCGGTCGCGATCCGCTCGCGCAGTTGCTCGACTGGATGGACGCGGACGCCAAGGTCACGCCGCTCAAGACGCTGCAGGGCATCGCCTGGCGCGACGGCTATGCGGCCGGTCGGCTGGTCGGGGCGCTGCATCCCGACGTGGCGCCGGCGCTCGGAGCCTGGCACCGGGCGGGGGTGCGGCTTGGCGTATATTCCTCCGGCTCGGAGGAGGCGCAGCGGCTGCTGTTCGGCCACAGCGTCGCCGGCAACCTGTGCCCACTGTTCGAGGCCTTCCACGACACCCGGATCGGCGCCAAGCGCGAGCCGGCCGCCTATGCCGCGCTGGTGCGACGGCACGGGGTGGCGCCGGAGCGGACGCTGTTCCTGTCCGACACCGAGGCCGAGCTCGACGCCGCCGCGCGCTCCGGCCTGCTGACCTGCCAGCTGGTGCGGACCGGGGACGGCACCCGGCCCGGCCGCCATCCGACGGCGGAGGATTTCCTCGCGGTCGGGGCGGCGTTCGGCCTGCCGGACCGGCTCCCGCTCGACAAGCCGGACGCAGCTGCTAATTCCCCGGCATGACCACCCTTCATTCCGACTGGCGCCACGTCCCGGCGACGGCACGCGGCGCCTCGCTGGCGCTGGGCAATTTCGACGGGGTGCATCTCGGCCACGCCCACCTGCTGCGCGCGCTGCACGGCGCCCGCCCGGACGTGCCGCTCGGCGTGCTGACCTTCGAGCCGCACCCGCGCGAGCTGTTCCGGCCCGACGACCCGCCGTTCCGGCTCAGCCTGTCCGCCGAGCGGCGTGACGCGCTGGCGGCGCTCGGCGTGGTGCACGTGTTCGAGATCCCGTTCGACCGCGCCTTCTCGATGCTCACCGCGGAGCGCTTCGTGCGCGAGGTGCTGCACGGGGCGCTGGGGGCCAGGCACCTCGCCTGCGGTGCCGACTTCGCCTATGGCCACCGACGCGGCGGCGACGTCGGCACGCTGGCCGTGCAGGCCGAAGGGCTCGGCATCGGCCTGACGGTGGTGCCGGCGCTGTCCGACGCCGGCGGCCCGTTCTCGTCCAGCCGGATCCGCCGCGCCCTGCTGGACGGCTACCCGGAGCGGGCGACCGAGGAGCTCGGCCGCCCCTGGGCGCTGCGCGGCATCGTCGCGCATGGCGACAAGCGTGGCCGGCTGCTGGGATATCCCACCGCCAACATCCCCCTCGGCCGCCACCTCGAGCCGGCGCGCGGGGTGTATGCCGTCACCGTGCGCCTGCCCGACGGCAGCACCCGTCCGGGGGTCGCCAACATCGGCCGGCGCCCGACGGTGAACGACACGCCCGAAAGCCGGGTGGAGGCGCACCTGTTCGACTTCGAGGGCGACCTGTACGGCCTGGAGCTGTCGGTGGCGCTGCACACCCTGCTGCGCGCGGAGCGCAAGTTCGACGGGCTCGACGCGCTCCGGGCCCAGATCGCCACCGACGCGGCCTGGGCAAGGGACTACCTGCACGGGCAGCCGGGGCGCTAGGCCGTGCCGCCGGCGTTGCCGGGAGGAGCGCTGGCCGACTGGACGCCGGACGAGGCCTTCCTCGCCCGGGCGATGCGGCGGGCCGCCGACGCCGACCTGGTCTCCCTGGACGTGTTCGATACCGCCCTGACCCGGCTGGTGGATAGCCCGGCCGACCTGTTCGCGGCCATCGAGCGCGTGCTCGGAACCCGGATCGGCGCGGCAGCCTCGGGCTTTGCGCAGGCCCGCGAGGACGCCGAGCGCCTGGCGCGGATGGAGGCGCACCGGCGCGGCACGGAGGAGATCGGGCTCGACGCCATCGGGGACGTGCTGCCGGCCCTGCTGCCGGCGCTCGGCCCGCACCGGGCGCTGGTCCGCAGCACCGAGCTGGAGGTCGAGGCGGAGCTGCTGGTGCCGGTGCCGGACATCCTGGCGCTGACCCGGCGCCTGGCCGGGGCGGGCAGGCGGTTCGTGTTCGTGTCCGACATGTACCTGCCGCCGTGCTTCATCGCCGAGCGCCTCCGTGCCGGCGGCTATGTCGGCTGGGACGCGCTCCACGTGTCGGTCGACACGGGCGCCACCAAGGCGTCCGGTCGGCAATGGGCGGCCGTGCGCGCCCGGCATCCGGAATGCCTGCGCATCCTGCACATCGGCGACGACCACCAGGCCGATGGCGAGATCCCCCGCCGCCACGGCGTCGACACGCTGCCCTATGGTCGCGCCAGGTCGGCCAGGCGGGTGGGTGCGGTGCTGCGGCCGGCGCTGCTGCCGTTCTCGCTGGCGCAGCGCGACGCGGTGCTCCGCGCGCGCACCGTGCCGGATGCCGTGGTCGATCCGGACGGTCCCGTCTTCTGGACCGGGCTCGGGCAGGTGCTGGGCGGGATCGTGCTGGCGGGCTTCGTGCGCTGGCTGGAGGCGCAGCTGCGCCGGCACCGGATCGAGCGCGTGTACTTCTGCGCCCGCGACGGCTGGCTGATCCGCCAGGCCTGGCACGCGGCCGGCGGGCCCGCCCGCACCGGCATCCGCGACACCTACCTCGCGGTGTCCCGGCGTCCGCTCAACCTCGCCCGCGGCTGGCTGGCCAGCACCCCGGACCGGCTCGACCAGGGCCTGCTCGGCTTCCTGGCCGGCAGCGACGGCACCGTCACCGTCGCCGGCGCCCTGGCTCGCGCCGGGCTCGCCGGCGAGGCGGCGCTGGCGGCGGAGATGCGCGGCCGGTTCGGCAGCCTTGACACCAGGCTGGTGTGGCCGGACGGCACCGGGAGCTTCGAGCAGGGGCTGGCCCGCCATCCGGCGGCGGTTCATGCCGCACTCCGGCCCGAGCACGCGGCGCTGAGCGGCTACCTGCGGCAGCAGGGTTTCGGCAGCGGCCGGATCGGGCTGGTCGACCTCGGCTGGCACGGCAACATGCAGCGCGCGCTCCGCACCGTGGTCGAGGCCGACGCCGGGCCGATCCGGCTGCACGGCTTCTATTACGGGCTGTGGCCGCCGGCGCTCGGCAACCGCTACGCCGCAGGCCCGGCCGAGGCGGCGTTCGCGTCGGACTTCCAGCCGGTGGAGGACAGCGGGGCCCTGCGCAACGCGGTCCCGATCCTGGAGGAGCTGCACGCAGCACCACACGGCACCGTGCTGGGCTACCGCGAGGAGGCGGGGCGCTGGGCGCCGGTGTTGGCCGACAACCCCCCGGAGCGCGCGCAGCACGAGCGCACCGCGCAGCCGTTCGGGCAGGGTGCACTGGAAACGGTGGCTGCCCTGTTCGGCACCGGCCGGGCCGGCACGCTGCGCCTCGACGACGTCACCCCGGACGCGGTTCGCGCGGCGATCGCGGCGGTGTTCCTGTCGCCGGACCCGGCGGAGCGCGCGGCGCTGGGCGGCCTCGGCCATTGCGCCACCTTCGACCACGCGACGCTGGAGCCGATCGTGCCGGACCGGCCGGCGCCGGAGGACGGCGAGGCGCTGCGCGTGGCGCTGCGCGACTGCGGCTGGCAGGTCGGCATCGCGCACCGCTGGCTGGCGCGGGCGGCTCCCGAACACCGTCAGGCCCTGGCCGCCCGGCTGCAGCAGCGGCTGTCCGCGCTCGGGCCCCGCACGATGCGGCAGTTCGAATGAGCGACGGTCCAGGTCGCAGGATCCGGCCCGGGTGTCGGCGCCAGGGGTGTCGGCGCGAGGCTTCCTGCCGCGCGGGAACGTGGTCTACTGCACCGACGAGAACCCTGTCGGCAGCAGGAAGGCGTTGCTGAACGAGCTGATCAGCGGCCCTTGGCACTCGCTGTCCGCGCGCTTGCGAAGCCATTCCGGGTCGCCGGAGAACGCCGCCCATTTCTCGTCCCGCTCCGCCATGGACGCCCATTCGATCAGGTAGATCAGGTCGTGGTTGGAGCCGCCGACGAGCACGGTCCAGAACCCGGCCTGGCGGATGCCGTGGCGCTGCCAGATCGGCAGGGTGACCGTCTCGAACCGCCGCAGGAGGTCCGGGAGCCGGCCAGGCATGGCGTGGTAGATGCGCTGTTCGTGGATCATGGTTCCGGTCGTCCATCATGGGGTCGGGCCCGGCACCGCAAGGCGGCCTGATCCGGGTCCGACGGCTTCATGATGCCCCGGCATGGGCACGAACCGCCATCCCGGCTTCCCGCCCGGGCGGCCGCGATAGGCACGCGTGGTCCGACCGCCTATGCAGGCGCGATGATCCATCCGCTCCATCCGAACAGCATGGAGGACGTCGCTCCCGGCCCGGCCGGATCGCGCGTCGCGGTGCTGATGCGCACCCGGAACCGTCCGGTGCTGCTGGCGCGCGCCCTGGCAAGCGTGCTGGCGCAGCAGCACGAGGACTGGCACCTGGTGGTGGTCAACGACGGTGGCGATCCGGCCGCGGTGGACGCCCTGGTGGCGCGCCACGACACCGGTTTCGACGGCAGGGTCAGCGTGCTGCACCATCCGCACGCCCTGGGCATGGAGGCGGCCTCCAACGCCGCGCTGACGGAAGCCGGCCGGCATGGCGCCTTCGTCCACGTCGCGGTGCACGACGACGACGACACCTGGCATCCGGCCTTCCTTCAACGCACCACCGGCTTCCTCGCGTTGGCCGGGAACGCGGACAAGGCGGCGGTGCTGACGCACTGGACGGTGGTGCGCGAGCGCCTGCAGGCGGACGGCGTGGTCGAGGACGGACGCGATCCTGGCCCGTTCGACGCTTCCGCGGTCGAGCTCGGCGCCATGCTGGCGCGCAACCGGTTCCCGCCGATCAGCCTGCTGCTGCGACGCGCCGCCGTGGACGCGGCCGGCCCCTTCAACGAGGCGATGCCGGTCCTGGGTGACTGGGACTACAACCTGCGCGTGCTGCTGCTGGGCGACATCGGCGTGGTGCCGGAGCGGCTGGCGTTCTACCACCAGCGCGTGGCGTCGGCGCAGCCGGACTACGCCAACACCGACCCGGACCGGCACGCCGTCGCCGGCGCGTCCTACCGCAACAGCCGGCTGCGCGCCCTGGGTGCCGGCGATCCGGCGGCGTTGTCGCTGGTCCAGGTGCTGGGGCTCCAGGCGGAACGATATCACGAGCAGGCCGAGCTGCAGCACACGCGCATCCTGGCCAACCTCGACCGCAACGGGCTGTGGGGCCATGCCCGGCACGAGGACCTGCAGGCGCGGCTGGTGCGGGTGGAGGCGACGCTGGAACGGATCGAGGCGCAGCTGCTGCGGGCGGGAGGGTCGCCGGCGCCGCTGTGGCGTCGGATCGCGCGCCGGCTGCGCCGGAGCCTGCGCGACCGGACGCGCCGCGCCGATTGACCGTGGCGCTTGGTGCTCCTCATAACACCGGCTCCGCACGACCGGCGCCGACGCACCCGGCCCCCAGCCCAAGAACGGCATCATGACCGACGACTACCGCGACACCGTGTTCCTGCCGCGTACCGGCTTCCCCATGCGCGGCGACCTGCCGGCGCGGGAGCCGGCGACCCTGGCCCGCTGGGAGCGGCTCGGGCTGGACGGGATGCTGCAGGGTGCTGCCGCCGGCCGTCCGCCATTCGTGCTGCATGACGGGCCGCCCTACGCCAACGGCCACCTCCATATCGGCCACGCGCTGAACAAGATCCTGAAGGACGTGGTCAACCGCGCCCGTCGCATGAGCGGGTACGCCGTGCGCTACGTGCCGGGCTGGGATTGCCATGGCCTGCCGATCGAGTGGCGGATCGAGGAGGAGTACCGCAAGGCCGGGCGCGACAAGGACCAGGTGCCGGTGCTGCAGTTCCGCGCCGAGTGCCGCGCCTACGCGCAGAAATGGCTGGACATCCAGGCGGAAGAGTTCCGTCGCTTGGGCGTGCAGGGCGACTGGGCCGGCCGCTACGCCACCATGGACTACGCGTCCGAAGCCGCCATCGCCGGCGAGATCGGCAAGTTCCTGCAGGCCGGCACGCTGTATCGCGGCCTGCGCCCGGTGATGTGGAGCCCGGTGGAGAAGACCGCGCTGGCCGAGGCCGAGATCGAGTACCACGACCACCGGAGCACCACGATCTTCGCCGCCTTCCCGGTGGTGCGCGACCCGACCCCGGCGCAGGCGCTCGCCGGCGTGTCAGCGGTGATCTGGACCACCACCCCCTGGACCATCCCGGCCAACCGCGCGATCGCCTACGGGCCGTCGATCACCTATGCGGTGATCCGCGTCGACGGGACGGACGCCGGCGACGGCGCCGGCCTGCAGCCGGGAGCAAAGCTGCTGGTCGCCGAAGCGCTGATCGCCTCCTTCGCCGCTTCCGCCGGCATCGGGCAGCACCACGTGCTCTACACCCTGCCCGGCGAGGCGCTGGAGGGTGCGGTCTGCGCGCATCCGCTGCGCGGCCTGCCCGCCTACGAGGGCGGCTACGACCACGACGTGCCGATGCTGGCCGGCGACTTCGTCACCACCGAGGCCGGCACCGGGCTGGTGCACATGGCGCCGGCGCACGGCGAGGACGATTTTTCCTTGTGCGTGGCGCACGGCATTCCGGTCGCCGAGATGGTCGAGGGGGACGGGCGCTACGCCGCCTGGGTGCCGGGCTTTGCCGGGCTGCACGTGTTCAAGGCCGCCGACCCGGTCTGCGCCGCGCTGGCCGCAGCGATGGAAGCGTCGCAGGCGACGGACGAGGGGCAGGGGGTCGCCGGGCTGATCGCGCGCGGCGAGATCGTGCATTCTTATCCGCACAGCTGGCGTTCCCGCGCGCCGGTGATCTTCCGCGCCACGCCGCAATGGTTCATCCGCATGGATGCCGGACCGGACGACGATCCCGACGAGGGCCTGCGCACCCAGGCGCTGGCGGCGCTGGAGGACGTCAGTTTCGTGCCGCCCCAGGCGCGCAACCGCCTGACCGCGATGGTGGCCGGCCGTCCGGACTGGTGCATCAGCCGCCAGCGCGCCTGGGGCGTGCCGATCGCGGTGTTCGTCGAGCG
>CAXUDP010000110.1:0-12413 GCA_964249735.1 uncultured Acetobacteraceae bacterium | reverse complement strand
CACAAGATACTAGACGTCCAGGTTGGCCACCTTGAGCGCGTTGCCGACGATGAAGTCGCGTCTGGGCTCCACCACGTCGCCCATCAGGGTGGAGAACACCTGCGCTGCGCTCTCGATGTCGCCGACGCGGACCTGCAGCAGGGTGCGGACCGCCGGGTCGAGCGTGGTGGTCCAGAGCTGCTCGGCGTTCATCTCGCCCAGCCCCTTGAAGCGGTTGATGGCGAGGCCCTTGCGGCCCTGCCCCAGGATGCGCTCGTAGGCCGAGGCGGGACCTGCCGCCTGCAGCGTGTTGCCGTCCAAGGTCAGCGTCGCCTCGGTGCCGAAATCCTTTGCCAGCAGGTCGGCATGCTCCGCTGCCCACAGCACGTCGGCGCTGCGCAGCGTCACCGGGTCCAGCCGATACAGCTCACCCACGCCGCGGACGGTACGGCCGAACTGCAGCCCGTCCACATCCGCCGACACCTTCCAGCCGCGTTCCGAGGCGGGCGATGCCGCGTCCAGCCGGGCCGCCAGCGTCTGCACCCGCCCCTGCGACCGCGCCACGTCGCCGGTCAGGGCGCCAGCGATCGCCGCCTGCTCCAGGATCCACACCGGCGCCTTGACGCTGAGCCGGCGCAGCGCGCGCGCCGCCTCGCGCAGCCAGCCGGTCTCCTCAGCCAGCTCCGATCCGGCCAGCACGCGCCCGTCGGCATAGGTGAGCCGCGCATGGGCCAGCGCCTTGTCGAGCAGGTACTGCTCCAGCGCCGCGTCGTCCTTGAGGTAACGCTCGTCGTTGCCGCGCTTGGCGCGGTACAGCGGCGGCTGCGCGATGTAGAGGTGGCCGCGATCGATCAGCTCCGGCATCTGCCGGAAGAAGAACGTCAGCAGCAACGTGCGGATGTGCGACCCGTCCACGTCGGCGTCGGTCATGATGACGATGCGGTGGTAGCGCAGCTTGTTGATCGAGAACCCGCCCTGCTCCGGCTCGCCGCGCCCGATGCCGGTGCCGAGTGCGGTGATCAGCGTGCCGATCTCGGCAGAGCCCAGCATGCGGTCGAAGCGCGCGCGCTCCACGTTCAGGATCTTGCCCTTCAGCGGCAGGATCGCCTGGAACCGTCGGTCGCGTCCCTGCTTGGCGGTGCCGCCCGCGCTGTCTCCCTCGACCAGGAAGATTTCCGCCTTTGCCGCGTCACGCTCCTGGCAGTCGGCCAGCTTGCCGGGCAGCGAGGAGATGTCCAGCACGCCCTTGCGCCGCGTGAGCTCGCGCGCGCGACGCGCCGCCTCGCGCGCGGCCGCCGCGTCCGCCACCTTGGCGACGATGAGCCGCGCCTCCTTGGGATGGGTCTCGAACCAGTGCGAGATCGCGTCGGCGACGGCGGCGTGCACCACCGGCTGCACTTCCGAGCTGACCAGCTTGTCCTTGGTCTGGCTGGAGAACTTCGGATCGGGTACCTTGACCGACAGCACCGCGGTCAGCCCCTCCCGCATGTCCTCGCCGGACAATGCGAGCGCGTCCTTCTTGCCGATCCCCTCCGCATACTTGCCCACCACGCGCGTCAGCGCCTGTCGGAAACCGGCCAGATGCGAGCCGCCGTCACGCTGCGGGATGTTGTTGGTGAAGCACAGCATGGTCTCGTGGAAGCTGTCGTTCCAGGTCAGGGCGAACTCGACCTTGACCCCGTTGGCGTCGTCCGCGCCATCGGCGGTGATCGGCTCCGGCACCACCTGGATCTTGCCGCGATCCAGCCACTGCACGAAGGCGATCAGCCCGCCCACGTAGCAGAAGCGCTGCTCCTGCACCGGCGCGTGCCGCTCGTCGCGCAGGTTGATCTCCAGGCCGGAGTTCAGGAACGCCAGCTCGCGCAGGCGCCGCTCCAGGATCGCGAACTCGAACTCGACCTTCGCGAACGTGCCCGCACTCGGCTTGAACGTCACCTGCGTGCCGCGCGGCTCGGCGCTCGGACCGACCACCGACAGCGGCTCCACCGCCTCGCCGTGGCGGAAGCGGATCAGGTGCTCGGTGCCCTGCCGCCAGATCCGCACCTCCATCCACTCCGACAGCGCGTTCACCACCGCGGCACCCACGCCGTGCAGCCCGCCGGACACCTTGTAGCTGTTCTGGTTGAACTTGCCGCCGGCGTGCAGCTTGGTCAGCACCACCTCGGCGGCGCTGATGCCCTCCTCGACATGCATGTCGGTCGGGATGCCGCGGCCGTTGTCGCGCACGGTGACGCTGCCGTCGCCGTTCAGCACCACGGTGCAGCTGGACGCGAAGCCGGCCTGCGCCTCGTCCACCGCGTTGTCGATGATCTCGAAGGCCATGTGGTGCAGGCCGGAACCGTCGTCGGTGTCGCCGATATACATGCCCGGACGCTTTCGCACCGCGTCCAGGCCCTTCAGCACCGAGATCGACGCCGCGTCGTAGTCGGCGGGAGGCCCCTCGGCCGGCATGTCGGCATCGCGCGCACGCACCGGTTCGGCGTTTTCTGACATGCCTGCTGGACGCTCCGTATCAGACGAAAGGATGTCTCCAGACTATAGGCGTTCTCCGCCCTCCAAACCAGCGTCCAGCAGACGCCCCTGTTCTGCGTGTACGCTCGCCGCCTGCTCGCGGACCTGCTCCAGAAGCGGCCGGAACAGGTCGAGGTCGGTGCCGGTCAGCAGCACCTGCGAAGACAGCCGTTCCAGCGCCGCGAACAGCGCCTCCCGGCGTGCCCTGTCCAGATGCACCAGCGGCTCGTCCAGCAGCAGCAGCGGCGCGTCCCCGCGCAGCGACCCGACCAGCGCCGCATGCGCCAGCACAACGCCGATCAGGAGCGCCTTTTGCTGGCCGGTGCTGGCAGTCGCCGCCTGCCGCCCGGTCTCGCCGTCCGACAACAGCAGGTCGGCCCGATGCGCCCCCAGGGCCGCGCTGCCGGCGCGCGCGTCCGCTTCTCGCCCCGCCGCCAGCGCCGCACGCAGCCAGTCCTCCACCGCGAGCGCCGGCTCCCCGTCGAGGCGGTCGGCGACCGGACAGGACAGCGACAGCCGCGCAGACGGGAACCCGGTCGGCTCGAGACACGCCATGTCCGCGCGCACGTTCAGCCGTCCGACCAGCGCACGACGCGCCGCGGCGGCGGCCACCGCGTGGCGCGCCATCGACAGCTCCAGCCCGTCGATCCAGGCACCCTGCGCGCGTCCGGTCGCCAGCAGCCGGTTGCGGCCACCCATGGCCTCGTCGTGCGCCGCGATCTCACGGGCGTGGCCAGGCTCCAGGGCCAGCACCAGGCGGTCGAGGAAGCGGCGGCGTCCCGAGGCGCCCTCGACGAACAGCCGATCCATCTGCGGGGTCAGCCAGATCGCGGACAGGCGCTCGGCGACAGCACCGCGGCTGCGCAGCGGCGCGCCGTCGAGCCGGAACACACGCCGGCCGGGCGGTCCGTCCGGCACCGTCCCGGTGCCGATCTCGAAGCCTTCCTGCCCGTCGTCGAACCGCGCCGCCACCGCCCAGTGCACCGCACCGTGACGCGGCAGCTCGCTCATGCGCGCGCCGCGCAACCCGCGCCCCGGCACCAGCAGCGATGCCGCCTCGAGCAGGTTGGTCTTGCCGCTGCCGTTCGGCCCGGTGACGACCACGACCCGCGCCCGGTTGCGCCAGACCAGGGCGGGATAGTTGCGGAAGTCGGTCAGCGCCAGCCGGACCAGCAGCGGCGCCGTTGGCTGCACGCGTGCGGGCGGCTAGACCCGCATCGGCATCAGCACGTAGAGCGCGGACGGGCTGTCGACGTCGCGCACCACGGTGGGTGCGGCGCTGTCGGAGAACACGAACTCCACGTTCTTGTCGATCTGGTCGGTGATGTCGTTCAGGTAGCGCGCCTGGAAGCCGATCTCGATCGGCGACGAGTCGTAGCTCACGCGTCCCTCGTCGAGCTCCTCCTTGGCGGTTCCCTGATCGGGGCTCGCCGCCGACAGGGTCAGCAGGTGCCGCTCCAGCGACAGCTTCACCGGACGCGACCGCTCCTGGCTGATCGCGGACACGCGCGCCACCGCGTCGGCGAAGTCGCGCTTGCCGACGCGAAGGATCTTGTCGTTGTCGCGCGGGATCACGCGCTCGTACTCCGGGAAGGTGCCGTCGATCAGCTTGCTGGTCAGCATCACCGTGCCGACGGTGAACTGGATCCGCGTGTCGGACAGCGCGATCTCGACATCCTCGCCCGCCTCGTCGAGCAGCTTGCGCAGCTCGGCGATGGTCTTGCGCGGCACGATCACGCCGGGCATGCCGGAAGCACCGGGCGGCAGCTCGGTCTCGACGCGCGCCAGCCGGTGCCCGTCGGTGGCGACCGCGCGCAGCATGTCGCCGGCCTCGCCCTTCGCCGGATGCAGGTAGATGCCGTTCAGGTAGTAGCGCGTCTCCTCGGTGCTGATCGCGAAGCGCGAGCGGTCGATCAGGCCGCGCAGCACCACCGCCGGGATGCGGAAGCGGTGCGGCAGGGTGCCTGCGGTCATGGACGGGAAGTCGTCCACCGCGAGCACGTTCAGGCTGGTGGCGTAGCGCCCCGCGCGCAGCGCCAGCGGTGCGTCGCCGCCCGCCTGGTCCAGCTCGACGTCCGCACCGTCGGGCAGCTTGCGCACGATCTCGAACAGCACCGAGGCCGGCGCCGTGGTCGATCCCTCCCGGCTGACGTTGGCGGCCACCTCCTCGACGATGGCGATCTCCATGTCGGTGGCGGTCAGGGTCAGCCGCCCGCCGCGGACGGCGATCAGGACGTTGGCCAGGATCGGGATCGTGTTGCGCTTCTCGGCGACGCTCTGGATGTGGGCGAGCGCCTTGAGCAGCGTCGCGCGGTCGGCCTTGAGCTTCATGGTCCTGGTCTCGCGGAAGTCTTCTGGCGGGATCGCAAACGGAACGATGACCCTAGCAGCCGGCAGGACCCAGGGAAAGCAGGGGTCTAGAGGCCGTCACGGCCCGGCCTGCGTCGCATGGTGGAGCGGTCGACGCGAAGGGAACAATCCGGGCTGGCCGTCCGGAAACGGACGAAGCGTCGCTGTCGCCTCCCGGTCTCGCGGCTTGCCGCCGTGGGTGGGGAAGAAAGCGGCCGTCGCTCCGGCTTGCGGCTCCCGGAAGGAGCAGACCGTCGGCCGCTCGCAGGTGAAGACGTGCAGCACCCGGTCGCACAGGTCGCTCCGCCCAGCAAGCGGACCGGCCCGGTCGAGGTGGCCGCACGCCGCAACCTGGACGAGGCAGCTCATCGGTTCGCCACACTCCCGGCAGTACGGCCGCCGAACTTCGACCGGAACGTCGCGTCGCGAATGTCGAGTGCCGGGACCGGCTTCGGAAGGACGCTTCTCGTCGCTGCCGCCTCTCGGGCGTCCGCAACCTTGAGCAGATCATGACGGCTTGCCCGAACGGGTCGCAGGCGGCGTCCGGCTGCCAGCCTCCCTTCTCAGCTCTCCAGCATGCGGCGGAGCAGCTCCACGTCCTCTGCGAACGCGGTGTCGACCTCCATCAACTCGGTCACCCGGCTGACGGCGTGCATGACAGTGGTGTGGTCGCGGTTGCCGAACTTGCGTCCGATCTCGGGCAGGGAGCGCGAGGTGAGCTGCTTGGCGAGATACATCGCCACCTGTCGCGGACGCGCCACTGCACGCGCGCGGCGTGCCGAGCTCATGTCGGTCAGGCGGATGTTCCAGTGTTCAGAAACCTTGCGCTGGATCTCCTCGATGGTGACGCGCCGGTCGTGCGCCTTGAGGATGTCGTGCAGCACCTCCTGGGTCGCGTCCAGCGTCACCGGGCGCCCGAACAGGTTGGCGTGCGCGATCATGCGGTTGAGCGCGCCTTCGAGCTCACGCACGTTGGTGGTGATCTTGTGTGCCAGGAACTCCAGCACCTTGGGGGGCACCGCGACGCCGGACGCCAGCGCCTTGGCTTCCAGGATGGAGATGCGCAGCTCGAAGGTCGTGGCGTGCAGGTCGGCGACCATGCCGCAACCGAGCCGCGTGCGCAGGCGGTCCTCCAGCCCGGACAGGTCGGACGGCGACTTGTCGGCCGACACCACGATCTGCTTGCCGGCATCCACCAGCGCGTTGAAGGTGTGGAAGAACTCCTCCTGCGTGTTGTCCTTGCCGATCAGGAACTGCAGGTCGTCGATCATCAGCACGTCGACCGAGCGCAGCTGCTCCTTGAACTCCATGGTCTGCTGCGAGCGGATCGCGGCGATGAAGCGGTACATGAACTTCTCGGCCGACATGTAGGCGACCGACACCGGGCCGGCCGCGCGCGCCGCACGGGTCAGCTCGAGCCCGATCGCGTGCATCAGGTGCGTCTTGCCGAGCCCTACCCCGCCGTAGAGGAACAACGGGTTGAAGCCGGGGCTGGACGGCCGTTCCGCCACGCGCCTGGCGCAGGCATAGGCGAACTCGTTCGGCTTGCCGACGACGAAGCCGTCGAAGGTGAAGCGCGGGTCGAGCGGTGCCGCGAGGTCGCCGCGCGGCTCCGTCGGCGCTGCGACGGAAGGAACATGGACGGGAGCGGGAGCGGCCGTCTGCACCGGCGCGGCGGGCGCCGACGGAGCTGCTGCCGCCGAAGCGGCGGGCGCACGGAGGTCCGGCGACAGCATCAGCTCGACGCGACGGACGGCGGCGATCTCGCCGTTCCAAAGGGTGCCGAGGCGGTCGCCGTACTGGCTGCGTACCCAGTCGCGCAGGAAGCGGGTCGGCAGGTAGAGCGTGATCTCGTCGTGATCGACAGGCCCGAGCGTCATCTGTCTCAGCCAGGTATGGTACTCCACCTCCCCGACCTCGGCCTGCAACCGGCTGCAGATGCGCGACCAGTGCGCCGCGAGCGGATGAGCGTCCGAAGCTGCGACCGCGTCGGCCGACCGCTCCATCACCGTGTCGGCCAAGGCGCCGCTCAGGACACCCGACTCATGCCTGCTGGACGTCACTCGCACCCCACCCGCTCTGCCATTGACGCCAAAGCTCGTTGCCGGCACTGCATCCTTCGCCGATGCGCGGACGATACGACACGGGCCGCAACACGCGGCGCGTTCAACCGTGCACAAGCAGGGAGATGCGGTTTTCGCAGCGACCGGTCGGCGTCATGACCGTTCCAAGACGATAAGCCGCAGCGTGGTGGGTGGCAACGGGAATCTGGGAGCGATGCGAAAAGCGCTGACTACGGCACAGTCAAGACGAAATCGACATCGCATCCAGCCTTGCGCGGGGCGACGCATGCGTGACAAGCGCAACAAAAAGGGCCGCGTGCATGCACGCGGCCCGCTGCGGCGGTACTGATCTGACCGGCCGGCGATCAGACGGCCGTGATCGCCTTGATCCGGGCGGACAGGCGCGAGATCTTGCGCGACACCGTGTTGGCGTGGATCACGCCCTTGCCGGACGCCCGCTGCATCTCCGGCTGCGCGTCGCGCAGCGCGGCCGCGGCCTGCTCCTTGCTACCCGATGCGATCGCGGTCTCGACCTTCTTGATGAAGGTGCGCATGCGTGACTTGCGCGCTGCGTTGCGTGCGGTGCGGACTTCGGTCTGCCGGATGCGCTTGCGCGCCGATGCGGTGTTCGCCATTGTTCTCTGTTCACTACGACGCAGTCATGAGCCGGGGGCGGCAGGAACCGGTAGGTCCCGGGTGCCGAGCCCATCCGGCGAAGGGTCGGTCTTCTAGGACACGATCCCGGCTGGCGTCAAGCAACGTCGCGGTGAGGCGGCCGCCCGGTTCAGCGCTGCAGCCGCGGGCAGAAGAAGCTGCTCCGGCCGCCCTGCACGATGCGGCCGATGCCGGGACAGGCCGGCAGGCCCGGACAGTCCGGGCAACCCTCGCCCGCCCGGCCGTAGACGCGCCAGGCGTGCTGGAAGAAGCCGAGCTCCCCGTCGGGCTGGACGTAATCGCGCAGGGACGACCCGCCCGCGGCGATCGCCTCCTCCAGCACCGCGCGGATCGCGACCACCAGCCGCCCGACTGCGGCCCGGCCGACGCTGCCCGACTCCCGCTCCGGCGACAGCCGCGCCCGGAACAGCGCCTCGCACACGTATATGTTGCCGAGCCCCGCCACGACACGCTGATCCAGCAGCGCCGCCTTGAGGCTGGTCCGCCGCGCGGCCAGGGCTGCCGCCAGCACAGACGGGCCGAACCCCGGCTCCAGCGGCTCCGGGCCCAGGCCCGCCAGCAGGCGATGCGCGTCCTCTCCGGCGGTCGGCAGCAGGTCGATCGCCCCGAACCGGCGCGGGTCGACCAGGCCGAACCGGCAGCCCTGCTCGGTCTCGATCACCACGTGCTCGTGCCGTCCCACCACCACCGGCACCGCGGGATCGAGCCGGACGAGGTTGACCCGGCCGGACATGCCGAGATGCAGCAGCATGCTGTCGCCACCGTCGAGCCGCATCAGGATGTACTTGCCCCGACGCCGGAAGCCCTCCACCCGGGCGCCACGCAGCCGGGTGGCGAGCTCCGGCGGCATCGCCCAGCGCAGGTCAGGCCGACGCATCTCGGCGCGTATGATGGTGTGCCCTTCGAGATGCGCCCGCATCCCGCGCATCACGGTCTCGACTTCTGGGAGTTCCGGCATCGCTCGGCAGCACGCTATACCGGGCTCCCATGAGCGACAATCCACAGGCCACCATTCCGCCCACCACCGATTTCGGCTTCCGCGACGTGCCGCTGCACCAGAAGAAGCCGATGGTGCGCGCCGTGTTTGACAGCGTGGCGCCACGCTACGACCTGATGAACGACCTGATGTCGCTCGGCATCCACCGCGCCTGGAAGCGCGCCTTCGTCGCCGCGCTGTCGCCGCGGCCGCGATCGACCTTGCTCGACCTGGCAGGCGGCACCGGCGACATCAGCTTCGGCTGGCTGCGCGCCGGCGGCGGTCCCGCGATCCTGTCCGACATCAACGCGAGCATGCTGGCGGTCGGCCACACGCGGGCGGTGGAGAATGCCCTGATCGGCAACCTCCGCTTCCTGGTCGCCGACGCCGAGCGCCTACCGCTCCCGGACCGCAGCGTCGACCGGGTGTCGATCGCGTTCGGCCTGCGCAACTGCACCGACAAGGCGGCGGTGCTGTCCGAGGCCAGGCGGGTGCTGAAGCCCGGCGGACGGTTCCTCTGCCTGGAGTTCTCCCGCGTGCAGGTGGCGGTGCTGGCGCCGGTCTACCGCGCCTGGTCGTTCGGGGTGCTGCCGCGGCTGGGCCAGGCGGTGGCGGGTGACGCGGCCAGCTACCGGTACCTGGCCGAAAGCATCGCCAAGTTCCCCGACCAGCAGGCGCTGGCGCAGATGCTGCGCGATGCCGGCCTGGCCCGGGTCGCGGTGCAGAACCTGTCCGGCGGGATCGCGGCGATCCATTCCGGCTGGCGCCTGTGACCCACCTCCCCGACCCGCTGCACGGGAAGCGCGTGCTGCTGATCGTCAGCGGCGGGATCGCCGCCTACAAGGCGCTGGAGCTGATCCGGCTGCTGACCGGGCGCGGCTGCGCGGTGCGCTGCGTGCTGACCGCCAGCGGCGCGCAGTTCGTCACCCCGCTCAGCCTGCAGGCGCTGAGCGGTGCCCCGGTGCACACCACGCTCTGGTCGCTCACCGACGAGAGCGAGATGGGCCACATTGCCCTGTCGCGCTCCGCCGACCTCGTGGTGGTGTGCCCGGCCTCGGCCGACATCCTGGCGCAGATGGCCGCCGGCCTCGCCTCCGACCTCGCCACCACCCTGCTGCTCGCCACCGACACCCCGGTGCTGGCGGCGCCGGCGATGAACGTGCGGATGTGGCAGCACCCCGCCACGACCGCCAACGTCGCCACGCTGCGCGCCCGCGGCGTCCGACTGGTCGGACCGGACGACGGGGTGATGGCCTGCAACGAGTTCGGGCCCGGCCGCCTCGCCGAGCCGCCGGCGATCCTGGACGCGATCGCCGCCCTGTTGTCGGACGCTTCTGTGCCGCAGGACCTCGCCGGCCGGCACGCCCTGGTCACCGCCGGCCCGACCCACGAGGCGATCGACCCGGTGCGCTACCTCGCCAACCGGAGCAGCGGCCGGCAGGGCTACGCCATCGCCGCAGCCCTCGCCGCCCGCGACGCACGCGTCACCCTGGTCAGCGGCCCGACCGCCCTGCCGGCCCCTCCAGGGATCACCCGCGTCGTGGTCGAGACCGCCCACGAGATGCTGGCTGCCTGCGAGGCCGCCGGTCCTGCCGACGTCGCCGTGCTCGCGGCCGCGGTCGGCGACTGGCGCGCCGCCTGGCGGTCACCGGGCAAGCTGAAGAAGCGGCCCGGCGGTGACACGCTTTCGCTGGATCTGGTCCTCAACCCGGACATCCTCGCCCACCTGTCCGTGCCCGGCCCGCACCGGCCGGCGCTGGTGGTCGGCTTCGCGGCCGAGACCGACGCGCTGCTGGAGAACGCGCAGGCCAAGCGCGTCGCCAAGAGTTGCGACTGGATCGTCGCCAACGACGTCGGCACGACCGGTGGCGCGGGGGGCGGCGTGATGGGCGGCCTGCACAACCAGGTCCACCTCGTCACCGCCGCCGGCATCGAGACCTGGCCGCGCCTGGACAAGACCGAAGTGGCCATCCGTCTCGCCGCCCGCATCGCGGCGCACCTGGCCGGGAGCCCCGCGCCGTGACCGCCCCGGTCCTGGCCATCCAGGTCCGCCGCCTGCCGCATTCGGCGGGGCTGCCGCTGCCCGCCTACGCCACCGCGGGCGCTGCCGGCATGGACCTGCTCGCAGCGGTGGCGGACACCGTGACGCTGGCGCCGGGGGAGCGCGTGCTGGTGCCGACCGGTCTCGCGGTGGCGCTGCCGCCCGGCCACGAGCTGCAGATCCGGCCACGGTCGGGCCTGGCGCTGCGACACGGCATCACGGTGCCGAACGCGCCC
Source organism: uncultured Acetobacteraceae bacterium (assembly GCA_964249735.1). Lineage (GTDB taxonomy): Bacteria > Pseudomonadota > Alphaproteobacteria > Acetobacterales > Acetobacteraceae > Lichenicola. The sequence goes on along the minus strand of CAXUDP010000110.1, from coordinate 1,583 downwards.
GGCACGGTCGACGAGGACTATCGCGGCGAGCTGCAGGTCATCGTCATGAACGCCGGCACCACGCCGTTCGCGATCGAGCGCGGGATGCGGATCGCCCAGGCGGTGCTGTCGCCGGTGCTCCGGGCCGAGTGGGAGGAGGTCGGAGCCCTGGACAGGACGGCGCGCGCCGAAGGTGGCTTCGGCAGCACCGGCATCGACGGAACCCGCCCCGCAACCGGCACGAACACCCCGGCTGGTGACGCACCCTGAGGTAGGGTAAAGCCGGCGCACGATGAACAGGACCGCTGACTGAGGGGCTTCTATGCTGCCAATGCGCTTTGCCGCCATGCGCGTCCCGGCCAATGCCTCCGTCCAGACCCGTCCCAACCTGTTCGACTTCGTCGCCATCCTGGTGATGCTGGGCCTGGCCCTGGCGTTCGGCAGCATCGCCCGGCACACGCTTGCCCCGCTGTCGGCGCCCGGCGCCACCGAGATCCACCTCCAGGCCGCCTATCTCCCCGGCTACGCGATACGCACCACCCTGCGCATGTTCGCGGCCCTGGCCGTGTCCCTGCTGTTCACCTTCACCTATCCGGTCTGGGCGGCGAAGAGCCGTCGCGCCGGCGCGCTCCTGATCCCGATCCTCGACATCCTGCAGTCGGTGCCGATCCTGGGCTTCCTGACCTTCACCGTGGTGTTCTTCATGGGCCTGTTCCCCGGCCGCGTGCTGGGCGCGGAGCTCGCGGTGATCTTCACCATCTTCACCAGCCAGGCCTGGAACATGGCGTTCAGCATGTACCAGTCGCTGAAGACGGTGCCGGCCGACCTCGAGGAGGTATCGCGCGGCTTCGGCCTGTCCGCCTGGCAGCGCTTCTGGCGGCTGGAGGTGCCCTACGCCATGCCGGGCCTGGTGTGGAACGCGATGATGTCGATGTCCGGCGGCTGGTTCATGCTGGTGGCGGCCGAGGCCTTCACCGTCGGCGGCACCAACGTCACCCTGCCCGGCATCGGCTCGTTCATCTCTGCCGCGATCGGGCAGCGCAACATCGTCGCCGTGTTCGAGGCGATCCTGACCATGCTGGTGGTGATCCTGCTCTACGACCAGCTGCTGTTCCGGCCGCTGGTCGCCTGGTCGGCACGGTTCCGCTTCGAGACCACCGCCGGTGCCGTGGCCGAGGACCCCTGGATGCTGGCGCTGCTTCGCCGCACCCGCCTGCTGAACCGTGGCAGCCGGCTGTTCAGCGACATGCTGACGACCATCGGCGGGCTGCCGCTCGGGCCGCGCCCGTCGGCGCAGCGACGCAACCTTGTGCCGAGGCGGCTCGGCGACGGGCTGTGGTTCTCCCTGCTGATCCTGACCGCCGCTGTCGCCGCCTGGCAGGTGACGCTCTACGCGCGGGCCAACTTCAGCCTGGCCGAGATCGGCCACGTCGTGCTGCTCGGCAGCTACACCCTGACCCGCGTGGTCCTGATGATCGTGCTGGCGACGCTGGTCTGGGTGCCGGTCGGGGTCTGGCTCGGCCTGCGCCCGATCTGGGCGCGCCGGGCACAGCCGGTGGCGCAGTTCATGGCAGCGTTCCCGGCCAACCTGTTCTACCCGATCT
>CAXUDP010000109.1:0-12480 GCA_964249735.1 uncultured Acetobacteraceae bacterium | reverse complement strand
GTAACGATGCCAAGATCACGGAACGGTCGCAGCTGAGCTTCCGTCGCATCGGCATCCGTCACCAGCGTCCAAGGACGGTCAAGCGGTGTCCATGCCTGTGATACGGCCCGTCCTAACTTGTCGGCTGTTGCCAACACGTATACAGCGTCGGCTCGCATCGCCATCAGCTCCTTGAGCGACGCCTGATCGGCGGTTGCCTCGCAAAGGCCTCGGCCTGCGACGACGCCGTCCGCACCAAGGAAAGCGCGTGACGCGGTAGTCCGGCGAAGCACGTGCTCCGCATGCGGTCCGACGAAGCCGAGACTCAGCGGCCGCAACACGCCTCCCAGCGCGAGAACCTCGACACCGGTCGCGCCCGCAAGAGCGGTCAGGCTCGTCAGGCCACCGGTGATGATCCGCAGGTCCGAGCGCAATCGCAGCACGTCCGCTAAGGCGCCTGTCGTGGTGCCAGCGTCCAGGATGATGGTTTCGCCAGCCTGGATGATGCTACCCGCAAGCCGAGCGATCATGCGCTTCTGCGGCGCCTTTTCGCCGCTCCGCTCGGCCAACGACTGTTCCGGCAACAGGAAGCCGACCGGCGCCGCCCCGCCATAGGTCCGCAGCAACGCGCCATCGCGGGCTAGGATGTCGAGGTCGCGCCGCATGGTCGACAAGGACACGCCGAACTCCTCGGCGAGGGTTTCCGCGCTCATCTGCCCGCCAGCGATCCGGCGCAGGATGTCCGCGCGACGCGCCTTTCCCGCCTTCATCGCAGCGTCAGGCGGCCTTCGGCGCGAGAGCGATCCCCTGGCGCAGCGCCTCCAGCAGCGACCGCTCGTCCGCCTGGCCCGTGCCGGCGATGTCGAACGCCGTGCCGTGGTCGACCGACGTCCGGATCACCGGCAGGCCAACAGTGATGTTCACCCCGGCCTCCAGCCCCAGCACCTTGACCGGCCCGTGCCCCTGATCGTGATACATCGCCACGACCATGTCGAAGTCGCCGCGCCCGGCGCGGAAGAACAGCGTGTCGGCCGGAAGCGGCCCTTCCACGTCCCACCCCTTCGCCCGGCACGCTTGTATGGCCGGGACGATCTTCTCCGCTTCCTCGCCCTGGCCGAACAGCCCGTTCTCGCCGGCGTGGGGGTTGATCGCGCAGACGCCGATCCTGCGCCGCTCCAGCCCGGCCTTTTCCAGAACCCCGTAGCCGCGAGCGATGGTGCGTTCCACCAAGCCCGGCTCGATCTTCCTGATCGCATCCATCAGGCCGATATGGGTGGTGACGTGGATCACTCGCAGCTTCGGCGCGGTCAGCATCATCGACACCTCCCCGGTGCCGGTAAGTGCGGCCAGCATCTCGGTATGCCCCGGATAGTCGTGGCCGCCCGCATGCAGCGCCTCCTTGTTGAGCGGCGCCGTGCAGATCACCGCGACCTTGCCGGCGACCGCAAGCTCCGTCGCGACCCGCAGGTACTGGAACGCCGCGTCGCCCGCGATTGGCGACAGCGTCCCGAACGGAAGGTCCTCCGGGATCAGCCGCAGGTCGAGGCAGTCGACCGTCCCGCTTTCGAACCGCGCGTCCTCGATCCCCTCGACCGCACGCACCGCGAGCGGAACTCCCACGATCCTTCCGGCCTTCTCCAGCCGCCTCGCATCGCCGATGACCAGCGGGCGGCAGCGCCCATACAGCTCCGCATGGGCCAGGCTCTTCATGATCACCTCGGGCCCGACGCCGGTGGCGTCTCCCATAGTGATGGCCACTACCGGCAGGAACCCCTCCGGCACCGGCGCGGCCGGCACGGCGTTGGACGTCGAGCTGTTCATGAACATGATTCCGATCGGGAATGGATGGAAGGATAGCCGTCGTGCAGCACGGCGCGGCAACGCAGCAGCGTGTCGTCGCGGCCGAACGCTCCGGCCTTGGTGATCACCGGGAGCGGCCGGCTGCCTTCGGCGACCGCGAGCGGCACGCCAGCCTCGATCTCGCCCCGGAGCCGCAGCCCGGTCGCCCCGAACCCCAGCAGCACCGCCCGCGCGGTCTCCCCACCCGCGGACACCAGCGCGCCGATGCGCCCGGCATGTGGTGCCGTCAGGCGGGCAAGGGCGTGGCACAGCGCCAGCCCCTCGCGCGGGTCGGCGTCAGGCTCCGCCGCCAGCGACACCACGACGTCACGACCGGAGCCGAGCGCCCGGTCGAGCGCGTCCTCGGTTTCCTGCCAGGCGGGCGACCCGTCGCCCTGCCGCAGCACCTCCGACGCCACCACCAGCGGCTCGACCTCCGGCAGGACCGACAAGGATGCGACCTGCCGTGCCGACACCGCCGACATCGAGCCCACCACGAACAGCACCGGCCCCTCGATCGGACCCATCGGAACGGGACCCGGCCGGGATGGTGGACCCGCATGGGGCAGCAACCGAGCAAGCCCTGCCGCCAGCCCCGCTGCACCGGCCCAGACCAGCGACGGCCCGAGCCCGATCCCCGCCGCCGCGATCCGCGCAAGGTCGTCCTCGGTTTCCGCGTCGCAGGCGAGCACGTCCAGCAGCGGTCTGGCTGCCGAGCGCTCGATCAGAAGCCGCAGCCCGTCCGCACGGACCTGCTCCAGTCCGATCACCATCGTGCGCAACCCGGCGGCGCCGAGCATCTCCGGCAGGAACGCCCTGCCGGTCATGCGCTCGCGCTGCCAGATCACCGTGTCCTGCAACGGCACCCCGTCCAGCAGTTGCACACCGTCCCGGGTGGTGCGCCCGGTCGCGGGAAACGCCGCCGCCAGCAGGATGGCCGCCGGCCCCGCCTCCCGTCGCACCGCAAGCAGCGCCGCCAGCTCCGCCGCCACGTGACCGCGCAGCGTGGAGTCGAGCTTGCGGAACAGCAGGCGCGTCGCCGGCGCGTGCAGGCGAACCAGCCGCGCGGTTTCCGCCGCCGCGTCGTCCCGTTCGCGTCCTCGCGTGTCGGCGTCGACCGCCAGCACGTGGCAGGACGGCTCGTCCGGCCGCTCGCCCAGCACCACGATCGTCTCGTGACCGGCTGCGGCGCAGGCGATGCCGCAATCGGCTGCCCCCGACAGGTCGTCGGCGATGATCACCGTGTCAGGCATTCGCCGTCTCCGGCAGGCCCGCCCGTCCGTTCCGCCGTGCCCACTGCGCCGTGACCACGGGCACCAGCAGGCTGGTCACGATGACGCAGGCGGCGACCAGCACGGTCGCAGGGCCTGCCGCGGCTGCGTAGGCCGGATTGGCGGCGGCGATGAGCGCCGGCACCGCGGCGGCGTTGCCGGCGGTCGACGCGGCGGCGATCCCGGCGGTGCCGGTGCCGCCAGCCAGTTTGTCCGCGACGATCAGCACCAGCCCGGAGACCAGCGTCACCGCCACCCCCAGCACCAGCCCGAGCAGGCCGGCGCTCCACACCTTGTGCAGGTCCAGCGTGGTTCCGAGCGCGAAGGCGAAGAAGGGGATCATCGCGGGCGCCGCGGAGCCCAGGAACGCCCGCATGTCGCGGTCCAGGTTGCCGATCACGATCCCGGCGGCCAGCGGCAGGATCGCGCCTACCAGGGCCTGCCAGGGGAACGCCGACAACCCGGCCACGCCGAGCGTGACCATGGTCAGGAACGGTCCCGACTCCAGCGTCATCACCGAGTAGGCGCCGGCCTCCTCCGGTCTCCCGAACTGGTTCATCAGCGCCATGTAGAGGCCGCCGTTGGTGTCATTGATCGCCGCCACCACCGCCAGGGTGGACAAGCCGGCGAACCATCCCGACGCGACCGGACGCTCGCCCAGCAGGTGGCCCAGCACGAGGCCGGCCGCGATGCCGAGCACGATCTTGGTGGCCAGCAGCACGCCGCCGCGGCGGGCGACCCGGGGCAGGGCGCCCAAGGCGATGGTGGAGCCCATGCACACGTAGAACACGGCCAGGATCGGCAGCGCCCCGTGGAACAGCGCCCCGGTGAAGGAGCCGAAGAAGCCTGCGGTGCCAGGCGCGAAGGTCGCGAACAGGGACCCGATGCCAAGCGGCACCACCATCATCCCGCCCGGGATCCGCTCCAGCGTCCGCTTGATTGGCAGCTGCATCGTGTCCAAGCCTCGGCGGTTGGGGCTGATTTCTGCGTGTTACGCGCATTTTTCAAGCCCGGGCAGCATCCTTCATCCGCCCCTCGGACACGGTGGACGAAAATCTCGCACCGCAACAGACGGTGCATCTGAGGCGCGCCATCCCGCTTCACGCAAGTAGCAGCAAACATGCGCGCAACGCGCACGTCCAGTGGACAGGTTGCGCGAACTGAGCAAAGCTGACCGCCTCGAACAAGGCAGCGCGACACGACGCGGCACAGTCGGGGAGGATCATGACCCAGACCCGATCACGAAACGCTCCTGGCACCATCAGGTCGATCCCGCCGCCGCCGGAACGACCTTCCGCGCGGCCGCCGCGCCGCCTGGAACCGCAGGCTGCCCCGCCGATGACGCCTGCCAGAACCATCGGCATTCAATCAACCGGTCCGGTCCAAGGAGCTCCCAGATGAAATGCACCGTTCTCCTGCTCGGCTGCCTGCTCGGCAACTCGGCCGGTGCGAACGCCGCCGACCTGCTTGATGACGCCACGCTGTCGCAGTGCTTCATCAAGGCGCAGCCGTCGACGGGCACGATCGCCGGGCAGCACAAGACCGGCCCGTTCCGGATCGCGTTCAGCAACTCGCTCTACGGCAACAACTGGCGCACGGAGATGCTGAATGCCGTCGCCTCCTACGCGAAGCAGCCCGAGGTCGTCTCCCACCTCAAGGCGTTCAAGGTCTACAACGCCGGCAACGACGTCGCGCAGCAGATCGCGCAGATCCGCGAGATGATCCTGTCCGGCTACGACGCCATCGTGGTCAACGCCGCCTCCGCCTCCGGCCTGGACAGCGTGCTCAACCAGGCCACCGGCCGCGGCATCGTGGTGGTGTCGTTCGACAACGTGGTGACGACGCCGAAGGCGATCGCGGTGAACGAGGACCAGCGCGAGATGGGCCGGCAGTGGGCCGAGTTCCTGGTCGCGCACGTGCCGGATGGCAAGTCGATCCTGATGGTGCACGGGCTGGCCGGCACCACCGTCGACAACATCCAGGCCGAGGGCGCGATGTCGGTCTTCGCCAGGCACCCGAACCTGAAGATCGTCTCGGTCTACGGCAACTGGGACGTGGGCACCAACCAGAAGGTGACCGCGGACGCCCTGTCCACCCACCACGACATCGGCGGCGTGTGGGGCACCGAGGGCGCCACCGGCGCGCTGCAGGCCTTCCTGCAGCTGGGCGTCGCCCCGGTGCCGATGACGGGCGAGTCAGACAACGGCTTCATGCAGCTGGCGGCCGAGCGCCACGTTCCGGTCATGGTGATCGGCCAGTCGCCGAGCCTGGCCGCCGCAGGCCTGCTGGCGGCAATCGCCTCCCTGTCCGGCAAGCCCCTGCCGCAGGCGGCCAGCATCCCGCTGACCACCATCACCTCGGACACGATGAAGGCGGGCACCGACTACTTCCCCGATCGGCCGAGCAGCTTCGTCACCGACATCAACATCCCCAAGTGCGGGATCAGCATCCCGGTCGCGGACGTCGTGAAGTAGGCTCATCTTCCATGCAGCCGCCGATCCTGCATGCCTCCGGCCTGACCAAGCGCTACGGCGGCGTGGTCGCGCTGGCCGGCGTGTCGCTGGCGCTGATGCCGGGCGAGGTGCACACGCTGCTCGGCGCCAACGGCGCCGGTAAGAGCACCCTGGTCAGGATCCTGTCCGGTCTGGTCCGCCCGGACGAGGGCAGCCTCCTGCTCGACGGCCAGCCGGTGCGCTTCACCTCCCCCCAGGCCGCCTACCGGTCCGGCGTCGCCACCGTCCACCAGGAGCTGTCCCTGTTCCCGGCCCTGACCGTGGCGCAGAACGTGTCGATCGGGCGGGAACGTCGCAACCGGCTGGGCTGGATCCGCGAGAACGCTTCCATCGCCGCCGCGCGTGCGCTGCTGGCGCAACTCGACGTGCACGACATCACGCCCGAGGCCACCGTAGCCGAGCTGTCGCTGGCGCAGCAGCAGCTGGTCGAGATCGCCAAGGCGATGTCGTTCGAGCCCCGCGTGCTGATCCTCGACGAGCCGACCTCGGCGCTCGGCCGCACGGACGTGGAGCGCCTTGTGGGCGTGATCCGCCGGCTCCAGGCGGCCGGGTGTGCGATCGTGTTCATCTCCCACCGGATGGAGGAGGTGTCGGCCCTGTCCGACGTCGTGACGGTGCTGCGTGGCGGCCAGGTGGTCGGCACCATGACCCGCGCCGGCTTCGATCCGGACCGGGCGCTGGAGCTGATGCTGGGCGACACCCCCGACCGGCTGGAGCGGCTCCGCCCGCCGCCGCCGCACGCGTCCGACGTGCTGCTCGACATCCGTAACCTGTCGCTGCCCGGCCGACTGGACGGGATCAGCCTGGCCCTTCGTCCCGGCGAGGTGGTCGGCCTGGCCGGCCTTGAGGGACAAGGCCAGAAGGAGCTGTTGTTCGCCCTGTTCGGCCTCTACCGCCGCGGCCTGGGCGGTACGATCAGGCTGGAGGGACGGGACGTTCTGTCGCACACGCCGCGGCGGGCGATCGTCGCCGCGTTCGCGCTGATCCCGGACGACCGCAAGGCGATGGGCGGCTTTCTCGGCCTGCCGGTCGGCGACAACGTGTCGATCGCCGTGCTCGACCGGCTGCGGCGCGCCCTGCTGCTCGATCGCGGGCGTGAGCGCGCGCTGGTCCAGGCCCTGGTGGACCGGCTTCGGATCACGTGCGCCTCGCTCGCGAGTCCGCTCGGCAGCCTGAGCGGCGGCAACCAGCAGAAGGTGGTGGCGGCGAAGTGGCTGGCGCACGGCGCCGAGGTCTACCTATTCTGCGACCCGACTCGCGGCGTCGACGCCGGTGCGCGCGACATCCTCTACGCGACCATCCGCGACCTCGCCGCGGCGGGCAAGGCCATCCTGGTCTACTCCACCGACCTCAACGAGTTCTCCATCCTGTGCTCCAGGGTCCTGGTCCTGCGCGGCGGCCGGATCGCCGGCAGCCTGGAGGGGGCCGGGATTACCGAGGAGAACATCCTGGCGCTGTCGTTCCGGTCGGTGGAGCGGGACGCGGCATGAGGCGCGCCGGCGTCGGCCGGACCTTGCGGCGCCAGGGCGGCGTGCTGTTCTGCGCCGTGGCGCTGCTGGCGATTCTGATCGTCTACTTCGTCGAGCAGCCGCTCGCCTTGTCGGCGTTCGGCCTGTCCAGCCTAGGTAACGCGTCGCTGGCGCTGGTGCTGGTGGCGATGGGCCAGACCTGTGTGCTACTGGCCGGCGGCCTAGACCTGTCGATCGGCGCCATCGTCAGTCTGGTGGACTGCTTCGCCGCCAGCGTCATGGGTGACGGCCTCGCCGGCATCCTGCTCACCACCGTAGCCTCACTGGCGCTCGGCACGCTCGCCGGCGCGATCAACGGCGTGCTGGTCGCGTACGGCCGGCTCGAGCCGCTGATCGCCACCTTCTCGACCCTGTTCATCTATGACGGCCTGGCCCTGCTGCTCCGGCCGCAGCCGGGCGGCCACATCGCCGACGGCTTCGCTACCCTGCTGACCAGCAACCTCGGCGTGTTGCCCAACGCGGTGGTCCTGCTCGCGCTGCTCCTCCTCCTGGTCTGGGTGCCGGTGTTCCGCTCCCGCCTCGGCCGCTTCATCACCGCGATCGGCGACAGCGACGACAGCGCCTACGCGTCCGGCCTGCCGGTACAGCGCATCCGGGTCGCCACCTACATGCTGTCCGGCTTCTTCGCCGCCGCCGCAGGCCTGTTCCTCGCGGCCGAGACCACCTCCGGCGACGCCACCATTGGCAGCCTCTACACCCTGAATTCGCTGGCCGCCGCCGTGCTGGGCGGGGTGGCGCTGTCCGGCGGCCGTGGCAGCGTAGCCGGCGCCATCCTCGGCGGCATCATCCTGTCGCTGATCCTCAACCTGCTCAGCGTGCTGGGCGTTCCATCGTTCTGGCAGAACCTGATCGAGGGCTGCCTGCTCGCCCTCGTGCTGATGGCGGCTGGCGTGCAGCGCCTCCGGATCGACGACTGGACCAGGCTGCTCGGCCGAGGCAGGGCATGAGCGGCACCGCCGCATCGGGCCGCTTGAGCCATCGTGCTCCGCGCTCCGGCGCCACCTTGTCCATGGTCATCCTGCTGGTGGTGTTCGCGCTCAGCGTCGCGGTGAACCCGGCCTTTCTGTCCTGGGGGACCATCCGGCTGCAGCTGGTGCAGGCATCTCTCATTGGCATCGTGGCGATCGGCGAGACGCTCGCCATCCTGCTCGGGCAGATCGACCTGTCTATCCCCTGGACGATGACGTTGTCAGGCATCGCCGCCTCCAACCTTTATGCATCCCATCCTTCCGCCTGGGTGGCGGTCGCGGTGATGCTGGCTGTCGGCACGGTGGTCGGCACGGTCAACGCGTTCGGGATCTGGGTTATGCGGATCCATTCGCTGATCTGGACCCTCAGCGTGAACCTGATCCTCCAGGGCGTCACCCTGATCTACACCAATGCCGCCGCCTCCGCTCCGCATGTTCCGCCGCTGGCGCACGCGCTGGCGCTCGACAACGTGGCCGGCCTGCCGGTCGCGGCGCTGGTCTGGCTGCTGTGCGCACTCGCAGCTGTTCTTGCCCTGGCCGCGACGTCCTTCGGTCGGCGCGTCTATGCCGTCGGCAGCAATGAGCTGGCTGCCCTGATGTCGGGCGTCCCGGTCGGCCGGACCTACCTCATGGTCTACGTCGCCAGCGGCCTGGGTGCCGCGCTGGCGGGGCTCATGCTGAGCGGCTACGCGTCACAGGCGTATCTTGGCATGGGCGACGGATACCTGCTGCCACCGGTGGCAGCAGTGGTGATCGGCGGCACGCGGCTGTCCGGCGGCAAGGGCGGCTATATCGGGACGATCGCGGGCAGCCTGTCCGTCATCCTGTTGCAGGCGATGCTGGTCAGCCTGGACGTGCCCGAAGGGCTACGCCAGGTCATCTTCGGCACCATCCTGCTCTGTCTGGTCTTTCTGTTCGCGCGTCGCCCGCATTAGGAATCCGTCTGCTTTGCAAAGAACCCGCGGAGGCACTTTAGGAGCATGGCACCGCGGGCTTTGCTGTGGTCGTTCGCCGATGGCGTTCAGCCTGTGAGCAGCAAGTCAAGGCGGTTGCGTGTCCCCGCAACCAAGGTTCCAGCAAATATGCGAACGAAAACGGATCAGCGGGCAAACCTTCAAGGGTTTGCCCGCCGTAATGATTTTTTCTGTCAGTCGATCAATAACCCTGTGACAAACGCTTCGTAAAGTGTCAGGTCCATCAGGCAAGCGACGGATTGGCTTCGAACGTGGCCTAGGCTCCCAACTTCCCAGCGAAACGCGGAAGTATCCTGATCGCGTTGCCGCTCAGGATACGATCGCGATCAAAAGGCGAGAAGTTCGGGAACGCTGCAAGATTCTGGAGCGATGTCGCGATCTCACCTTCCGGAAAGAAGGGAAGATCATAGCCGGTCAAGAGCTTCGATACGTCGTGCATGGCGTGTATGGCTGCCAGGGACGCCGGATAGCTTACGATGGCGGTATCGAAATAGAGCGAGTCGATCGCGGTATTGACGCGCTCGGCGCCCGCCTGCGGGTCTTCCTTGCGCTTCCAGGGCAGCAACACGGCAAGCCGCGGCTTGATGAGGGGCAGGGTGCCGCCGCCATGGGAAACGATGATCTTGAGGTTGGGGCAGCGCGTGATGGTGTCGGAGTCGATCAGGCTTACGACCATGCGGGTGCTTTCCGCCGGATACTCGAATGCCGGCGCCGGATAGCCTTGCACCAGGATGTCGTTGGACGGTCCCTCGGTGGGATGCACGAACATGACCGTTTCGCGGCGGTTGAGCTCGTCCAGGACCGGCGCAAACTTGGGATTGCCAAGGTAGACGCCATCGTAGTTCGTCATGACAGCGACGCCGTCGAGCTTCAGATGGTCCAGAGAATACTCGATCTCCTTCAGCGCTGCATCGACGTCCGGCAGTGGTAGGATCCCGAAACCGCCAAAGCGCGTCGAGTGTCCTCCAACGATCCCGGCAAGTTCCTCGTTCAGAGAACGGGCGACAGATGCTGCCTTTCCGCCGTGAAAGTAGCGAAGCGCGGGAGAGGAAAGCGAGAGCACTTCCACCTGGATGTCATTCTGGTCCATCAGCTCCAGGCGCTCGGACTCGACCCAGCGCGCCATCGGGAAACCGATTTCCTGTGTCGTGATGCCGACATCAGCCAGTTCGCGGAGGTAGCTGTCAGGAATGAAGTGGGTGTGGACATCGATTGAGCCCATCGAAAATCTCCGACTGCAGGATGATGAGGTTCAGGCGAAAGATCGCTGGTTATCGTGTGACTTCCGCCGACTTCCGCTTCGGAAAGCGATGATCCCCGTCGCGGAAGATGCAGCCCGTACAAGGCACGTGATCGACGCTTCTCAATGCGAGGGCTTGGCAAGCCCGACCCTGACCACCGTGTCGGGCGGCACCGGCATGGTGCCGGCTGCGGAGTAGGTCGGCAGGTGGCGCAACTGCTGCGGCGTGTAGGCGACGATCTCCATGTCGGCGCCGAGCAGCACCGCTGCATCGAGCGGAACCGCAATCGGCCGCCTGCCGATCCCCAGGAAGCCGCCATACGCGACCACCAGCTCGATCGTCCCGGTGTTGTCGCGGACCACCTGCGTCACCCGGCCGAGCACGGTCTGGCTTTCCACCGGTTGCAGCACCGTCCGGTGCAGCAGCTGGCCGACCCGCACCGGCTGCGGGAAACGCATGGCGTTGGACTGCGCCAGGCTCATGCCCGATGGCGGCGGCATGCCGCCCGGGGTATGGCTTTGCGCCAGCGCCGCAGTGCCCAGCAGGAGGCTGGCGAGGAGGATGGGGAAGCGTGTCACGCGCGATCGCCTCAGAGCCCGGCAAACCAGGAGTATCCGTCTTTCTCCCAGTAGCCGCCTGGGTAGGTGTTGGTGACCTCGATGGCGGTGATCCACTTCGGGTTCTTGTAGCCGAGCTTGGTCGACATGCGCAGCCGCAGCGGGTAGCCGAACGGGTCAGCCAGGATGTCGTCGCCATACCGGGTTGCGAGCAGGGTCTGCGGATGCAGCGCCGTCGCCATGTCGATGCTGCTGGGATAATCGTCGGCGGTGCGGAAGGCGACGTACTTCGCGCGCAGATCTGCGCCGACGCGCTCCAGGAAGATGCGGAACGGCACTCCGGACCACTGCCCGATATAGTCCCAGCCCTCGACGCAGACATGCTTGATGATCTCGGTGCGCTGCGGCAACGCGTTGACCTGATCCACCGTCCAGGGCCGCTTGTCGGCGATCAGCCCGGACAGCTCCAGACGCCAGCTTGCCCCGTCCACCGGCTTGACCTTCATCACATCGTAGTAGGCGTTGAACTTGGGCGGGTTCAGCACCATCGAGGCCGGGTAGGTCGGCGCGAGCTTCGTGGGATCGAACAGCAGCGCCTGCACGCCATCGTTCAGGTTGCGGATCGCCAGCAGTGCCGCCTGCACAGAGTCTGGCCGGCGCACGTTGCAGCCGGTCAGCATGGCCAGCGCCCCCAGCGACAATCCGCCCCGGATCAGCCGCCGCCGCTCCAGCGACCGGATCAGCGGCCGGTGGTCGTCCATGATCGCCGGGTCCGGAACCTCGTCCGGCCGGAACCGCGACCTCATGGCGGGGCTGCCGGCTCGCCGTGCCCTGACGGCCCGACCCGCGGACCCCCCGCCAGCATCGCCCACAGCGTCTGCGGCACCAGCAGCGACAAAGCCACGTGCACGAGCAGGAAGCCGACGATCACGCTCATGCCGAGGAAGTGGATGACCCGCGCGCTCTGGAACCCGCCCAGCAGCGACACCAGCCCGGAGAACTGGATCGGCTTCCAGATCGCCAGCCCGGTCACCACCTGCGAGGCGCCGGCCAGGATGACGACCACGTAGAGCACCTTCTGCACCGCGTTGTAGGTGGTCAGGTCCTCATGCGCGATCCTGAGGTGCAGCGTGTCGCGCACCGTCGTGACCAGGTCGGACACGCGGATCGGCAGCAGGCGCTCCCGGAGGCGGCCAGTGACAAGGCCGTAGCCCAGATAGGCCAGCCCGTTGAACACCAGCAGCCACATGCCGGCGAAGTGCCAGTTCAGCGAGGGCGCCGCCCACTCGCCGAGCCGGAGCAGCTGCGGGAAGTGCACCCAGCGCAACACTACGTCGTCGTCGTAGATGCCCCAGCCCGACGTGATCATGATCAGCATGGCAGCCGCGTTGGTCCAGTGCATGATCCTGATGGGAACCGGATGCAGCCGACGGCCGCGACGTCTTGAGGTTGCCGACGCAGTTCTATCCATCGTTCCCTACTCGCATCATGGAAAATCTTCGCGGGGAGCCTCGGATAGGTTACCTCCCGACACGCTTTCTCACTTCACGGGCACCCTCCTCGTTCCATGCCGGGATGACGGCGGCGACGCTGTGCGCCACGCCTGCCG
>CAXUDP010000108.1:7877-12528 GCA_964249735.1 uncultured Acetobacteraceae bacterium | reverse complement strand
TGAGCACGCGGATCGGCCCGGTCCTGCCGCTGCGGAGCGGCAGGTCCCGGCGGGCAGCGCTGGTGGCTAGCTGGTTCATGGTGCTCATACGGTTGCGGTCATGCCCGAGGCCAGGACCTTCTACGCGACGGGTCCGGGCCGCGCCAATCCGGAGCAGGCCGCATGCCGGATCCAGGACCGGCCGGATCCGGACGCCCCCGGGGTGTGGTGGCTGCCATTGCTTGTGGACAGAATGGCCTGAAGACCCTCCCGGCCGCATCCACGGTTGTCCGCGGGTTCGAGAAGCCATCGATCGCCGGTCGATAGGCCGGGAGATCCACAAGGGGCTGGTATCAGCCGGACGTGGTCGACTGCGAGCCGCCATCTGGACGAGGCCGGCAGGAGGATGCAGCCCGGCCAGCAGAAGGGTGACGCTCGCCTGGACCATCTTTCTCGCATCGAGGCAAGGAGCCCATCCGCAGTGGCGCGACGTGACGGGTGAACAGTGCAGGTCGCCCCGGCCGATCCCAGGTCGAGGAGCGATCCTCCGATACCAGAACGGCACCGAGGCGGCGTGGGTGAGCTTCAGGCGAAACGATCGAGGGCTTCTTCGTCGCAGATGACCTTCACGAGATGCTTCATGTGTGAGGTATGCAGATCGACGGCAGCCGATGGCGATTGCGGTGCGACAGCCAAGCTTTCCGTGTAGTGGCGCAGGAAGGTGCGCATCACATGTTCCATTCCATCCTTTGTGACACTGCGGCAGTCCTCGGCAAAGTAGGCGCCACGGTTGAAACTGTCCGTGATGATCTCGAAGGACGGGAAGTAGGCAACGTTTGGACGCTGCCGGGATGCCTCGTCGGCCGCGACCCGAAGCACGGATTTCGAGTAGGTTGTCGCGATCAAGATATGCTGACCGCTTGCCGTCGCCACCAGCGGTACGGGCGAGACCGTCAGGATGACTCGCGCGGCCGGATTGACGCCGCGCAGCAAATCAACGAACGACAGCAGATCTGCAACGATGTCGGTCGCCGATGCGTTCCTGAACACGTGACGCTCCGGATCGAACGCGCCGCCACCGACACCCGGGCATAGAGGATAAACGGCATCGTCCTGACGCGACGACCATGTTTCCGTCAGGCCAAGCGTGAAGACGAACACATCGAGCTCCTCGAACGCCCTCCGGATGCAGCTGAAATGATTCGCCCGGTCCGCCTCAAGCTCGGCACGGGTGAGGAACCGGCCCGGCTGGATCTGTGGACGGAACGGATCGGTCCAACGTCCATCGGACTCCTGCCACGCATCCTCCTTCGGCACGAACAAACCGTAGGCTCGCTGGAATAGCTGCAGAAGCTGACGGGCGGTGTAGATGTTCCCGTAACGGGCGGTGAACAACCCGTATCCGAATGCCTCCGCATATTCTGCCGATGCGACGGGATGGACGGTCTCGGTGATCAGAAAGTGGAAGCCGGCCTCGCGCAGATACCGTGCGATGTGTTGTGCAAAGCAGCTACCGGCGGTCGCCACGCGGTCGGTAGGCCTGATCGTGAAGCTGACCTCGCCGACGGGGTCCACATCCTGCACGGCAACGCCAGCCACCGCCCTGCGCCAGAAGGCGCTGGCCGGAAGGGTGCGGTAGGGATGGGTGGTCATGCCAGCGACTCCTGCCCTGCCACCTTTGCCAAGGCATCGAGCTGCCGGACCACCAGCTCGCCATACCAAGTGTTCGCATGGGCCGGATCCGGGGGCCAGCCACGCTGGTCAAGAAACCCCTCCGCATCCGTGGCCTCGTCCGGCACCGGCAGGAAACCGATACCGAGCGCCTCACAATGGTCGCGATAGATCTCCGACTGCAGCAGCCAAAGCTTCATCCGTAGGATAGGTGGCGACACGCCGTGCTCGGCGATCTGCTGGGCGAAGTGCGTCGGGTGCAGCCGGATGTAGTCGTTGTCCACGAGCGGCGGGGGTGACTGAACGTGCCATAGCCGATGGGGCACGCTCCGTGCCAACGCGGTCAGAATCGCCAGGGCATGGCGCATCTGCGCCTGCAGAGACTGGCGCATCAGCTCCGACGGGATGATCTCCGTCCCTCTTCCAAGCGGGAGTTCCGGCCGGCTCGGCAGCACGAAGTCGAACCGACGCGGATGATTGACCAGCCCGATGAAGTAATACTCGTTGCCGGACACGCAATCGAACAGGAACGGGTCGGAGGCGTCCTCCGTTGCATTTCCAATGGCGGCGAGGAGCACCGGGTTCAGGCTGTCATCCGGCATCAAGGTCGGCGTCAGCTCCGGCGCCAACATCTGCACGAAGCGTGCCACAGGAACCTGCGCAGGATCTGCCTGCTGCCTGAGCTGCCAAGCCTCCTGGATGGCTTGGAGGTGGCTATGTCCAATACCCACCAATCGCCTGGACCCCGTCATGTGCCGAGCAGAAGCGATGGGAGCAGGGCCCGGAGTGCGGCCGAGGGGGCGCCGGAGCAAGATGCGCAGATCGACCACAAGCACTCCTTTTAGGACTGGAACAGCTCGGTGTATAGATGCTCGGCGGGGAGACCAAAAGCGGCCTTGCAACCATCATCTCCTGGCGGAGCAGGTCGGTGCGGCATGTCGTCCATCCATCACTTCGAGGCTGGAAAAACAGGGCCAAGAAGCGAAGCATGTCTCGGCGCGGACAGGGCCTTGTCATCGAGGCCGTGGCGGGCCTGCTGTCGGGCCTGCCCCATCGTGAAGGCTGTAGCTGTCGAGCACGTCGCTGCAACCGGTGCCGTGCCGCCAAGTCGAGGGCATCGTCGGGCAGACCTGCAGGGTGCTTCAAGATTGTTGCGCGTTAGCTATGGGGCCATGATCTACGGGCAGGGACACGGGCCTTGTGCTGGTTGGTTCAGTCGAGGCTGATAAAAGGCTCACATGACCGAATCGGCCGTTCGAGCCTGGGAGAAGTTGCAACCTCGTCCCTCCATCAGCGTCGTCGTGCCATGCTTCAACGAGGGCGCCGTGCTGCCGGCGTTCCATCGGCGTCTGTCGGTGGTCATGCACGCGCTCGGGGAGCGCTGGGAGGCCGTCTACGTCAACGACGGCAGCGAAGACGACACGTTTAGCGTGCTCGAACGGCTGGCCGCGTCCGATACGAGCGTGGCATTACTCAACCTGTCGCGCAATTTCGGCAAGGAGATTGCGATGACGGCCGGGCTTGACCATGCCGCCGCCACCGGGGCGGTGGTCGTGATCGACGCAGACCTGCAGGACCCGCCGGAGCTGATCCCGGAGCTCGTGGCGGTATGGCGGCAGGGAATCGACGTGGTCTACGCCCAACGGCGGCGGCGGTCCGGCGAAAGCCTGGCCAAGCTCGGCACCGCCAAGGCCTTCTATCGGGTGATGGAACGGCTCAGCACGCGCGTAGCGCTTCCCCCCGACAGCGGAGATTGCCGCCTGATGAGCCGGCGCAGCGTGGACGCCCTGCTGCGGCTTCGCGAGCATCACCGCTTCATGAAGGGGCTGTTCGCCTGGGTCGGTTACCCAAGCCAGGCAGTGCTCTACGACCGCGAGCCGCGCGCGGCTGGGCACAGCAGCTGGAACTACTGGGCGCTGTGGAACCTGGCGCTGGAAGGGATCACCAGCTTCACCGTCCTGCCGCTCAAGATCGCCACCTATATCGGCCTGTTCACCGCATTGGCGGCGCTGCTGTTCGGTGGGCAGCTCATCGTCCGGACGCTGCTGTTCGGCAACCACGTCGCCGGCTACCCCAGCCTGATGGCGGTGATCCTGTTCATGGGCGGCGTGCAGTTGATGACGCTGGGCGTCATCGGCGAGTATCTGGGACGAGTGTTCAACGAGGTGAAGCGGCGGCCGCTTTATCTGGTCGAGCGATACCTGCCCTCTATCCAGGCCGCGCTGGACCAACAGGACGGACACAGGCCCACTCCCTCATGACCTGCCCGGCCGCAGCAGCCGGCCCACCAGGCGCACCGGCCGGGTCAGCTTCCAGGAGGTCGACGCGTACAGCGCCTGGAGCATGAGCGCGTCGCCGTCGACGCCGGTGGCGGGCGCGCCGCCGTAGCGCTCGGCCACGCGCTGCCGGCGCTGCTGCTCGATCCGCTCCGACTGCTGCACCAGGACCTTCTCGTTCTCCTGTTCGATCCGGGCCGCCTCGGCGTGCGCCCGCTCCAGCCGTGCCGCCGCCGCGTCGGCCTTGGCGGTCCTGGCCGCGGTCTCGTCGCCGATCAGGCGCTGCAGCTCGCCGACCGCGCGGCGGGTCTCGGTCAGGATCCCCGCCTGGCCGCGCGCCTGGTCGAGCGCCCGGTGCAGGGCAAGGCGCTCGCCCTGGAGCTGCTCGTTGCCGGCAGACAGGCGGCGGTTCTGGAACTGCAGGTCCTTGACCAGCTCGTCGAGGCGCTCCTTTTCCCGCTGCAGCGCGCCCAGGCGCGCCTGCACCATCTGCAGCTGGATGGCCAGCAGGTGCCGGTCGTCCTCCGGCGCCGCCTGCGGGGTGTCGACCACCACCAGCTCGCGACCGGTTTCCGCGGGCTCCGCGTCCTGTCCCGGCGCGGGAAGAAGGCCGGCTTGGGCCAGTGTCATGTCCACCTGTTCCGGACCGTTGGCGAGAAGGTTGATCGCGACCTGGCTGGTCGCATCCAGGGCAGCGGACAAGCGCTGCTCGGAGCGCTGCTTCT
>CAXUDP010000108.1:4291-7777 GCA_964249735.1 uncultured Acetobacteraceae bacterium | reverse complement strand
TTCTCCCCCAGCGCACGATCCGCCGCGGACAACGCCTTGTCCATGTCGTCGCGCTCGCCCTCCAGGGTCCTGGCATAGTGCTCGACGTCGGTGAACTGGGCGCGCAGGTCGTCATAGGTGTCGCGCAGCGCCACCGCGTCCCAGCGCAGGACGTTGTCGAACACGTTGGGCGCGCGGAAGCAGTCCGGCGGCGGGACGAAGTCCTTCTCGACGAAGAAGTCGTTCAGGCCGTCGTGGTGGACGAAGCGGTAGCCGACGCTTCCGAGATACTCGGTGATGGTGGTCTGCCGGCGCACCGGGCTTTGCGGCAGGGTGGCCTCGAGCATGATCAGCGACGGGCGGTAGCGGTCCCAGTCGTTGCCGCGCAGCACCCGTTCCTCGAAGCCTTCCACGTCGATCTTGAGGATGTCGATTCGGGGTGGCCGGGCCTCGTCGAGCACCTGCTTCAGCGTTGTCGCCCTCGTCTCGACGCGGCGCACCTCGGTTCCGTGGCCGGCGTGGATCGCCGCCTGCTCCGCGTCGCCGGTGGACAGGCCGGTGTTCTCGACGATGAAGAAGGGCAGCGCGTCGGCGGGCTCGTCCGACAGGAAGACCTGCAGGTTCAGGTCCTCTGGGCGGGTCTGCACCAGGAGCGCGAAGTAGTGCGGGTTCGGCTCGACGTTGATGCCGCGCCAGCCGAGCTGGTACAGCCCGAACAGGTCGTTGCCGTTCACCGGGTCCTCGGCGCCGACATCGACGAAGTACCCGGTGGGCCTGCCGGCGAACACCCGGCGCAGCAGCACGTCCTCGGCGTTGATGCTGTAGGAGATCAAGGGGCCGGCCGGCTCGCCGTCCTGGTTCTGGTTCATGCGGACAGGCCTATCAGGCGGAGGCGATCGAGCTGGCGGCGCGCCACTGCGTGCGCCCCGTACTGGCTGGCGATGTGGGCACGGGCGGCGGCGACACGGCCGGCGACCGCAGCGCCACCCTCGGCCACGGCGCGCATCTGCCAGGCGGCGTGGTCGAGATCGGGATCCGCCCAGCGCTGGTTCTCGTGGAACGGGTACTCGCCCGGTCCCACCGCGGTGAGGCGGAAGTCGACCGGATACCCGGTGCGGCTCGAGACCAGCTCGGTGGTCGCGGAATAGTCGGTGGCGATCACCGGCTTGCCCAGCACCATCGCCTCGGACACCAGCAGGCCGAGCCCCTCGCTGCGATGGAGCGAGACCACGGCGTCGCAGGCGCCGATCAGGGCGAGCGACTCGTCACGGGACAGCGTCCGCTCGACCAGGATGACGTCGGGGTCGTCGTGCAGGGCGTCGAGCAGCGCGCGCTTCTCCGCCGGCACCTTGTCCGCGTTCAGCGTCTTGAGCACCAGCGCGACCGGGGGATCGCCTGGCCGCCGCCGGAAGGCGCGGCGGAACGCGTCCACCACCGCGAGCGGGTTCTTGCGCTCGATGAACGAGAAGTAGTCGAACGCGAAGAAGAACAGGAACGTGTCCTCGGGCAGGTTCCAGGTCCGCCTGGGCAACGGCGGCGGCGGCGCGAACTCCAGCATCAGCGGCATGCGGATCACCGGCTTGTGCAGGCGGCGCATCAGGGTGGTCTGGATGAAGCCCGTCGGCGCCCACACCTCGTCCACCAGGTCGAACGCGTCCACCCACGCATCGGGCAGCACCGACAGCTCCCAGAACGGCGTCATGATCCGGTAGGCGTCCGGGCGCAGCCGCCCGTCCAGGCTGTCGACCACCTGGCCGATCTGGTCGGCGTTGATGCTGAACACCTGCACCCGCGCCCGCGCCTCCTCCACCAGCAGGGGCGCGCAGCTGTCGTCGTTGGCGGTCGAGTTCGAGTTCAGTGCGGTGGGAAGCCCGCGCACCGCCAGGCCGGCATGTTCCAGCGCGCGCAGGGTCAGCCGTCCCGCCTCGCCGAGCCCCAGCGCCAGGCGCAGGTAGCCGACCACGTCCACGTCGGGCTCGTCCGCCGCGCGCTTGGCCGGCGCCTGCCGCACGGGCAGCGACACGGCGCCGAACCGCTCGGCGATCGGCTCGATCAGCCGCGGGTCGCCGACCAGGGGCTCGGCGTGCTTGACCACCCAGTCCAGGAACTCGCGCGAGTCGTCCTCCCGTTCGGGGGAGAAGCGCTCGTTCAGCCAGCGTTCCCTGGCGTGCAGCCCGGTCATCAGGTTGGTGACGACGGCGCCGAACCGGCCGCTCCAGGGCTGGGCCGCGGTGCGCTGCAGGTGTTCCTCGAAGGTGTCCGCGGGGTTGCCCGGCCAGACCAGGTGGTCCTCGCGGAACAGGCGGCGGACGAACGGGGTGATCGGGGTGCCGGACGGGAAGCGGGACCAGGCATAGGAACCGTTCGGGACCGAGCCGTGCCCGTTGGCGCGCAGGCGCTGGGCATATCGCTCGACCAGGACAAGCAGGTCCGAGTCCATCGCGGCACCGCGGAAGCCGTCGGTGTACTTGGACAGCCGGGTGGTGTCGGCGGGGTTGATCCCGCTGTAGTGGAAGAAGGTGAGCGGCTGCCCGTCGACGGACCACGCGTCCCCGTCACGCCGCAGGACGCGCTGCGACAGGTTCCAGTAGGCGACGTTCAGGGTCGGGTCGCGCAGCACGCGCAGGCGGGCGGCGAAGCCCGGCAGCAGGTCCATGAACTTCTGGTCGACGAAGATGCCGCCGGGCTGGTCGTTCAGGCACTGGTACTCGAGGCGGCGCGACCACCAGCGCAGCAGCCTTTCGGTTTCCGGCGTGGCGCCGACGCCCAGGAAGCCGAGGTTGAACACGCCGGCCTGCATGATGCCGATGTCGTCGGGAAACGCGCTGCCCTCGGCCGGGAAGCAGACGTGCGGCGTCACCACGAACGAGGCGCCCTCGCGAAGTGCCGCCGTCACGCTCCCGACCGGTCGGAAGATCTCGATGTCTGGATCGAAGTACAGGACGCGGTCATGGCCGCGCGCCAGCAGGTGGCGGAACATGAACGGCTTGAGCGCCGTGTTGAGCTCCATCACGTCGTAGCGGAAGCGGAACGCGTCGAAGTCCGGGATGTCCAGCGCCTCGGCCGGCACCACGGTGCAGCCGGGCGGATAGAAGTCCGGCTCCATGAGCCGGCGGTCGGCCAGGCACAGGTAGTGCGCCGCCTCGGGATGGTGCAGGCGCGCCGTCTCCAGGAGGATCCGTGCCATCGACACGTAGTTGTTCGAGCAGATGGTGAAGATCGCCAGGCCCGGCATGTGCACCCAAGTCCCTCCGTCGGTCGGGACCGACAACACCCAGCCCGCGGACCGCCACCGGGCGGCGCGAACCGGGTGCGGCTCCATACCGCGTGCGCCTGCCGCGTTCCAGCGGCCGCAGGTCGGCGGCGCCCGCCCGTCCGGACGATACGGCACCGGTTCGGGAACCGCCAAACGGCGGCACCCGTGCCTCGTGGGCAGGATGGGGATGACGCTTCCGGCTCCGGGCGTCGCGAGCAGGTGGGCCGGCTGCCCGACGTGCCGACCGGCCG
>CAXUDP010000108.1:0-4191 GCA_964249735.1 uncultured Acetobacteraceae bacterium | reverse complement strand
GTCCGACCGGCTGGACCGGAGGGCGCCTTCCCGTCGATGAACGGCGGGAAGGCGGGGACGGGCTACCGGATCGCTAGGCCAACGGTGCGGGTCTGCGACGGGACCGGCAGCGAGACCGTCAGGTTGCTCAGGAAGGTGAGCTTGCCGGTCGCGTGGTCGACCTTGTAGGCGTACACCTTGTTGCTCTTGTTGGCCGAGGCGGGGCTGTTCTCCTCCTGCAGCACGTAGAGGAAGTTCTCGTCCGGATCGAGCGAGAACTGGTTGAAGCCGCCGACGCCGCCGGCGACCACGCGCTGGATCTCGACCGGATGCGCCGGATCGGACAGGTCGAACACGGAGATCGACTGGTCGCCGGTGTTGGACGCGTAGAGATAATGTCCGTCGCGGCTGGTCCGCAGCCAGCAGAGGCCCTGGCCGGAGTCGGTCGAGGTGCCGACCAGCGTCAGCTGACCGAACTCGTTGTAGCGGTAGGTGGCAAGGAGGTTGTTGACGACCAGGCCGGCGTAAACGTACGGCGCGTGCGGGTTGGCCCAAAGGCCCAGGACCAAGGCGTTGGATCCGTTCTCGACCGGCGGCGTCACCGTGCCGGTCTTGAACAGGTATCCGCCCGGGAGCTGCGCGTAGGAGTCGATCACGCTGCCGCTCGGGAACCCGGAGGTGAAGACGAACGGCCCGGTGTTGGTGGTCAGCACCTGGCTCGGATCGGCGCCGGGATGGAGGTAGGTCTCGGTGTACGGCAGGTAGTTCAGGGATCCGCCCGGAGCGACGCCGAACACGTTCAGGCGTGGAGCGATGTCGCTGGCCGGCGCCGCCGGGTTGATGGCGTAGTCGGCGGTGACCAGCGTGTTGCCGTGCAGCCCGAGCGAGACGGGCGTCGCCCCGTGCGCGGCCACCGGCGAGCTCGAGAACGGAACGAGGCTGCCGTCCGGCTCCACGTGCATGACCGCGATCGTGTTCGAGCCGCCGTTGATGGCGTAGAGCACGCTCCGATCCGGATTCAGGATGATGTTCTGGTCGTTGTCGAACGGGCCGAGCGCATAGGTGCCGTCGAAGAACCCCGTGCCCCCGGTGAGGTAGGGCGATCCCGCCTTGGCATGGAGGCTGCCGTCGGCGGCGATGTCGTAGGCCAGGATGGAGTTCTTCCCGGCTGCAGTCAGGTTGCTCTCGACGTACAGGACGTGCGGCTGTGGTGCATGCGCGGACGTCGTGGCCGGTGTGATGGTGGTCTGCGCTATCGCCAATGTCGGCAGAAGGCAGGTGAGCGCCGTCGCGGCCGTCAGCCAAAGGCGCCGCGGGTGCCGTTTCGTCATTATGTCCTCCCAGGTGTGACGACGGATTAGTTCGTCGCGCCGAGATGATGGTTACACGTCGAAAATATTCGTCTTGCCGGCCGAGGTCGTTTGTCGAAGCGGCGGCCTAGTACGCCAGCGCGCAGCCGTCGGCGCGCATCTCGCTGGCAGCCGCCCAGACGCGGTCGGCGCCGCTCATGCGGTGCTCGATGCACTCGTAGCGGCCGTAGCCGCCGTCGGACGGCGCCAGCGTCCAGCCGAGCGCTGCCAGGGCGGAGCGCGTGGCGGCCGGCACGCCGGTCTCCAGGCGCAGGATGCCGTTGGGTGGCAGGCCAGGCGCGTCCTCGCCCATGCTCTGGCTCGAGCCCTCGTGGTGCCAGCGCGGGCTGTCGCCGGCGGCCTGGATGTCGAGGCCGTAGTCGACGCGGTTGACGATGATCTGCTGCTGTCCCATCGGCTGCATGTCGCCGCCCATCACGCCGAAGCTCATCCAGGGCTGGCCGTCCCTGGTCGCAAAGCCGGGGATGATGGTTTGGAACGGCCGCTTGCCGGGCTGGTACAGGTTCGGATGCCCGTCGCGCAGCGAGAACAGCTGGCCGCGGTCCTGGAACATGAAGCCGAGCCCGTCCGCCACCAGGCCGGAGCCCATGCCGCGGAAGTTGGACTGGATCATCGACACCATCATCCCCGCGCTGTCGGACATGGTGAAGTAGGTGGTGTCGCCGTGGCTCGGCGCGTCGCCTGGACGCACGGCGGTGTTGATGCGGTCGGGCCGTATCAAGGACGCACGCGCGGCCGCGTACTCCTTGGACACCAGCCACTCGAACGGCACCTCCGAGAAGTGTGGGTCGGCGTAGTAGCGGGCGCGGTCCTCGTAGGCCAGGCGCTTGGCCTCGATCTGCACCTGCAGCGACGCCGCCGACTGGAAGCCCATCGCGCGCAGGTCGAAATGCTCCAGCATGTTGAGCATCTGCAAGGTCGCCACGCCTTGCGTGTTCTCGGCCATGCCGTGCACGGTGACGCCGCGATAGGTGGTGGCGAGCGGCGTGTTCCATTCCGAGTGGTGACGGCGCAGGTCGTCGCGCGTCATCCAGCCGCCGATGCGGTGGAAGTAGCGCTCGATCGTGTCGGCGATCGGGCCGTCGTAGAACGCGTCGCGTCCGCCGTCGGCGATAATGCGGTAGGTGCGGGCGAGATCGGGGTTGCGGAACACGTCGCCCTCGCGCGGCGCGGTGCCGCCGGGGGCGTAGGTGTGGAACGCGTTGGCGGTCTCCTCCACGCCGGAACCCGGCCGCACGAAGGCGCGCAGGTTGCGGTAGATGTAGTTGCCGATGATCTGCGGCAGCGGCACGCCGTCGGTGGCGAGCCCGATCGCCGGTTCGAACAGCGTACGCCACGGCAGCTTCCCGTAGCGCTGGTGCAGCGTCCACCAGGCGTCGAGCGCGCCCGGCACCGACACCGTGACAGCGCCGAGCGGCGGCAGCGCACCGTTGCGGGCGTGCGCCCGCACGGTCTGCAGGCTCAGGGCGCGCGGGCTGGCGCCGGAGCCGGCGAGCCCGACCACCTTGCCCTGCGCCGGGTCCCACACCATCGCGTAGCAGTCGCCGCCGAGCCCGGAGCTGGTCGGCTCCAGGAAGCCGAGCGACGCGTTGGCGGCGACTGCGGCATCCACCGCCGAGCCGCCGCGCTTGAGCGTCTCGATCGCGACCTGGGTGGCGATCGGGTGTGCGGTGCCGGCGGCGGCGTTGCGGCCCATGGCGGCCGAACGGGTGGCGAAGCTCGCCCCGAACGGCCGGTCGCCGGCATGCACGTCCGGGCGGGTGAAGCGGTCGGCACCGGGCGGCTGGAACCCCGGCAGCGCGTCGGGCGGCGGCGGGGCGCCTCCCTGCCCGGGGCCGGCCACGGTCGCCGCCGTGTGGACCGCCTGCCCGGTCTGGGCCGCAACGGCCGCCAATGGCAGCGCTGCAGCGGCGGGAAGGCTGGCGATGAATGTCCTGCGTCGCACTGTGCGGCTCCTCGGGCACATGAAGGATCGGCGTCCTGCATCATCCATGCCTCCCGCCGCCCTGCCCAGGCCGCCCGACCGGCGGAACCCGCCTGCGGCTCCGGAGGGATGCGCCGAAGTTGATCGCGCAGCCGGGTTGCCGGCCGGCGGCGACCCCCACCTGATACATCAGCCAGAAGGGGACGTACCGCATGGGCCAGGTGATCGACGCGCTGATCGGCCGGATCGAGACCGCCGAACGGCTGGACCGGCCGGGCTACGCGCTCGGCAAGGCGATCTCGCGCACCGGGCAGATCGGCGGCAGACCGAGCAAGGGATTGGCCAACGCGCTGCACGGCCGCCCGCTGGGCCATCCGGTGCATCCGCTCGCAGTCGCGATCCCGGTCGGCACCTGGAGCCTGGCCTTCGGGCTGGACCTGCTGGGCGCCGTCGGCGTGCTGCGCGACCGCGGGACGCAGCGCACAGCAGAGCTGGCGCTGAAGGCCGGGGCGGCCGGGGCGGCGCTGGCGATCGCCACCGGAGTCGCCGACTGGCAGCACCTCAACGGGCGCGACCGGCGCACCGGGCTGGTGCACGGGTCGATCAACGTGGTGTCGACGGCGATGACCCTGCTGTCGATCGCGCTGCGGGCGCGGGGGCGGCTGTCGGCCGGGCGCTGGGTGAGCGGGGCGGCGTTCCTCGGCACCGGCGCCAGCAGCTACCTCGGCGCCCACCTGATCTACCGGCGCGGCAACGCGGTGGACCACGCCGACCGCAGCCCGGAGCCGCGCGACTTCGCGGCGGTGTTGCCCCTGGCCGAGCTGGAGGAGCAGGTGCCGCACCGCGCCGCGGTGTGGGACGAGGTGGCGCGCAAGGAGATCGGCATCGTGCTGGTCAGGCAGGGCGAGCGCGTGCACG
>CAXUDP010000107.1:0-12566 GCA_964249735.1 uncultured Acetobacteraceae bacterium | reverse complement strand
AGCGGGCGGCGCTCTACGACAAGGACCGCGAGGAGCACTACAACCTCATCTCCGCGTTGCACAAGTCGCTGCGCGGCTCGGATCCGGACGCGGCGCTGTACTGGTTCGCGCGGATGCTGGCCGGGGGCGAGGATCCTCGCTTCATCGCGCGCCGGCTGACGCGGTTCGCTGCCGAGGACGTGGGCTTGGCGGACCCGCAGGCGCTGCCGCAGGCGATCGCGGCGTGGGAAACCTTCGAGCGGCTCGGCAGTCCGGAGGGCGAGCTGGCCCTGGCGCAGCTGGTGGCCTACCTGGGCACGGCGCCGAAATCGAACGCGGTCTACGTGGCCTACAAGGCAGCGATGCAAACGGCGAGGGCGACCGGCAGCCTCCCTCCGCCGGCG
The DNA here is from genome assembly GCA_964249735.1 of uncultured Acetobacteraceae bacterium. Lineage (GTDB taxonomy): Bacteria > Pseudomonadota > Alphaproteobacteria > Acetobacterales > Acetobacteraceae > Lichenicola. Next base: position 12,183 of record CAXUDP010000107.1, on the reverse strand, counting down.
CACGTCCTGAACGCACCGACCCGGCTGATGAAGGAGATCGGCTACGGCAAGGGATACGAGTACGACCACGACTCCGCCGACGGCTTCTCCGGCCAGGACTATTTCCCGGATGGCATGGCGCGCGAGCGGTTCTACCGCCCGACCGGTCGCGGGCACGAGCGCGAGATCGCGCACAGGCTGGACAGCTGGGCGCGGCTGAGGGACAGCGACCGGTCATGAGCGTCGTCATCCTTCCCGTGTCCGCCGACGAAGCCGAGATCCGCCTGGATCGCTGGTTCCGTCGTCATTATCCGCACCTCACCCAGGGGGCGTTGCAGAAGCTGTGCCGCACCGGCCAGGTCAAGGTCGACGGCAGAAAGGTGGAGGCCTCGACCCGGCTGATGCCGGGGCAGTCGGTGCGTGTGCCGCCGATCCCCAAGGCGTCCAGGCCGGCACCGGTCGCACAGGCGGTCGATTCGCGCGACGCCGCCGAGCTCGAGCGCATGGTGATCTATCGCGACGAGCAGGTGATCGTGCTGAACAAGCCGGCCGGGCTTCCGGTGCAGGGCGGCCCAGGGATCACGCGTCACGTGGACGGCATGCTGGACGCGCTGCGCGATGGCAGCGAGCACCGGCCGCGCCTGGTGCACCGGATCGACCGCGACACTTCCGGGCTGCTGCTGCTGGCGCGCACGCCGGGGGTGGCGGGCAAGCTGGCGGCGTCGTTCCGCAGCCGCGACGTGCGGAAAAGCTATTGGGCGGTGGTGGTGGGACGGCCGAGCCCGGCGGAAGGGGTGATTGACCTGCCCCTGGCACGGCTCGGGAGCGGACCCGGATCGCTGACGGTCGCGGCGGAGCGGGACGAGGAGGACTCGGCGCACGCCCTGACGGAGTACGCGGTAAAGGATGCGGCGGCACGGAAGATGTCCTGGCTGGAGCTGTCGCCGCTGACCGGGCGAACCCACCAGCTGCGTGTGCATTGCGAGGCGCTCGGCACGCCGATCCTGGGCGATCCGAAATACGGCGGCGAGGCGGCGCACCTGGACGGGTTTCCCGACCAGCTGCACCTGCACGCCCGCGCGCTCGACCTGCCGCACCCGGCCGGTGGCCGGCTTCTCGTCGCGGCCGAGCTGCCGCCGCACATGAAGGACACGTTCCGCACCCTCGGCTTCGAGGCAGGATCCACGCGTCCCGCCAGGCGGAGCTGAACCGGGATGGCGGCGACGATGCAGCCGGCGCGGCGGCAGCGTGGTCCGTTGCGCAGCCTGATCGGGGCGGTGCTGGTGCTGGGGTTACTGGCGGCGCTGCTGCTGGTCGGCGCGGGGCTGGTGGCGCAGCGGCGGCTGGACCAGGAAGGGCTTCGGCTGCGGGTGGAGCGGGAGGTGCTGCGGCAGACCGGCCGGGTGCTCACCCTGGACGCGCTGCATGTCAGGCTGCTGCCGGTGCCGACGGTGCAGGCGGATGGCGTCGCGTTCGCCAACTGGCCGGGCCATGGCCGGCGGGAGATGCTGACCGCCGCGTCGGTGACCGCGCATCTGGCGCTGCTGCCGCTGCTGCACCATGTGGTCCGGCTCGAAGGGGTGACCCTGGTCCGGCCGGACCTGCTGCTGCAGCGCGACGCGGACGGGACCGCCAACTGGCAGATGCACAGGCAGGTGTCACCCGATGCCGGTTCGTCTTCCGGCGGCGGCGGGGTGCGCTGGCAGATCGAGGTCGGCAGCGTGCGGCTGCGCGACGGCACGCTCCGCTGGCGCGACGCGCTGAAGGGCTGGTCCGGCGAGGTGGCGCTGGACCGGCTGGACGGCAGCGGGCTTGCCGGCAGCGACCCGTCGATGACGCTGGCCGGCAGCCACCGCGGCGCCGGGTTCGAGGCCGAGCTGGCCACCGGGGCGCTTGCGCGTCTGGCGGCGTCGGGTCCGGCCGGGGTTCCGTGGCCGGTCAGGCTGTCGGCGCGGGAACAGGCAGCGGGTCGGGAGGTGGCCCGGCTGACGGTCGCAGGCACGGTGGCGGATCCGGCGCGGGGCCGCGGCTACGTGCTCGACGTCGCGGCGCAGGCGTCGCAGCTGGCGGCGCTGGATACGCTGTTCCCGCATGCGGGGCTGCCGGGGGCCGACCGGGTGTCGCTGCGGACGCGGGTGCAGGACGGTGGGGGTAGTCGTCCGGTGCTGCAGTCGGTGAGCCTGCGCACGGGAGCGTTCGCGGCCGGGGCGCTGCTGCGTTGGCCAGGGATGCGGACCCTGTCGGCACGCTCGCTGTCGCTGGAGGCGGCAGCTCCGGGCGCGAAGCTGGCACTGGCTCTGGACGGGACGTGGCGCGGGCAGGACATGGCGCTGCACGGCAGTGCTGGCACCTTGTCAGGATGGCAGGCCGGCGCCGAGGCGGTGCCGGTATCGCTGGAGCTGTCGCTCGGCGATGCCCGGGCGCAGGTCGGGGGAACCGCCGGACGGGCGAGGTCGGACCTGCACCTGGCGGTGCAGGCGCCGGCGCTGCAGCGCGTGCTGGGGGTGGGACCGGCGCTGACGCAGCTGGTGCTGTCGACGCGGCTGCAGGTCGGGCCAGGAAGCGGTGCAGGGAGCCGCTACTCGGTGTCGGAGCTGCGCCTGGAGTCGCACGAGCTCGGGCTGGCCGGAACGGCGACGGTGCAGGTGGCGGCACACCCGGTGGTCACGGCGGCGATCCGATCCGCCCATGTCGACCTGGACGCGCTGCGCGCCGGATGGGTCGGCGGGCGGCCGGACGCAGGGAGCGCGGCGCCAGCCGCTCCGGGACCAGCCGCTCCGGGGCCGGCCGCTCCGGGGCTGGTCGGCTCGGGGCGGCAGCCGACGCCTCCGCCGGCGCGAGGCGAGGTGGTGCCGTTCGCGGCGCTTCGGCTGGCGGACCTGGCAATCCGGCTCGATGCGCAGGAGGTGCGCCTCGGCGGTGCCCTCTATCGCGACCTGTCGGCGCAGGTCGCGGTGCAGGACGGCAGGCTGACGCTGGCGCCGTTCTCGGTGGCCGGGCCGGCGGGACCGATCGCGGGACGGCTCGATGCCGACGCGTCGGCGCGCAGCGTCGCCTTGAAGGTGGACCCGTCCCTGGTTCCGGCGGAGACGGTGGCGTCCCTGGCCGGGCTGATGCCGGCCGTGGCCGGCGCCGTCGAGCTGGTGGGCGAACTGCACGGGACCGGCGACACGGTGGAGGCACTGCGCGCGAGCCTGACCGGACGGGCCGGCGCGTCGCTGGTGGACGGGTCGATCGCCAACGCCCTGTTGTCGCGGATCGTCGGTCGGCCGGTCGGATTGCCGGACGGAGGGCGGACGGCGGTGCGCTGCCTGGCGTTGCCGGCGCAGGTGCAGGACGGCGTCGCCACGCTGTCGTCGCTGGCGTTGCAGACCAGCCGGCTGGACGTGCAGGGCCACGGTACGGTCGGGCTTCGCGACGGGCGGCTCGACCTGCACCTGCTGCCGCGAGTGTCGCTCGGGGCGGGCGGCGCGTCGCTGCCGGTGCATGTCGGCGGCACCCTGGACACGCCGGCGCCGGCGCTCGATCCGGCGGCGCCGGGAGGGCGGTTCGCGCTGACCATCGGGTCGGGCGGGCCGGCGCCGGACCTGTGCGGGCCGGCCCTGCAGGCGGCACGGTTCGGCGCGCCGGGACCGCAGCCGGGTCCGATGGCTCTCGACCGGCCGCGCAAGTCGCCGAAGCCGATCGACATCCTGCGCGGCCTCGGGTTGTTCCGGTGAAGGCACCGGTGCGGCGGGTGTGGAGCAGGGCGACGGCGGCGGCCGATGGCGACGGGTTCGTGATCATGCTGGACACGCAGCCGCTGCGTCTTCCCGGCGGGACGCGGCTGCGGATCGGCTCGCCGGCGCTGGCAGATGTGGTGGCGGCGGAATGGGATAGGGCAGGGACCGGCACGTCAGGCGTGATCGCGCCGGACGCGCTGCCGATGACCAGGCTCGCGGCCACGCTGCAGGAGCGGGTTTCGCCGGACCGGGAGGCAGTGGTGGCGAGCCTGCTCGGCTACGTCGAGGGCGAGCTGCTTTGCTACCGGGCGACGCATCCGGTGGAGCTGCGGGCGCGGCAGCAGGCGGAGTGGCAGCCATGGTTGCACTGGTGTGCCGTGCGGTACGGCATACAGCTGGGGGTTACCGAGGGGGTGATGCCGGTGTCGCAGCCGGAGGAGGCCCGGATGGCGATGGCCCGGGTGCTGACGGCGCAGGAGGATGCGGTGCTGACCGGGCTCGGCGTGCTGGTCCCGATCCTGGGCAGCCTGGTGCTCGCCCTGGCGCTGGCGGAGGGGGTACTGTCGCCGCCCGATGCGATCCGGCTGGCACTGCTCGACGAGCTCGACCAGGCGTCGCGCTGGGGGGCCGACCGCGAGGCCGAAGCCCGGCACGGGCTGCTCGGACAGGAGGTCGAGGACGCTGTCCGCTTCATCGCCCTGTCGGACCGGGAACAGGATGGGGGGAACAGCGGGATGGCCGAACCGGTCGCACGGCACTGGCTGGTCGACGGGCGGGTGCAGGGGGTCGGCTATCGCGTCTGGCTGCAGGCGGAGGCGCGCGCCGCCGGGGTGGAAGGCTGGGTGCGCAACCTGTCCGACGGGCGTGTCGAGGCGCTGCTGCGCGGCTCGCCGGAGGCGCTGGATCGCCTGGAGGCCGCCGCGCGGCGGGGACCCGAGCAGGCCCGGGTGCAGCAGGTGGTGGCCACCTCATGGCCGCACGGCGTGCCGGGTGGACGGTTTCGTCAGGCGGCGGACGCGACGATGCCGGAACATGGCGCGATCCGGCAGGCTGTTTCAGGACCGGATGATACGTGACGATCGGTTACTTCGGGATGCTGCTTTCTTTGCTAGATGGTGCTCGCCACCTGGAACGGAACGCCATGGACCATGTGATCGCGACCACCCAACCGCGTCGTCCCGGCCTGACGCTGTCGCGTCGGCTGAAGCGGCGAGCGGCGACCGCGCTCGCGCATTGCGCCATGGGATCCTGGATCGTCCTGGCTGCCATGCCGGTCGCGGTGGTGGTCTGCGCCCTGTACTGAGGGGGCACGGCCGGTCGGCACTCGGCTTGCGGGGACCGGGCGGCTCGGCCATCTTGCGGCGTCGGCGCCCCGTCGGACCGGGTTCCGGGGCGTCATCCGCTGGAGAATGCGCATGACCGAAGCCAATGCTCGCGTAGCGGACTATCCGATCGATCCGCGGTTCCTGGAGCGCTGGTCGCCGCGCAGCTTCACCGGCGAGGCGATGCCGGAGGCCGAGCTGATGACGCTGTTCGAGGCGGCGCGCTGGGCACCGTCCTCCTACAACTCGCAGCCCTGGCGTTTCATCTACGCGCTGCGTGACACGCCGAGCTGGGACACGCTGTTCGGGCTGCTGAACGAGTACAACCAGTCCTGGGCAAAAGGCGCGTCAGCGCTGGCGGTGGTGCTGTCGAAGTCGACGCTGCTGCCGCCCGGCAAGGACCGGGAGATCCCGTCGCACAGCCACTCGTTCGATGCCGGCTCCGGTTTCGCATACCTGGCGTTGCAGGCATCCATTTCGGGCTGGGCGGCGCATGCCATGGTCGGCTTCGACATGGACACGGCGTTTGCGAAACTGCAGGTGCCGCAGGGCTACCGGGTGGAAGCGGCAGTTGCGATCGGGCGGCGCGGAAGCAAGGAACTGCTGCCGGAAGCGATGCAGGGGCGGGAAGAGCCGAACGGGCGCAACCCGGTGACGCAGTTCGCGATGGAAGGGCGCTTCCGCAACGAGGCCTGACGCGGGCGACGGTGGGCCGGCACGGGTCGAGGCGGCAGCACGGCGTCCGGACAGGTCCGGAGCCGACGGCCGGCGCGCCGACGCCGCCACTTCCTGACGCGGTGCGGTGGAGGACGGCGGGCCGCGTCGTCATGCTGCTGTGGTTTCTAGGCGGCTTCGGCGTGCTGCTGGTGGGAACCCTGTTGCAGGTCGGACCGTCCGGCTGGGCGTCGGCCTGGCAGGTGCGGCACTGGGGTTACGACAACCCCATGCTGTCGTTCCTGCCCGGCTTCGTGGTTCTCGCCATCCCTTTGGTCGTGCTGCAACTGGTGTCGCGACGGCGGGCAGGCGCGGTCCTACGCGGCGCGCAGGAGAGGCTCTACCAGCCGGGTCCTCCGATCAGCGGGCCGCCATCGCCGGAGCGGATGGCCTGGGCCCTGCTGCGCCTGGCCCGTGGTGGGCTGATCGCGGCGCCGCTGTTCCTGTTTGCAGGCGGGATCGGCTTCGGCCTGGTGGTGCTGGTCGGCAGCCGCGGCGCGGGAGCACGACTGCCCGAGCTGACGCTGATCGCGGTCGCGAGGGCGCATGGGGAGCTTCCCGGTTATGCTCGGCTGGTCGATGCGATCCGCCGTCCCGAGACTACTTGGCTGCACGAGTACGCGGTCCGGCAGACGCTGTACCGCGACGCCTACACGCCGCTGACGGGTGCCGGCTGGACGAACGGCGACCCGGTGGTGGTGCTGGAGAAGCGGTCCGCGGCGGCGGGCGAGGCGACGGATGCGCTTTCGCCGGTTATGGAGGGCGGTCTGGCGCGGGGTGCGGTGCCGGGCTGGATGCTGATCGAGCTGCGACGCCGCGGTGTCGCGGTAACGGACGATCCGGTGGTGCTGACCCGGCGGGCGCTGGGCGGGGTCGTGCCGGGCGCTGACATGGTGGGCGCGTGGCTGTGCGCCGGGCTCGGCGGAATGTTCGCGCTTTTATCCCTGGCGGCGTCGCTGGTCTGGTTCCGTCAGCGACGCCGGTTGCTCCTCAAGTTGGCGTCGGGATGATGCAGTTCCTGTTCGAGTGGTGGGACACGGCGTGGGGCGCCCGCGTCGGCGTGATATTGGTTGCCGTCTTGACAGCCGGGATGGCGGCGCAGGCGGGCTGGGGGATCGGCGCCGGGGCCGCCGCAACTGGGTGCGGCGCTCTGGTTTGTGTCGGGGGCTGGCCGGGCGGCTGCCGCCGGACATGCGTCCGTGTTCGGTGGACGAGGTCGGACGGCAGGACGCGGCAGGGCCGCCGGCGGGCCTGACCCGGTTGCGGGTGGCGCTGTGTCGCAACCAATGACGGTCTATCGCCTGGACGTGAGTCTTGCCGGGGTGCGGATCGGCCAGCTCCGTCCTGGCACTGCGTTCGTGGTGCCGATCCGGCTGGAGCCGGGCATGTGCTGTCGGCGCGGGGGTGGCTCCGCCGCCTTGAGTTGCGGGACCAGATCAATGCTTTGCCTGAAATCGACACCGACTTCGTGATCCTGGGGTCAGGCGGGACGTCGAGATCCCATGTCGTCGATCGGCATGGCCCGCGCATGGTCTTGGTCGAGCCGGTGCCGCGCTCCGGGTGATCAGGGCAGGAGGACCGTGGCGGAAGCCTGCGCTGCAATGCCTTCGCCGCGGCCAGTGAAGCCGAGCCGCTCGGTGGTGGTGGCCTTGACCGAGATCCGGTCGAGGTCGACCCGAAGCAGGACGGCAAGGCGTTCGCGCATCGCGCCGGCATGCGGGCCGATCTTGGGCTGCTCGCAGATCAGGGTGACATCGGCGTTCACCAGCATGCCGCCACGGGCGGCGATGCGCTCTGCGGCGTGGGACAGGAAGCGGGCGCTATCGGCGTCCTTCCAGGTGTTCTCGCTGGGCGGGAAGTGCCGCCCGATGTCGCCTTCCGCCAGCGCGCCGTAGATCGCGTCGCACAGCGCGTGGATGCCGACATCGGCGTCGGAATGGCCGGCGAGGCCGCGGGTGTGCGGTATGGTGATGCCGCACAGGATCAAGGGCCGATCAGGCGCGAACACGTGCACGTCGAAGCCGGTGCCGGTACGCGGCAGGGAGGCTGGGCCTGTGAGCCGCTCGGGTCGCAACAGATCCTCCTCGAAGGTGAGCGGGATGTCCTCGGAGCCGGCCACCAGCGCCACGGCGTGCCCGGCCCGTTCCAGCAGCGAGGCATCGTCGAGGAGGGTCGGACCGTCGCCGGCGGCACGATGAAGGTCACGCAGCAGGGCGAAGCGGAAGCCCTGGGGGGTCTGCGCCCGCACGACGCCTTCGGGCGGGATGGTGCCCGCGACCACGCCGTCGCGGCAGTATTTGAGCGTGTCGGTGATGGCGATGCAAGGGATGGCACCGTCATGGCGTTCCAGGGCCGTCAGGACGCGCCGGACCACCTCGGCCGGGATGTGCGGACGTGCCCCGTCATGCACTAGCACCAGGTCCGGACGCTGCTCCGCCGGCAGCGCGTCCAGAGCCTCCAGTCCGGCCCGGACGCTGTGCCGGCGCGTGTCGGCGCTCGGCAGCGAGGGGCACAAGATCGCGTCGCCGAGGTCGAGCCCGTGCAGCGCCTCGGCCAGCAGGGCCGCATCGCCGATCGGCTGCAGCAGCGCCACATGCGGTAGCAGCGCTTCGGCGGCATGACGCACAACCGCGCGGCCGCCGAGCTGGACGAACTGCGTCGGCAGAGCGTCGGCGGGGCGGCATCCGGTTCCGTCGGCCAGGAGGAGGGCGGCGATGCGCATGGGCGGAGCAATGCTGTGCGGCCGGGATTTGGTCAACATCTTCGAGACTTCGCGATCGCCGATCTTCCATTCGATTGCATGGGAGAACCGCAGCGCGTAATTTGCCCAAGACATGGGCATTCAAGACAATTTGCAGGCAGAAGGGGCCGCTCCGGCGGTGGCGACGCTGCCGGTGCGGCTGCAGCCCATCGACCTGGGCGGGGTGGTGATCGAGCGGCCGGTGATCCTGGCGCCGATGTCCGGCGTGACCGACCTGCCGTTCCGTCGTCTCGCGCGGAGCCTGGGCGCCGGGTTGGTGGTGTCGGAGATGATCGCGTCGTGGGCCATGGTGCGCGAGAACGCCGCGACGCTGCGCATGGCGGAGGTGACGGGTTCGGGTCCGAACGCGGTGCAGCTCGCCGGGTGCGAGCCGGACGCGATGGCGGAAGCGGCGCGCATCGCGGTTGATCGTGGCGCCGACCTGATCGACATCAACTTCGGTTGCCCGGTCAAGAAGGTCGCGGTGGGGCAGCAGGCGGGCTCCGCGCTGATGCGCGACGAGCGCCTGGCAGGGCGGCTGCTGGAGGCGACGGTGGGTGCGGTGCCGGTACCGGTGACGCTGAAGATGCGGATGGGCTGGGACCACGGGAGCCTGAACGCGCCGGTGCTGGCACGGATCGCGGAGGCATCGGGCATACGCATGGTGACGGTGCACGGTCGCACCAGGCAGCAGTTCTACACCGGCCGGGCCGACTGGCGCTTCGTGCGCGAGGTCAAGGAGGCGGTGCGGCTGCCGGTGATCGTCAACGGCGACATCCTGGGCCTACCGGACGCGCGGGACGCGTTGCGGTTGTCGGGCGCGGACGGGGTCATGATCGGCCGCGGCTGCTACGGCAGGCCGTGGCTGCCGGCTCAGGTGGCGCAGGCGCTGACGACCGGAGAGGTCCTGCCGGATCCGGACCTCCTCACCGAGAAGGCGATCGTGCTGGAGCACTACCGGGCGATGCTGTCGCATTTCGGCATCCACCCGGGGCTGCGGCTCGCGCGCAAGCACGTGTCCTGGTACTCGGCCGGTCTGCCTGGTTCGGCGCAGTTCCGTGCCACGGTGAACCGGATGGACGACGCGGCGGCGGCGGTCGCGCTGATCGAAACGTTCTACGATCGTCAGATCGAGGCCGGCGGCGGTCGTGAGACCGGCGCCCGGCTGGCCGAGCCGGTGCAGGACGTCGCCGCGTGAGGGCGGCGATCGTCGAGGACGCGAAGAAGCCGGGGCGGAAGATCGCGGCCAAGGCCCCAGCGGGATCGTCGCCGGTTCCCGACACGGCGGCGGTGATGGAGTCGCTGCCGATCCCGGTGCTGATGCTCGACGAGGCGAACGGCATCTGCTTCGTCAACGGGGCGGCGGAACCGTTCTTCGGCATGTCGAAGGGACAGCTGCGTCAGCTGGGCCTGCGTGACCTGGTGCCGCTCGACCATCCGCTGTTCCTGCTGATCGAGCAGGTCAGGTTGAACGGCAGCACGGTGGTCGAGCACGAGCTGGTGCTGGAGGGACCACGTCTGCACCGGCAGGGGATCACCGTGCAGGGGGCGCCGGTGATCGAGGCGGCGGGGTTCGTGCTGCTGACGCTGCACGATGCGTCCGCGGCGCGGGCACTCGACCGCCAGCTGTTCTTCCGCAACGCCGCCCGCAGCGTGTCCGGGATGGCGGCGATCCTGGCGCACGAGGTGAAGAACCCATTATCCGGCATACGCGGCGCCGCCCAGTTGCTGGAAGGCACGGTGGGCGAGGCGGATCGCGAGCTGGCCGTGCTGATCCGTGACGAGGCCGACCGCATCCGCGCCCTGGTGGAGCGGATGGAGATGTTCAACGAGAAGCCGATCGAGCGGCGCCCGGTGAACATCCATCGGGTGCTGGAGCACGTGCGCATGCTGGCGCAGCGCGGGTTCGCGGCGCATCTCCGCTTCGTCGAGCTTTACGACCCTTCGCTGCCGCCGGTGTGGGGCAATCGCGACCAGCTGGTGCAGGTGCTGCTGAACCTGGTGAAGAACGCGGCGGAGGCGATCGATGCCGGCAGCGGCAGCGGCGAGATCACGCTGTGCACCGCGTATCGCAGTTCCGTCCGGCTGGCGGTTCCGGGATCCGACCAGCGCATGCACCTGCCGCTGATGGTGACGGTGCGCGACAACGGGCCCGGCATCTCGGACTCGATCCGGCCGCATCTGTTCGAGCCGTTCCTGACCACCAAGGTGACCGGCACCGGCCTGGGTCTGGCGCTGGCAGCGAAGATCGTGGGCGACCATGGCGGCCTGATCGAGATCGACAGCCGTCCGGGACGCACCGACGTGCGGCTCCACCTGCCCGTCCTCGTCGAGGATCCCGACGGGCGGTAGCGGATGAACGCCCGTGCCGCTTGCCAGACCATGACCAGAAAGCCCGGTTCTCCATGACCCTGCCTACCGTGCTGGTCGCCGATGACGACCGCTCCATCCGGACTGTGCTGACCCAGGCGCTTGGCCGGTCCGGCTACCAGGTGCGGACCACCGCCAACGCCGCCACGCTGTGGCGCTGGGTGGAGGACGGGGAAGGCGACCTCGTCATCACCGACGTGGTGATGCCCGACGAGAACGGTTTGGACTTGATTCCCCGCATCAAGCGGATCCGGCCGGAGCTCAGGATCGTGGTGATGAGCGCGCAGTCGACCCTGCTGACCGCGGTGAAGGCGGCGCAGCGCGGGGCGTTCGAGTACCTGCCCAAGCCGTTCGACCTGAAGGAGCTGCTGTCGGTGGTGGCGCGCGCGCTGGCAGCCCCTGCGGGTGCCTCGGCGGACCGTCCGGCGGCGACCGACACGGACGAGCGCATGCCGCTGATCGGCCGGTCCGCGGCGATGCAGGACATCTACCGGATCATCGCCCGGCTCACCACCGCCGACCTCACGGTGATGGTCAACGGGGAAAGCGGCACCGGCAAGGAGCTGGTGGCGCGCGCGTTGCACGACTACGGCCGCAGGCGTGGCGGTCCGTTCGTGGCGATCAACATGGCGGCGATCCCGCGCGAGCTGATCGAGAGCGAGCTGTTCGGGCACGAGCGCGGCGCCTTCACCGGGGCCACCAACCGCAACCAGGGACGTTTCGAGCAGGCGGCCGGCGGGACCCTGTTCCTGGACGAGATCGGCGACATGCCGCCGGAAGCGCAGACGCGGCTGCTCCGCGTGCTTCAGGAGGGCGAGTTCACCACTGTCGGCGGGCGGCAGCCGATCAAGGCCAACGTGCGCATCATCGCCGCGACCCATCGCGACCTGCGGCAGCTGATACGGGCCGGCACGTTCCGCGAGGACCTGTTCTACCGGCTCAACGTGGTGCCGATCCGGCTGCCGCCGCTGCGCGAGCGGGTGGAAGACATCCCGGTCCTGGCGCGGCACTTCCTGGACAAGGTCCAGCAGACAGGACTGCCGGGCAAGATGCTGTCGGAGGAGGCGATGGGACGGCTGCAGGCGCATCGCTGGCCGGGCAACGTGCGCGAGCTGGAGAACCTGATGCGCCGGCTGGCAGCGCTTTATCCGCAGGAGGTGATCTCCGCCGAGGTGGTGAGCGGCGAGCTGGCGGAGAATGCGGTGCACGAGGATCCGGGGGCGACCGCCGACGACCAGGAGCGGCTGGCGCAGGCGGTGGAGCGGCACATACGCCAGTTCCTGGCTGCCAGCCGCGACGGGATGCCGATGCGCGACATCTACGACAAGGTGATCGC
>CAXUDP010000106.1:0-12738 GCA_964249735.1 uncultured Acetobacteraceae bacterium | reverse complement strand
GCCGTGCCCCAAATCCCATGGCCCGGGACACCATGACGTTCATCTCGTACGCCCAGAACTTCGAGGACGTCCTGCTGTGGCGGGCCCTCGGCACGGTCGAGCACGGCTTCTACATCGACGTCGGCGCGCAGCATCCCGATGCCGACAGCGTCACCCGGGCCTTCTACGACCGCGGCTGGACCGGCGTGAACGTCGAGCCGCTCGTCGCCGAGGCGGCCCGCATCCGCGCCGCCCGGCCGCGCGACGTCACCCTGCAGCTGGCGCTGGGGGCGGAAGCGGGCGAGGCGGTGCTGCACGCGCTGGACGGCACCGGGCTGTCCACCCTTGACCCTGCGATCGCCGCCGGACACGCCCAGACCCGCGCCGTGCGCGAGGTCGTGGTGCCGGTGCGCACCCTGGCCGAGATCTGCCGGCTGTATGCGTCCCCGGATATCCACTTCCTCAAGATCGACGTGGAGGGCGCCGAGCGCGCGGTGCTGGAAGGGGCGGACTTCCAGGCGTTCCGGCCCTGGATCGTCCTGGCAGAGGCCACCGCGCCGGACTCGACCACGCCCACCCACGCCGAGTGGGAGCCGCTGTTGCTCGACGCGGAGTACCGCTTCGTCTGGTTCGACGGGCTCAACCGCTACTATGTGGCGGCAGAGCGGCACGACGCGCTGGCGCCCGCCTTCCAGACCCCGCCCAACGTGTTCGACGACTTCCTGCGCGCCTCCGACAGCGTGTGGGCGCAGCGCATCGGCGCTGCCGAGACCGAGCTCGCCCGGCTTCGCGACGCCCTCGCGGCGGCTCAGGCCGGGCTGGAAGCCAGCGTCGCTCGCGAGCTGCGGGGGACCGAGCACGGGGAGCACGAGCTGGCCCGGCTGCGCGAGCTGCTCGGCCGGCAGGCGGAGGAGGCGGCGCACGCCGAGCACACGCGCCGCGAGCTGGCGCAGGCGCTGCACGATGCCCGGCACGAACTGCAGCAGACCCACCTGCGCCTGCAGGCCACCGAGCACGGGCTGCACGATGCCCGGCACGAGCTGCAGCAGACCCATCTGCGCCTGCAGGCCACTGAGCGCGGCCTGCATGCGATCGAAAGGAGCCGCTCCTGGCGCGTCACGGCACCGTTGCGCCGCGCCGTTGCCGCCCGTGACCGGCTGCGGCCGGACCCGGCGATGCCGGCGGCGGCGCCCGCCGCGGCCGTGCCTGCGGCAGCCTCCGATACGGCGCCTCCCCCTGATACGTCCGTGCCCGCGGGCGAAGCGGACCCCCAGGCCGCGCCCGAAACCGTCGCCGCCGAGCCGCTGCCGACCCTGCCACCGCCGCCGGCGTTGCTGGGAGCGGGCGAGGGCGGCCTGCTCGCGGTGCACCAGTTCCATTCCGGTTCTGCGGTCGGCGATGCCATCACCAACGCCATGCTGCTGACCCGCACCCTGCTGCGCGGCATGGGCTACGCGAGCGAGATCTTTGTCGAGCAGCCGCCGCCCGCCTTGTCGCACCTCCTGCGCCCGATGGAGCAGCTGCCGCGGCACGACCGCTACGTGCTGATCGTGCGCCATTCCATGGGCTACGACCGGTTCGCCGAGGTGCTCGACCTGCCGGCGCCCAAGGTGCTGCTCTACCACAACATCACCCCGCCGGCGCTGCTGGCCCGGCACCCCTACCTCGCTCACTACGCCCGGCTCGGCCGGGAACAGCTGGCCAGCTTCCGCGGCCGTGTGCGCGCGGCGCTGGCCGACAGCGAGTACAACGCCATCGAGCTGCGACGGCTGGGCTTGGCGCCGGTCCGTGCCTGCACCTTGTTGTTCGACCTCGAAGCGTTGCGGGCCCGCGCCGCCGCCGCCGCCCGCTTCGACGGCCGTGCGGCAGACGCGCCGTTCACGGTGCTGTTCGTCGGCCGCATCGTGGAGGCGAAGGGACAGCTCGCCCTGCTGGACGCCTTTGCCGCCTTCCGGGCGCGGTTCGGCCCCCCGTCGCGCCTGGTGCTGGTCGGCCGCGACGAGGGTGCTGCCGATCCCTATGCCGTCGCCCTGCGCCGGCGGATCGACACGCTCGGGCTGGACGGACACGTCGTGCTGGCCGGCGCGGTCCCGGATGCGGCCCTCGACCGCTGGTATGCCGCCGCCGACCTCTACGTTTCGCTGAGCCGGCACGAGGGCTTCGGCGTGCCGCTGGTCGAGGCGATGGCGCATGGCGTCCCGGTGCTGGCCTGGCCCGGCGGCGCCGTGCCCTACACCCTAGCCGGCGCCGGCCGGCTGCTGGACAGCCTCCAGCCGGATGCCGTGGCGACTGCGATGCTGTCCCTGGCCGCCGATCCCCAGGCCGCTGCCCGGCAGCGGGCGCTGCAAGACGCGGCGCTGGACCGCTTCTCGCTCGACCGCCAGCGCGCGGTGCTCGAGGACGCGCTGCTCCGCGCCGGCGCCGCACTGCCGCCCGAGCCTGCGACCACGCCACTGCTGGACGACAACCTCCGCTACACGGTGAGCGGCCACGTCAACGGCAGCTACAGCCTGTCGGTGATCAACCGCGAGCTGGCGCTGCAGCTCGAACAGGCCCGCCCTGGCCGGGTCCGGCTGACACCGGTGGAAGGCGGCGACACGCTTGACCTGTCCAGCGTGCCGCCCGGCCAGCACGACGCGGTGGCGGCGCTGGTGTATCGCGAGCCGCATCCGACCGGCCCGGAGCTGGTGATCAGCCAGCACTACCCGGTGCACGTGCCCTCCCGTCCCGGCGACGTCCCGGTGGCGATGCTGTTCTGGGAAGAATCCCTGATGCCGGCCGACACGGTCGCGGTGCTGGAGCGCAGCTTCCGGGCCGTGGTGGCGCCGACCGCCTTCGTGCGCGACGTGCTGCTCGACTCCGGCCTGCGGATCCCGGTGCGCGTGATCCCGCCTGCGGTGCGGCTCGACCGGTTCGCCGCCCTGCGCGACGCGCGCGCGTCGCGGCCGGGGCAGGGCATGCACCGCTTCCTGCACGTGTCCTCCTGCTTTCCGCGCAAGGGGGTCGACGTGCTGCTCCGCGCCTGGGCTCGCGCCTTCCGTGCTGGCGATCCGGTGCGCCTGGTGATCAAGGGCTTCCCCAACCCGCACAACGAGGTCGCCGCCGCCCTGGCCGCCCTCCGCGCCGCCGACCCGGACCTGGCCCCGGTCGAGCTGATCGACCTCGACCTCGACCCCGACGCCCTGCTGGGGCTGTATGCCGACGCGGACACCATGGTGCTGCCGACCCGTGGCGAGGGCTACAACCTTCCCGCCGCGGAAGCGCTGGCCGCGGGCCTGCCCCTGATCGTCACCGGCCGCGGCGGCCACATGGATTTCTGCGCCGGACCTGACGGCCCGCTGCCGGGGATCCGGCTGCTCCGCTACCGGGCGGCGGCGTCCGGCAGTCACGTCGCGACCGCCCACGCGCTCTGGCTGGAGCCGGACGAGGACGACCTGGTGGCGGCGCTGCGGGAGGCCGTGGCGGCGCCGGAGCGGCCGCTGCCGGCGACGCCTCCGGTCCTGGCACCGGACGACCTAGCCCGGGCCTATGCGCGGCTGGCGACCGACCTGTTGCTGGCGCCGCCGCCGGCGCCGCTGCGGATCAGCTGGGTGTCGAGCTGGAACCTCCGCTGCGGCATCGCCCAGTATTCCCGTCACCTGATCGGCGGCATGGACGAGGGGGTGCGGGTCCGGATCCTGTGCGACCGCCGGACTCAGACCGGAGAGTCGGACGGCACCGTGTTCTGGCCGTGCTGGCAGATCGGCGATCCGCGCACCGTGGCGCCGCTTGCCGCCGCCCTGGCCGCCGACGATGCCGATGCGGTCGTGATCCAGCACCAGCCGGGCCTGCTGCGCTTCCCCGACCTCGCGGCCCTGCTGTCCCATCCGCTGCTGCATGGCCGGGTGGTCGCCGTGAGCCTGCACAACACGCGTGATCTGCTCGACCTGCCGGATGCGGACCTGGTGGCGGTGACCGAAGCGTTCGCACGGGTCGACCGGCTGCTGGTGCACACGGTTGCTGATACCGCCCGATTGCAGGGGCTCGGCCTCGTCGACAACGTGGTGCTGCTCCCGCACGGCGTCGCGCCATCGCTGCCGGTCCGGCCGGTGCGTCCGCTGCGGCCGGACGATGCGGGCGGCCCGCTGATCGGCTGCTACGGGTTCTTCCTGCCGGGCAAGGGCATCGACACCCTGATCGGGGCGGCGTCACGCCTCCGGGAGCGATGGCCACACCTGCGGCTGCTTCTGGTGAACGCCGAGTACGACGCCTTGGAATCGCGCGACGAGATCCGGCGCTGCCGGCAGCTCGCGGAAGACCTGGGCCTCGCCGACCGGATCGAGTTCCGCACCGCCTTTCTGCCGCAGACGCGGGCGCTGGACGCACTGGCGGCCTGCGACCTGCTGGTGCTGCCATATCAACCGTCCAAAGAAGCGGCGAGTGGCGCCGTGCGCGGCGCGCTGACCACCGGCGTGCCGGTCGTGGTCACGCCGATCGCCTTGTTCGAGGAGCTCGGCGACGCCGTGCATCGCTGCGACGGCATCGAGGCGGATGACGTGGCATCGGCGATCAATTGCCTGCTGGCCGACCCAGCGCTGCGGCAACAGATAAGGGATGCGGCCCAGGCCTGGGTCGCGGCGCGGCAGTGGCCGGACGCAGGCCGGCGGCTGCAGGGAATGCTGACAGGCCTGATGCGGACGAAGCATCTGGGCTGAAGCCGGCAGGATCCGCGACGCTGGCGAGCGTCGCGGATCCCGAACCGGAAACGCCCGCCGGCTGTGTGCCGACGGACGCCTGCGCGGGTCAGATGGTGTTGATGGTGCCGTTCACGCCGTTCGGGAAGAACAGACCCTTGCTGGTGCCGGGCACGTTGGTGCCGTAGGCAATCGACAGCACCTGGCTGGTGTTGCGACGGAAGATCAGTCCGGCAAAATCGACGTTGGTGAAGTTGTACGGATTGGAGTCGAAGTCGGTGCCATTGTCGCCGGTGCCAGACAGCTTCGACCGCAGCGCGGAGATCGCGTTGGTCGCGTCGCCGGCGCCGATACCGGCCAGGTAAGCGCGGATCAGGCCGGCCTGATAGCCTTCAGCACCCAGGATGCTGGCCGCGTAGGCGATGTTGTTCGGGTCGGTCAGCAGGGCCGCAGCACCGGCGAGTGCGGTGACGCAGACGTCCTCGAGTATGTAGGCGCCGAGCAGGAAGTTGACCTCGTTCGCGAAAGGGTTGAACGAGCCGCCCGCGGGAACCAGGCCCGCCGCAGCGGCCAGCACGCTCCAGGAGCTCGCCAGGTCGATCGACGGCTCGGCGATGGCCGCGGTGCCGAGCACCTCGCGGATCACCTGCACGTGGCCGAGCTCGTCGTTGGCGAGGCCCTGGGCGTAGTAGCCGAGCGCTTCGGTCTGGAACGGGACGGGTGAGCCGCCGACCACGGATCCCTGGGTGTAAGTGCCGGTCAGCCCCGCCGCGCCCACGTAGGTGCCGAGGCCGTTTCCGGTCGTGGCGCGCAGGTAGTACTCGGCGCCGAGATACTCGAAGTTCAGCGCGAAGTTGAAGATGTCGACGTCGGTCACGGTTGCGGCGCTGGCAGACTTGCTGCCGAGCAAGCCGGCCGCGGCGAGGCCGGCGAGGCCGAAGCCGGCGCGACGCATCACGACGCGTCGACCGTTCGTGGCGTTTTCCACCGGGACCATGTTTGCGCCGATCTGGGCGCTGGTCTCGGACGGGGTGGTAGTGTCGAGCATGGAATGATCTCCTGCGGAAGGCGGCTGCGACGACCTGCTGGTCGGGGTGCCGGGGTCGTTCCGCGTGTGCCTGGACATGTTGAAGGGGCTACACCGGTCGCTCAGGTGGCAGTGCTTCTGAACAGGCCGTTCATACCGTTGGGGAAGAACAGCCCGCCGGTCGGCGACGCGCCGCCGTAGACGATGTTCAGTACCTGCTGCGTCGTGCGGCGATAGGTCTGGCCGTTATAGTCGACGTTGTTGAAGGTGTACGGGTTGTCCGTCGTGGACGTGCCGTTGTCCGGAACGCCGCCCAGCTTGTTGCGCAGCGCGGAGATGGCATTGGTGGCGTTGCCGGCGCCGACCTGCGACAGGTAGCCGCGGATCGCGCCCGAGTGGTACCCTTCGACAGCAAGGATGCTGGCGGCGTAGCTGAGGTTGTTCGGGTCGGTCAGCAGGTTGGCAGCACCCGCATAGGCGGTCACGCCGACATCCTCGAAAATGTAAGAGCCGAGCAGGAAGCTGATCTCGTCGGCGAACGGGTTGAAGGTTTCGCCCGCGCCGATCAGGCCGGCGGCCTGCGCCAGGGTCGTGAAGCTGGTGGCGAAGTCGATCGACGGCTCGGCGACCGCGGCGGAACCGAGCGCTGTCTGCAGAAAGCGGACATGGGCGAGCTCGTCATTGGCGACGCGCAGCGCGTAGTAGGCGAGCGCCGTGTTCTGGAACGGCACCAGCGAGCCGCCGGTGACGGTGCCGGTCGTGCCCACGCCGGTGACGCCGGTATACACAGCGAGCGGCTGGCCAGTGGCAGCCCGGAGGTAGAACTCCGCTTCCAGGTATTCCAAATTCAACGCGAAGTTGAGGATGTCGGCATCGGTATAGGTCGCCGCCGAGGCGGCGGTGCTCGTCGCGATGCTGGCGCCGCCCAGGGTGCCGAGCGCCACCGCACCCGCACCAGCGCTCTTCATCAGGCGTCGGCGGCCGAGGGTAGGTCCCTCGGGCATCACGTGACTCGTCTCAAGTCCAGCCATTTGAACGTTCCTGTCCGTAGTTGACGCCCACCATGTTGCCTAGGCCACAAGCAGGCGGATGGCGTCTTGCACCATGCCATTACCGATACAAGCGACAGGCACCTGTGGATGCAGGCCACTTTTTAAATTCCCGCAATGATGACATAAATTAACCGTGAGTGTAGCTTTTGCAACCCATCGTTGTCACCGGCCCCGGGATCCTGTGCCTGCCCGATGCCAGGGGCTTCGGGGATCGCCCGGCTTCCCGCGAAGCCGGAACAGGGTGACGCGGCGATGAACGAGGTGCCCTCGACCGCCTTGGCCGGCCCGGTTGCGTCGACCGGGTCGGAGCGACGGCCGGCCGGCATGCGTCGTCTGCCGCCTGCGACCGACAAGATCGTCTTCGCCAACCAGCTTCGCGGCTTGTGCGTCCTGGCCGTGATGCTGGTCCACTATGCCGTCGTGGCCCAGTTCATGCGCGGAGCCGTCGCCTGGGTGGTCGCGGCGCCACCGCTGGACACGAAGCTGAGCCCGGTCGGGACGTGGATCTACCCGCCCTGGCTCGACCTGGGAAAGTTCGGGGTCGGCGCCTTCTTCCTGATCAGCGGCTTCGTCATCCCGTTCTCGCTGCGCCGCTCCGGGATGGGCAGCTTCCTGCTGTCGCGCGCCCTGCGCATCTATCCGACCTTCTGGATGGCGCTGCTGCTCGAAGGCTGTGCCATCGCCGCCAGCGGTCGCTACTGGCATCGCCCACCCGCCTTCGGGATCGACGCCTACCTGGTCAACGGCCTGCTGTTCCCGACACTGCTGGGCCGTCTCACAGTGGACTGGGTGAGCTGGACCCTGTCGATCGAGGTGGGCTTCTACCTCCTCGCGGCCCTGCTGCGGCCAGCGTTGCTGTTGTTTCGCGTCTGGCCGCTCGTCGCGTTCGCCGCCGTCGCCCTCGTGGTGAACGTCCTGCAGGGACGCTCCGCGATCCGGCTTCCGGAGCCGCTGGTGAGCGGGCTGATGTATGTCGGCTACATCCTCATCGGCACGCTGTTCCATTATCGCTACCAGGGCGCCATCTCCCGTCGCCGGCTGGTGGCCGGCGTGCTGGTGCTGGGCGTCATCTTCTTCGCCGGCTACGCGCTCGGCCCGACCGCCGGCGATTTTCGTTCTCTCCGTACTGCCAGCTTCGGGCTCGCAATCCTGGTGTTCGCGGCATGCTACCGGATGCGCGGCCGGTTCCGGCCGAACCGGGTTCTCGACGGCCTGGCCGCCATCAGCTACCCGCTCTACCTGATCCATTCCGCCTTCGGCTTCACGGTCCTCAGCTTCCTGGCCATGGCGTGGCGCCTGCCGTTCCCGCTCGCAGCCCTGCTCGCGGCGGCGCTGGCCGTGGCGGCGGCAACGGCGCTGCACGTCGGGATCGAGCGCCCCTCCATCAGCCTCGGCCATCGCCTGCGCAGGAACCGTGACCTCCGGAAGCGGAACTCACCTGCTGTCCTGGCCTCCCGGGTCTGAAGCCATCCGATTTCGTCGGCGCTCAAGCCGGTCGCAGCCTGCGGCGAGGCGGGACGCCGAGGCAGGAGCGGGTGGTCCTTCCATGACGGGTCGCGACACGTCGTTCCTTGGGACGCGCCCAGAGGCGCTCGACATCCGACTGGCGCCCCGGTCCTTCGCGGCGGGATGGCAAATCGGGCCCCGGCTCCAGACGAGCTCCGAAGGCATGGCTGCCGTGGCCCGCAGATGCCGCGACGGCCGGACGGCATCACTCCACCAGCGGCCTCGGCACCACCCGCTGCGTGTCCGTCCAGTATCCCGCCGTCGCCGAAACGGCCGGAACAACGGGCAAGGCGGTCGGTCCAGGCGCCGACGGACGCTGGTGTCCGATCGGGGAATCGGCTATCGCGGCTCGCAACCTGAATGACGGACATGGACATCTCCGGCAGCGCGTCATCGGAAGGGTTCGCATCCGTCGGCCTGTTTTCTTCGCTTGCCGGCTATCTCGAGCTCGGGATCGGCACGGTCGAAGGCTGGCTGTCGCCGACCACCGCCTCCATCCTGGCGCAGCTGCTGGTCGAGCAGGTGCGTGTCGGTCTGCGCGGCGACGTGTGCGAGATCGGCGTGCATCACGGCCGGCTGTTCATGGTGCTTGCCAACGCCCTGGCGCCCGGTGAGCGGGCGGTCGCGGTGGACGTGTTCGGCGACCAGGAGAAGAACGTCGACCGTTCGGGGCAGGGCGACCGTGCCGTCTTCGAGCGGAACCTGGGCCGCTACGCGCCCGCCGCGACCGTCGAGATCGTGCAGGAATCCAGCCTCGACCTGGAGCGGCTGGGCTTCCTGTCGCACCGCTTCCGCTTCATCTC
Organism: uncultured Acetobacteraceae bacterium; assembly: GCA_964249735.1. GTDB lineage: Bacteria > Pseudomonadota > Alphaproteobacteria > Acetobacterales > Acetobacteraceae > Lichenicola. Next base: position 3,698 of record CAXUDP010000106.1, on the reverse strand, counting down.
GGTCGACGGCGGTCATACCGGACCGACGGTAGCCAACGACCTGCGGCTGGCGGAGCGCACCCTTCTCGCGAATGGCGTTGTGGCCCTGGACGACATCCTGAGCAGCCACTGGACCGGCGTGCTGACCGGGCTCGCCGCCTATATCGGGGCGGGCGGGACGCTGGTGCCGTTCGCGCTGGTGCCGAACAAGCTGCTGCTGACGACCGGCCAGGCTGCGGCAGGCCAGGGCAGGGCTCTGTTGCGGCGCCTGTTCCCGCTCGCGCTGGCCAAGCCCGACCTGGAGTTCCTCAGCGGCACCGTGGACAGCTACGGAGACCATCCGCACTACGATCGCGAGAACAACGGCAACCTGCGCGCAGCACTCGACGCGCTGCGGGACGAGCGGGACGCGCTCACGTCGCAGCTCGCCCAGGCCCGGGAGGAGGCCGCCCGCCTGCAAGACGCGCACGACGCGCTGGCGAGCCGGGTTGCCGCAGCCGAGGCGCACGCCGCCAGGCTCCAGGCGAGCACGTCATGGCGCGTCACCGAGCCGCTCCGCAACATCGCCAGCCTGGCCCGGAGCAGGAGCAAGGGCTGAGAACGGCCCGGCTGTGCCCTGGATGCCGATGCAGCCCCTTTCCCGCAGGAACGGAAGGAAACGCCATGGGCCAGGGTTCACGCCGATCCGGCGTTTCCCGAAGCTAGCTCCGCTCCCGGCGCCGGGCCTCGCGGACCATGCGCCGCTGCATCGCCAGCCGTTGCGCCACGCTGCGCTGCCCCGCCGCCACCTGCGGCGCGGCGCCCCCGCCCACGAACAGCCGCTGTGCCGACTGCATCACCAGCACCTGGTAGGCCGCGTTCAACGCCAGCGTGTGCGAATGGTAGTTGCCGACCGCCAGCATCAGGTCGCCATGCGTCTCGTCCAGGTAGGTGCGCATGATGGCGCCGGCCGCCGCCACGTTGTAGCAGGGCTCGTCGCGCAGCCGGGCGTAGACAGTCTCGACCCCGGTATGGGTATACCGCGACAGCGCTCCGAGCCAGATCGTGTTGACCTGCATCACCCCCAGGTCCTGGCTGTCGTTGCTGTTGCGGTGCACCAGCCCCGGGCTGCCGCCTTCCACCGCCTGGATCGACGGCAGCACGCGCGGCGGCAGGTGGTAGATCGAGGCCACCAGTCCCATGCAGGCGAGATAGGGAACCGGCATCAGGGCGTCGCGGCACGGGTCGTCATGACCCGATCCTGGCATAAACGACACACGCGCGAAATCGTCCGATCACCCGCGATGCGCTAGAATACCGAGAACCGCACCCAGTCCGAGGCCATGCCGTCTATGTCCAACCGCCTTTCCCGTCCCCGCCTGTCCAGGCTCCGCGCGCCCCGGGACGACGGCTTCACCCTGATCGAGCTGCTGGTGGTGATCGCCATCCTGGGCCTGCTGATCGCCCTGGTGGCACCCGCGGTGCTGGGCCAGCTCGGCGGCGCCAAGATCAAGATCGCGCACCAGTCGATCGAGCGCATCGGCCAGATCCTGGACCTGTACAAGCTCGACGTCGGCTCCTATCCCTCCACCGACGACGGGCTGCAGGCGCTGGTCACCAAGCCGTCCGACGCCGACAACTGGAACGGCCCCTACGTGAAGGGTTCCGTGCCGGTGGACGCCTGGAACCACGCCTACCTGTATCGCAACCCGTCCAACCGCGACGGCCACGACTACGACCTGTGCTCGCCCGGCCCCACCGGCAACGCCGGCGACAGCAGCAGCGCGATCTGCAACCGCTAGCGCCCGCCGGTGCCGCCTTTCCTCCTGCCCGTGCTGGCGGCACCCTTCGTCGGCAGCTTCCTCGGCGTGCTGGCGATGCGCCTGCCCGACGGCCGCCCGGTGGCACTGGCCCGCTCCGCCTGCAACTCCTGCGCCCACGTGCTCGCCCCCCGCGACCTCGTGCCGCTGCTGAGCTTCGCCGCCTCGAGCGGCCGCTGCCGCCACTGCCGCGCCCCGATCTCCCGCGCCCACCCGGCGATCGAGCTCGCCGCCCTGCTGGTGGCGCTGGTCGCCGCGGCGGCGCTGCCCGCGGACCCGGCGATCCTGTGGTTCGGCTGCGTGCTCGGCTGGGCGGCCCTGGCGCTGGCGTGGATCGACTGGCGCTCCCTGCGCCTGCCCGACGTCCTTACCCTGCCGCTGCTGCTGGCCGGCCTGCTCGCCTGCGCCGCCACCGACCCGCCAGCGCTGCCCGACCGCGCCGCCGCCGCCGCCGTCGGCTGGCTCGCCTTCACCCTGCTGTCCTCCGTCTACCGCCGGTTGCGCGGCCGCACCGGCCTCGGCGCCGGCGACGCCAAGCTGCTCGCCGCCGGCGGCGCCTGGCTCGGCCTGTCGGACCTGCCGCTGATGGTGCTGTGCGGGGCCGTCGCGACTCTGGCGCTGGCGGCGGTCCGGGGCAGGGGACGCCTGCGCCCCGACCTTGCCGTCCCATTCGGCCCCGGCCTGGCGCTGGCGCTGTGGGCGCTCTGGCTCTGGCTCCTTCCCGACATCGCTCCGCCGACCGCCGGCTGAAACCCTTGCACCGCCGGGCATCCCCACCGCATCGTATCCCCCGGCCAGGAGGCACCCCATGAACCACATCCCTCTGGAGCCCGCGATCGACCGCCTCGGCCGTCTCCTGGTCGAGACCGGCCGCTGCGACGCCCGCAGCCTGGAGCGCGCCCGCCGTGCTGCCGAGGAAAGCGACAGCCGCTTCGACGTGATCCTGCTGCGCCTCGGCCTGGTGTCGGAGCGCGGCCTCGCCGACTCCTACGCCGAGCTGCTCGACCTCCCCGTGATCGGCCCCGACCGCTACCCCCCCGAGCCGCTCCTGCCCGAGCGCCTGACCGCCCGCTTCCTGCGCGACGTCCGCGCCCTGCCGGTCGCCCATGAGGACGGCCTCCTCACCGTCGCCCTGGCCGACCCGCTCGACCCCTTCGCCGTCCAGGCCATTGCCGCCGCTACCGGCCTGTCGGTGCAGCCCGGCATTGCCGTGCCGATCGAGCTGGAGGCCGCCTTCGACCGCCTCTACCCGAGCGACGACGCCCCGCACCATGGCCACGGCGAAGACGATCACACCCCCCTGGAGGAGGACGCCGAGCGCCTGAAGGACCTCGCCTCCGAGGCTCCGGTGATCCGCCTGGTCAACCAGATCGTGTTCCGCGCCGTCGAGACCCGCGCCTCCGACATCCACATCGAGCCGTTCGAGGACCGCCTGCGCATCCGCTACCGCTACGACGGCGTGCTGCACGAGATGGAAAGCCCCGCGCCCCGCCTGATCCCGGCCATCGTGTCGCGCATCAAGATCATGGCCCGCCTCGACATCGCCGAGCGCCGCCTGCCCCAGGACGGCCGCATCAAGCTCGCCGTGCGCGGCCAGGAGGTGGATTTCCGCGTCTCCACCATCCCCTCGCTGCACGGCGAGACCGTGGTGCTGCGCGTGCTCGACCGCAACGCCGTCACCTTCGACTACGGCAAGCTCGGCCTCGCCCCCCGCGTGGTCGCCCGCGTCGACGAGATGCTGGCCCTGCCCAACGGCATCGTCCTGGTCACCGGCCCCACCGGCTCCGGCAAGACCACCACCCTGTACACCGGCCTGCTGACCCTGAACGCCGTCACCCGCAAGGTCGTCACCGTCGAGGACCCGATCGAGTACCAGCTGCGCGGCATCAACCAGATCCAGATCAAGCCGCAGATCGGCCT
>CAXUDP010000105.1:0-12746 GCA_964249735.1 uncultured Acetobacteraceae bacterium | reverse complement strand
GTGGGCTGGACCGACGGCACCGCGATCCTGTCCGGCGGCACCGACGACCCGGCCGCGTTCGCCGACCAGGTGGCAGCGCTCTACGGCGACGAGGCACGCTGGAACGCCCTGCGCGCAGAGGCGCTGCGCCGCATCGAGGCCGAGAACAGCCGGAGCGCCTACCTCGACCGACTGGGCGAGATCCTGCACGACGTCACCGCCGAGGCCCATCCGAGGCAGGCGGCGGAATGAGCGGGCAGGGGAAGCGGTGGCCGGACATGACGGGCAGGCCCTGAGCCGCCATGCTTGACCAACCCGTCACGATGATCGTCGGCGTGATCGACGCGCTCGGCTCCGGTCGGATCGGCGGCTGGGTCAGCCGTCGACACGAAGGCACCTACGTGGGCGGCCTGCGGATCGAGCTGCGCCGCGGTGCCGCCGTGCTGTCGGAGGTGCGGCCGGCCGGCCCCCGCCTCGACGTGCTGGCCGACGCCAGCCTCGACCTCGCCTTCTCCCTCGACTACGACGGCGTCGACGAGCTGCTGGACGGCGTGGTGACGGTGGTCGCGGTCGACCCGTCCGGCCGGGAACACCCGCTGGAGGTATATCCGCCGGTGCGTGCGGCGGCACGGCGCGGCGGCACCCCGGACCAGCCGCGTCCCGCGGCCGCACGCACCGTCGCCGAGATGATGCATGCCTTGTCGCCGAAGGCCCTTTCGGCTGCCCAGCCGCGTCCCCACACGCAGGTGCCTGCGCGGGGGGAACCGGCGCGCGGCGTGAGGCGGTCCGCACGCGCGGCGGTGGGTCCGCGGATCGTGTTCCTCGGCGCCGGCAGCACCGTGTTCGCTAGGAACCTGCTCGGCGACATCCTGGGCGAGCCGGCCCTGTCCGCGAGCCGGATCTGCCTGTACGACATCGATCCCGAGCGCCTGCGCGTGTCGGAAGTGGTGGCAGGGCGGATCGTGCAGGCGCTGGACGCGCCGGCGCAGATCACCACCACGACGGACCTGGGCCAGGCGCTGGACGGCGCCGACTACGCGATCAACATGATCCAGGTCGGCGGCTACCGTCCCTGCACGGTGACCGACTTCGACATCCCCAACCGTTACGGCCTGCGCCAGACCATCGGCGACACGCTCGGCATCGGCGGCATCATGCGGGCGCTGCGCACCATCCCGGTGCTGTCGGGCATGGTGCGCGAGATGGAGCGCCGCTGCCCGGGCGTGCTGCACCTCAACTACGTCAACCCGATGGCGATGAACTGCTGGGCGCTGACGCAGAGCAGCCGGATACGCACCGTCGGGCTGTGCCACAGCGTGCAGGGCACCGCGGCGGAGCTGGCAGCCGACATCGGCGTGCCGGTGGAGCGGATCGACTATCTCGCCGCCGGCATCAACCACATGGCGTTCTACCTGCGCTTCTCCGCGGGCGGCGAGGACCTGTATCCCCGCATACGCCAAGTGAGCGCTGCGGGCCGGATGCCGCCGCACAACCGGGTCCGCTACGACGTGCTCGACCGCTTCGGCTACTTCGTGACGGAATCGAGCGAGCACTTCGCCGAATACGTGCCCTGGTACATCAAGCGCGACCGTCCCGACCTCGTCGAGCGCCTCAACATCCCGCTGGACGAGTATCCGCGCCGCTGCGAGCAGCAGATCGCCGACTGGACCGAGCAGGGGCGGGCGCTGCAGGACCTGGGGACGCCGATCGCGGTGGTCCCGAGCCACGAATACGGCGGCCGCATCATCAACGCGATCGAGACCGGCGTGCCGGCCGTGGTCTACGGCAACGTGCCCAACCACGGCCTGATCGACAACCTGCCGCCCGAGGCCTGCGTCGAGGTGCCGTGCCTGGTGAACGGCACCGGGCTGCATCCGGTGCAGGTGGGGCGGCTGCCGCTGCAGCTGGCCGGCCTGATGCAGACCAACGTGTCGGTGCAGGCGCTGACCGTCGAGGCGGCGCTGACCGGCCGGCGCGAGCACGTGTACCACGCAGCACTGCTGGACCCGCACACCGCCGCCGAGCTCGATCCGGACCAGATCACCCGGCTGGTCGACGAACTGCTCGCGGCGCACCGGCCCTGGCTGCCGGATGCGCTGTTCCACTGATGCGGCCGGCCCGATCCAGCACCACGAGCCTTTCCTTGCAGGCTCGGCCCGATGCCGTCCACCGGCTTCCGGCCGGTCGGGACCGGCCGCTGCCGCCCGGTGCCCCTGACTGCGCGCGGACGGAACCGTCGCAACTTCACGATGATCAAGCAGGCTGACCCGAGGATGGAACCGATGGATTACTTGCCTGCCCTGAGGGATGCGTTGGCGCTCCGGAACGACGGGCAGCTGGATGCGGCGATGCAGCGTTTCGAAGCTCTCGCCGCCGAACATCCGCACCGGATCGAGGCTCTTCTCGAAGCGGGAAAGCTGGCGCAGAAGCGCGGCGCCTGGCAGGACGCCCTCATCTGGTACAGGGACGCGATGGCCGTGGCCCGCCACAACTTCTGGCCCTACTACCTGAGCGTGAAGCTGAAGCAGCAGCGGAACGACCACGCGGGCTGCCTGGACGACCTGGAGGCGGCCGGCCGCGAGTGCCGGGGCCGGGTGTCCGAGGAGGAGTACGACAACATCGTCAAGCTGACCAGCGACGTCCGGACCGTCGCGAACGGGCCGCCTGCCGCCGAACTGCAGGCAGCGCTCCTGCGCAACACCATGCCCGTCGGTCGTCCCCTGCCCAACGCGGTGCGCGTCTCGCTGGTCAAGGACGAGGCCGACGTCATCTACGAGAGTCTCGAATCCTCCTACCTGAGCGGGTTCCGCTACTACGCGATCGCCGACAACAACAGCTCGGACGGCACCAGGAGCGAGATCGACCGTTTCGCCGCCGACCGCCCCGACAGCGTCGTCTACGTCGTCAGCGATCCGGTGGTCGGCTACTTCCAGGCGGCGAAGACCATGGCCGTCGCCAGGATGGCGGTGACGGTGCTGCAGGGCCTGGGCCACCCGATCGAATGGGTGTTCGCGCTCGACGCCGACGAGATGCTGTATGCGAGCGACCCGTCGCACGACCTGTTCGGGATCCTCAGCCGTCCGGACAGCGCGAACAAGCGCATGCTGTCCTACTGCTTCTGCAACGCGTCGAGCTCGTTCCCGCACCAGCGTCTCGATCCGGACGTGGATTTCCTGCGGCACTTCGACCACTACGAGACCTTCCACAGGAACACGGTCAGGAAGGTCGCCTTCCGCTACTCGGCCGAGGCCTATCTGGAGCAGGGCAACCACTATTGCTCCAAGGTGGTGACCGATGTCGACCAGCTGATCGTCGGCGCCGAGTCGGGCCTGGTGCTGCGGCACTTCCCTGTCCGCAGCATCGAGCACGTCAGGACGAAGATCGTGAACGGCGGCAAGGCGCTGCAGGCCTTCAAAGGTTCGGACGCGCTGGGCAGCCACTGGAAGCGGGACTACGAGCTGTATCTCGAACAGGGGGAAGGCTACCTGTCCGAGAAGGTGCGCCGCTACCACGCGCGCAGCCTGGCTTGAGCGCCCCGGCCGGACGCCGGAGTGCTGCACGATGAAGGTCGCCGTGATCTCGCTGGTCGACAAGACCATGCAGCTCGGCCTGTCCGGCATCCCGGACGGTGCGGCCCCGTCCAGCCTCACCGTTCGGGTCGGCCATGTCGCGATCGCCATGTCGTCGAAGATCGCGAGGCGGCCCCGGTTCGCATCGGACTTCCCGATCGTGGTCGCGGTCGAGATCCTGGGCGAGATACCGAAGGCCTTTCTCGGCTCGCTGCTTGCGCAGGCTGAATACCTGGTCGCTCACGCCGACGGGCGCAGCGCCTTCGCCCGGCTGGATGTCGAGGCGAGCGGTGCGCTGAAGAGCCTCGACAGGCCGGCGTCGTCATGGACGGAAGCCGACCTGCTCCTGGCCGATGGCGGGTTCATCTTCTTCCGCAAGGGCTCCAACCGGGTCCTGGACCAGCACCAGGGGCTGTTCACGCTGGACGAGGCGGCGGAACGGACCTGGCATGCCAACATCGCGTTCCGGTCCGGGCTGGCGTCGCGGATCCGCGTCCCGATCGTGACCCTGGTCATCCCGAACAAGGAGACCGTCTACCGTCACCTGATCCCGGACCTCCCGTTCTCCGACCGGCGTCCGGTGTGCCTGCTGTCGGTCCTCGCGGAACGCAGCGGCCTGTCGCAGACCCTGGTGGTGCTGGAGGACCGGCTGCATCAGGCGGCACTGGAGGCGGATTGCGACCTATACGACCGCACCACCGCCTACTGGAACGGCTTCGGCGCCGCGCTGGCCTTCAACATCCTCGCAGCCGAACTGAAGGCGCGCGGGATCGCTGACGTGGACGGCTTCGCCGAGGAGGAAATGTACCGGGTGCACAGGCTGTGCATCACCGACTGGGGCATGGCGTGCCGGCCGATGGTGTTCGACAGCCGTCTCGCCTGCGGCCTGCACGATTACCGGAGCAGGCTGCTGTTCGACAACCACGTCCACAACCGCGGACATTGCAGGGTATACGCGAACCCGACACGGAGCGGGCGGGTCCTGGTGTTCTGCGACTCCTTCGTCTTCAACGTGTGGTGGCAGTTCTTCGCCGAGCGCTTCGGCACCGTCGTGCTTGCCCACCAGGCCGTCGTGGACGCGGCCCTGGTCGAGCTGGTCAGGCCGGACCTGGTGATCTGCTCGATGATCGAGCGGTTCCTGGCCAACCCGCCCGACGACCTCGCGGCACCCCGATTTGTCACGGTGTCGAGCGCGTTGAACAAAGGGGGCGAGGGCCTGGAGGCCAGCCTCCTGAAGGCCCTCGAGGCCGTCGGCTGAAGCATCACCGCGTCAGGTAGTCCACCAGGGTCATGGTGAACAGGATCGCCACCCAGAAGAAGCCGGCCAGGGCGAAGAAGCGGATGATCGGCGGTTCCTGCGGCAGCTCCATCGACGCCCACAACACGATCGCCACCATCGCCAGGGTGACCGCCGCCTCGACCATCCAGACCTGGCGGAACGGCAGCCAGACGCCCAGCACCACGTTCGCGCCGAGCAGCAGCAGCAGCGCCAACAGGGTGACGAACGGCGTGCGCAGCCGCTGCCGCAGCACGCGCCTGTCCTCCTGCGACAGGGAAATGCGGGCCATCAGCGGTTCAGCACGTAGAGCACCGGAAACACGATGATCCACACCAGGTCGATGAAGTGCCAGTACAGGCCGAAGATCTCGATCCGGTTCTGGTGCCGGGCCAGGAACCCCGGGCGGCTCGCCATCCACGTCATGACCAGCAGGATCGACACGCCGGTGGTCAGGTGCAGCCCGTGCAGCCCGGTGGTGACGTAGTACAGGTCGGTGAACAGGATCGTGGACGGGTCGTGCGCCAGCTCGTACGGCCGTCCGTGCAGGAACGGCATCATGTGCTCGTCGAAGTCCTCGTAGTACTCGTAGCCCTTCAGCACCAGGAACAGCGTGCCGAGTGCCGCCGTCGCCAGCATGAAGCGCACCATGCCGCGCTGCCAGCCGATCCGTGACAGCTCGATCGCGCCCGACATGGTGAAGCTAGACACGATCAGCACGGCCGTGTTGGTGGCGCCGATCCAGAACTTCAGGTGCGTCGTGGTCGCGGTGACGCTCGCGGGATGCAGGATGCGGATGATCAGCGCGCACAGGAACAGGCCGGCGAACAGCAGCAGCTCGGTCAGCAGCCAGCACCACATGCCGAACTTCGCCGCGTGCGTCTGCTGGCCATCGGTGGTGAAATGCTCCTCGCGCTCGATCCCGACGGCGGCCGTCTCTGCAGCGATGCCGGCCGTGGCACTCACACCCGCGTCTCGCGCCGGCTGTAATCGTAGGGCGGAAAGTCCACGGTCGGCGGCGTTTCAAAGTTGTGCTTCGGTGGCGGCGAGGAGGTGGTCCATTCCAGCCCCTTGGCGTTCCACGGGTTGGGCGGCGCCTTGGCGCCGTACCGCAGCGACCAGCCCAGGTAGACCATCGGGAACACGTAGCCCAGCGCCAGCACCAGGCTGCCGGACGAGCTCAGGATGTTGAGCAGCTGGAACTCGGGCGGATAGTTGTGGTAGCGCCGCGGCATTCCGAGGTAGCCCAGAATGAATTGCGGCGCGAAGGTCGCGTTGAAGCCGATGAAGATCAGGAACGCGGACAGCCGGCCCCAGGCCTCAGGATACAGCCGCCCGGTGAACTTCGGCCACCAGTAGTGCAGCCCGCCGAGGAAGGCCAGCGCGGTGCCGCCGACCATGATGTAGTGGAAATGCGCCACCACGAAGTAGGTGTCGTGCACGTGCTCGTCGATCGCCAGCGTCGCCAGGAACAGCCCGGTCAGACCGCCCACCACGAACAGCCCGATATAGCCCATCGCGTACAGCATCGGCGTGTCGAGCCGGAGCGTGCCCTTGTACAGGGTGGCGGTCCAGTTGTACACCTTGACCGCCGACGGCACCGCGACCGCGAACGACAGCACCGAGAACACCATGCTCGCCGTCTCGCTCTGCCCGTTGACGAACATGTGGTGGCCCCACACGAAGAAGGTCAGCGAGGCGAGGCCGATCGAGGCGTAGGCGACAAAGCGGTAGCCGAACAGCCGCTTCTGCGCGAACACCGGCACGATCTCGCTGATCACCCCCATGCCCGGCAGCACCATGATGTACACCGCCGGGTGCGAGTAGAACCAGAACAGGTGCTCGAACAGCACCGGGTCACCGCCGAGTGCGGGGTCGAACACGCCGATGTGGAACGCGCGCTCCATCACCAGCAGGGTCAGCGCCATGGTGATCACCGGCGTCGCCAGCAGGAAGATCAGGCTGACCGCGTACATGGTCCAGACGAAGATCGGCATGCGGAACCAGGTCATGCCGGGTGCGCGCATGGTGTGGATGGTGACGACGAAGTTGAGCCCGGTCAGGATCGAGGAGAAACCGACCACGATCACCCCGATCAGCGCCGGCACCACCCAGGTGTTGGAGAAGGTGGTCGAGAACGGCGCGTAGAAGGTCCAGCCGGTGTCGACGCCGCCCGCCACCACCGTGAACAGGGTGAACAGCGACGCGCTGACGAAGATGTACCAGCTGGTGCGGTTCAGGCGCGGGAACGCCACGTCCTTGGCCCCGATCATGATCGGCATGATGAAGTTGCCGAACGTGGCCGGGATCGACGGGATCAGGAAGAACCAGATCATCACCACCCCGTGGATGGTGAACAGCTTGTTGTAGGTGTCGTTGGAGAAGATCTGCCCGTTCGGCACCACCAGCGACAGCCGGATCAGCCCGGCGGCGATCGCGCCGATGATGAAGAAGGCCGTGATGCTGAGCAGATAAAGGATGCCGATCCGCTTGTGGTCGGTGGTGGTGAGCCAGGACCGCAGCGTGTGCTCGTCATGCAGGTAGTCCGGCTCGCGGTCGATGGTGATCCGCCCCGGATGCGGCTCGCGCAGCGCCGACTCGATGTTGCCGATGAAGGTGTCGGGCGGCGTCATGGCGTTGTCTCCATCCCTGCCGGGCGCTCCGGCTCCGGGCCCCCGCCTTCCTTGTCGGGCGAGCCGAGCGACTTGATGTAGGCGGTGAGCAGCACGATCCTGTCCTCCGGGATCACCCCCTTGAAGGCCGGCATGACCTGCTTGTAGCCGGCGATCAGGTTGCGGTCCGGGTCCAGGATCTTGTCGTGGATGTAGCCGGAGTCGGCGATCATCGTGCCGCCGGCCAGCATCGGCACCGGGCTGCCGTAGAGCCCAGCCAGCGACGGCGCCCGCACCGCGGCACCCGCGCCATGGCAGCCGCTGCATCCATAGGACGAGAACAGCGCCCGTCCCTGCGAGGCGAGCGAGATCGCGGTGCCGCTCTGCTGCAGCCACTGCGCGTAGTCGGCCGGGCTCATGATGGTCAGCAGCCCACCCATGCGCGAATGGTCGGTGCCGCAGTACTCCGAGCAGTACAGCCGGAACGTCCCGGTTCTGTTGGCGGTGAACCACAGCTGCGTGTAGCGCCCCGGCAGCGTCTCCATCTGCACCCGCAGCGCCGGCAGATACAGCGAATGGATCACGTCCTGCGAGATCATGTCGATCATCACCGGCTCGCCGCTCGGCACGTGCAGGTCGTTGATCTCCGCCTGGCCGCCCGGGTGCTGGAACTTCCACATCCACTGCCGGCCGATCGCCTCGATCCGGAGCGCGTTGCGCGGCGGATGCTTGTGGATGTCGAACAGCCTCGCACCCCAGTAGAAGAAGATCAGCGTCAACAGGAACGGGACGAGCATCCAGCTCACCTCGAGCATCCGGTTGCGCTTGTCGGAGTACTCGCGGTGCACCGCCTTGCCGACGCGGAAATGCGCCGCGAACCAGGCGATGGCCAGGAAGATCGGCACCGTCAGCAGCAGCGTCAGCACGGTGAAGCCGAGGATCAGGTGGTCCGACTGCACCGCCTCGGTCGAAGCCGAGGGCGGCCACAGCGCCAGCGGAAAGTCCGCCGGGTTGATGTCCTTGCCGCTCATGGCGCCGCGTCCAGCGACCGGCCGACGGTGCGGCCCATCGCCACCCCGATCGGGATCCGTGCCCGGTTGTGCTGCCCATCGACCCAGCCATAGCGGTCGAGCCGGCCGAACTCGCTGCGCTTCAGGTCGGCGAGGTCGTTCCACGGCGCCGACTGCAGGCGCGGCAGCGGCGGCAGCGGGCTGGCCTGCTGCTGCGCGGTCAACGGTGGTGCCGCCTCGCGGTTGGCCTGGAACCCCTGCAGCATCAGTACCATCAGCCAGATCGCGACCGCGATCGCCACCCCGAGCCCGAGCGTCAGCATCCCCATCAGCGCGCCGCTCATGTCCTCGGTCTCGAATCCCTTGCGCGCCGCCTGCGGGCTCGGCGGCGTGCCCGGCTCGCCGCGTCCGCTGGTGTCGTCGAGAGGGGGATCGTCGTTCCGCCTCCGGCGGGCCGCGAACACCCCGCCCAGCGCCGCCCCGGTGCCGGCTATCGCACCCAGCACTACGCCGCTGGCGGCGTAGCGGAAGCGCCCCCGCCGTTCCGGCGCCTGCTCAGCGTCCGCCATCGGCCATCCTCCCCGGCCAGGGCAGCATGCCCGCCCACCACAGCCCGGCCGACAGCGCCACCAGCCCCGCTGCCGCCGCCCCGTCCGCCACCGTCAGGGTGAAGCGGCCGCGGAACGCCGGCGTGACCAGCCAGAAGCTCTGCAGCAGCTGCACCAGCAGGGCGAACCCCGCCACCAGCGGGACCGGCCAGCTTCGCTGCGCCAGCGCCCGCACCGGCAGCAGCCCAAGCGCCAGCACCGGCAGCAGCGCGCCGAGGCAAATCGCCGCCTCGCCCAGTCCGCCGAGCCGGTGCAGGTACCAGGCCGCCTCGTCCGGCTGATTGGCCGACCAGACCACCAGGAACTGGGTGAAGTGCAGGAACGCCCAGACCCAGAGCAGCACGAGCACCGGGATCGCGAAGCCGGCACGGGCGTCCCGGCCCGCCAGCAGGATCGCCAGCGACGCCGCCGAGACCGCCTGCCCGGACAGCAGCAGCAGCCCGAACGAGGACGAGGCGAGCCCGGGCTCGACCGACATCGCCCAGTCGAACGCCGCCAGCGTTCCCGTCACCAGCATCGCCGCGAACGCCAGCCCGGCCAGCCCGCGCCGCGTCCCGGGCCCTGTGAACACCAGCGCGAGCCCGCTCCACAGCAGCAGGAACAGCACGCTGCGCAACCCGGCGGCGCCGTGCGCGAACCAGCTCCGGCCGAACCCGGCACCGGACCAGGCCTGCGGATCGCTCGAGGAGGGCGCCAGCAGCACCGGCACCCCGCACACCGCCAGGAGCGGCAGCAGCGGCAGCAGCCGGCGCAGCGGCGCCAGCAACGTGCCGACCGCGTCCGCCTCGTCGGAGAACGCCTCGATCCCGGTCGCCAGCAGCAGCGCGCCCACCGGCACCGACAGCACGAACAGCCACGCCGACAGGTAGGACGGCATCACCCGTACCCCCGCGAACCCCAGCACCAGCAGCAGCGCCAGCATCAGCGCCCCCGCCGCCGGCAGCAGCCAGCGCCTGCGGTCGCCCGGCCACACCGCCCGGCCCATCCCCGCAGCGCTCATGGCGCCACCTGCGCCAGAGCCGCGCGGTCGTCGGCGGTGAGCGACGCGGCCGGCATCCCCTGGCTGCGCTGCAGCGCCCGGACATAGGCGATCACCGCCCAGCGATCCGCCGACGGCACCCGCGACGCGTAGCTGTACATCACGCCGTAGCCGTTGGTGATGACGTCGTAGAAATGCGCCGCCTTGGCGTCCCGCAGCCGGTCGGTATGGAACGAGGGCGGCCGCGGGAAGCCGCGCTGCACGATCATGCCGTCCCCGTCGCCGGTACGGCCATGGCAGGGGGTGCAGAAGATGTCGAACCGTTGTTCGCCACGCGCCAGCATCGCTTCCGTCACCACCGCCGGCTGCGGCACGTCCGGATCGTCCTCCTGCACCGGCACCGTCCCTGGCGCCGGCGGCCGCATCGACAGGCCGTTTGGGAAGAACCTGCTGCGGTCCCAGGTCTGCGAGCGTTGTTGCGTGTACATGTCGTGCCGCTTGCAGCCGGCGAGGCCCAGCCCGCACATCGCCAGCAGCAGGACACCCTGCCTCACCGGCGCACCCGATGCACCACCAGCGGCCGGTCGGGCAGGCCGGCGATGGCCGCTTCCACCGCGTCCGGTTTGAAATCCTGCCGCGCCTCCACCACCAGGAAGTAGCGGTCGCGGGTGGCGCCGCCGATGCCCGGGATGTTGAACGCCGGATGGTTCAGCCGCGGCATCCGGTTGCCGAACAGCATCGCCGCCACGCCCACCACCGTGCCGCTCAGCGCTGCGAACGACACCGTCGGCACCACGAACGCCTGCCAGGAGAACCGCGGCCGGCCGCCGATCAGGAACACGTAGTTATAGCCGGTGGCGGCCAAGCACATCGCCATCATCGCCGCCCCGCCCAGCACCGCCCCCGCCACCGCCAGCGGCCGTATCCCCGGCCCGGACAAGGACAGCAGCGGCGCCGCCTCGGGCAGCGGCACCGGCGAGTACAGGTCGATCCGCCCCAGCCTGTGCTGCCGCAGCAGCGACGCCGCACGGATCATCTGCTCGGCCTCGTCATACTCCGCGGCGATACCCCAGAGCGGCGCGTCCTTCGGCAGGTCGATCTGGTCAGACGACACCGGCGTGCGGGTCGACTCCGCCCCCGGATGGGTCAGCGCCCGCACCGGTGCCGCCGCCAGCACCGGCAGCAGGCGCATCGCCAGCAGCAGCAGGAACAGGAACAGGCCGCACGAGCCGAGAAAGGTCGCCACCCCCCACAGCCCGATCGAGTAGGCCTGGTCCGAGGACGGCAGGAAGTCGTGCTGCAGCGTCACCACGATGACCATGAAGTGGTCCGCCCAGGTGCCGACGCAGACCGCGGCCGCAATCAGCAGCAGCAGCGGCGGCGACTGCCGCGCCCCCTTGAGCCACAACAGCTGCACCGGCAGCAGCCCGGCCAGCACCATGACCCAGAACGCCCAGGCATGCGGCCCGTGCAGCCGCTGCGCCAGCGAGCCCACCGCGTAGCTGGTGCCGCTGGTCTCGGTCGAGAACAGCCCCGTGGCGACGCAGTAGACGTCCAGCAGCCCGATCCCCAGCAGCAGCCGCCCGAGCCGGTCGAGGTGGGCCTCGGTGATCACGCCTTCGAGCAAGAACGCGGAGCGCACCATCACCACCACCAGCGTGCTGGCGGCGACGCCGGAGAACAGGGCCACCACCAGGAACTCCACCGGCTCCAGCGTGTCGTGCCAGCCGGGCTCCAGGCTGCCCGCAAACATCACCGCGGCCCCGGTCTGCAGCGACACCACCACCACCACGCCCAGCAGCCCGATGATCCGCAGCGCCTGCCCGCGCCGGTGCCAGTGCGGCGCCGAGGCGCGCCAGCCCAACGCCGCGACGCCGTAGGCCTGCGCGATCCGGCGCGCGAAGCGCCCGCCGCTGCCCTCCCGGTCGTCGCCGTTCAGCCGGTCCACCGCACGGTCGCGCAGTGCCGCCAGGTCGGGCAGCAGCCCCAGGTACCAGACCGACAGGCTGACCACGAGGAAGCTGAGGATGTCGATCGCGTCCCAATATAGCGGGGAGCGGAACTGCGGCCACAGCAGCATGGTGTTGGGGTACGGCAGGTTCCAGTAGAAGAACCAGGGCCGGCCGAGATGGATGATCGGGTAGATCCCTGCCGCCGCCGCCGCCAGCACCGCCAGCGTCTCCGAGACCCGCGCGATCCCGCCGCGCCAGCTCCGATCGAGCAGCAGCGGCAGCACCGACAGCATCAGCGAGCCGGTGGCGACGCCGATCCACCAGTCGTAGCCGACGATGTCGAGCGCCCAGGTGACCGGGATGTTGTTGCCCCAGACGCCGACGCCCTCGATGAACAGCCAGCCCACCGAGACCACCAGCACCCCGATCAGCCCGACCGACGCCGCGATCGCCAGCCACCAGGCCCGTCCGACGGTGCCGAACGCCGCCTGCTCGATCGACCGGCCGATGCTCTCGTAGGTCTGATCGGACCGGATCAGGGTGGTCGGATGCACCGTCATGCAGCGCCTCCCGGCGGCAGCAGTCCCGCGAGATAGGTGGTGCGCGGCTTCACCCCCAGCTCGCCGAGCAGCGCGTAGTTGCGCCCGTCCCTGCGCTGCGCCGTCACCTCCGCCTGCGGATCGAGGAGGTTGCCGAAGGTGATCGCCCGGGTCGGGCAGGCGGTCTGGCAGGCGGTCCGCACCACGCCGTCGCCGATCGGC
>CAXUDP010000104.1:7241-12912 GCA_964249735.1 uncultured Acetobacteraceae bacterium | reverse complement strand
CGGTCACCGCGGCGAACCGGGATTTAGGCGCCAATAAGAAGCCCGTCAAGGGCGGGAAATGGGAAACGGGCTGATTTCCACCTCCGGACCCTGGCAAATCGGCGTCAGGAGATGTCGTGATAAGCCCGGAACCAGGACACGAACCGCGGGATCCCGACATCGAGCGATATCCGAGGCAGCCAGCCGGCCAGCTCCTGCACCGCTTCCACGGAGGCCCATGTCGCCACCAGGTCGGCCGCCGGCCGCGGCACGATGCGGATCTCGGCCCGGCGTTCCAGCGCCTGCTCGAGCAGTTCGACCATGCGGGACACGCGCTCGCTGCAATGGTTGCCAAGATTGAGGATGCGCACTCGTTCCACCGCGGGGTCCGGCGGCAGTTCCAGCACGCGCAACACGCCGTCGACCACATCGTCGATATAGGTGAAGTCGCGAGACAAGCCGTCGCCCGCATACAAGGTTACCGGCCGCCCTTCGACGATCGCGCGGGCGAAGCCGTAATAGGCCATGTCCGGGCGGCCCCACGGCCCATAGACGGTGAAGAAGCGCAGGCCGGTCTGCGGAACGCCGTAGAGATGGCCATAGGCGTGCGAGATCAACTCGCCCGACCGCTTCGTCGCCGCATAAAGCGAGTTGGGACGGTCGGTGCGGTCGGCCTCGCGGAACGGCAGGCTGTCGTTCAGCCCGTAGACCGAGGAGGAGGAGGCGAACACCAGGTGCCGGAGCCGGTGCAGACGGCGCGCTGCCTCCAGCAGGATCACGTGCCCGAGCACGTTGGCCTGCACGTAGACGTAGGGATCAACCATCGAGTGCCGCACGCCGGCCTGGGCAGCCAGATGGACGATGCGGGTGATGCCGGGCTCGGCTGCGAATAAGGCGGCCATCGCCTCGCGGTCGGCGATGTCGGCCTCGACGAAACGGTAGCCGGGACGGCCGGACAGGCGCTCGCATCGCACCCGCTTCAGTGCGGGGTCATAATAGTCGTTCAGGTTGTCGAGGCCGATCACCTGCTCGCCTGCATCGAGCAGCGCCAGGGTCACGTGGTGTCCGATGAAACCGGCCCCTCCAGTGACCAGAACCGTCATGAACCGTCCTTCGCGCGAGATCCGTGCCTGTCGCTTGTGACGGTCCAAACGCCGGGATGCAAGAACGGTGGCCCGTGCTGAACCATCCCCGGACGGGCGCGTTGTTCCGCAGCCCGATGCCGGGTCACGGCACGACCGGACGACCGGCATCCATCCCCCGTTCAAGCACGAGAGGCTTCATCCATGGCCACCAAGCAGCGGCTGCATCCGACCCGCACCAAGCTCGAATCCAACGCCCGCAGCGTCGCCATCGACGTGCTCAACAAGCGCCTGGCCGACGGGCTGGACCTGTCCCTGATCACCAAGCAGGCGCACTGGAACCTGAAGGGACCGCAGTTCATCGGCGTCCACCTGATGCTGGATGGGTTCCGCGACGAGCAGGACGATCTGAACGACAAGATGGCCGAGCGGATCACGGCGTTGGGCGGCACAGCCTTCGGCACCACCCAGACCATCACCGCGAACAGCCAGCTGGCGCCTTATCCGACCGACATCTACCGTGTCGCTGACCACCTGTCGGCGCTGATCGACCGCTACTCGGTGTTCGGCAACGCCGTGCGCGAGAACATCGACGAAACAGACGAAGCCGGCGATCCGGACACTGCTGACCTGCTGACCGAGGTCAGCCGTGCGATCGACAAGCAGCTGTGGTTCCTTGAGGCGCACGTCCAGGAGCCGACCGGCGAGATGCGCGACGGCGACGGCGCGGGCCAGCGCGCGGCCTGAGCAGCCTCACCCACGCCGCAAGAAGGCCGGGGCCCGGCGCCCCCGCCCTTTCGCGCCCTCCCCGGGGTCCGATCTTGACCGTCAGGACTTCCCCGGCGCGCCGAGCTCGGGGCTCTGCACCAGGTCGCCGACCCGGATGCCGAGACTGGCCGTGATCCCGCCCTGCAACTCCAGCGTCGCCTTGGCGACCCCGTGGCTGTCCACGTTGGCAAGGCTGTAGGGCACCGTGTTCTCGGCGATGTGCGTGATCCGGTTGTTGGTGCCGATGAACACCATGTCCTCCGGCACCGGACAATGCTTCATCCACATGGCACTTTGTTGCGGCTCCGGCCAGACGAACAGCATGCCGCTGCCGGCCGGGATCGCGGTGCGGAACATCAGTCCGACCTCCTGCTGCCTCGGGGTCTGCGCAAGCTCGACCAGGAAGTCGTGCCGCGTCCCGCCGTCGCCGACCACCGAAAGATGATCCTGCCTGAGGGTCGCCTGGGCCGCGGCCGGCTCGGCATCCTGGGCGACTGCCGCGTGCAGGCAGCACGGCGACAACAGCGACGCCAGCAGAACCGCCATCGCGGCATCGGGACGAACGGGCATCAACGGGGGTCCTCCGGAACCGTCCGGCCAGTTGCCGGCTCTCGGCCGCACAGAAACCCTCGGCGGCGCCACGTTGCAAGCCGCATCCCCTTGCCGTCTCAGGACAGGAAGGGATTGGTGCGCCGCTCCTGGCCGATGGTGGAACCGGCGCCGTGACCTGGGACGATGGCCAGGTCGTCGCCGAGGCCGAGCAGCTTGGACCGGATCCCGGCCATCAGCGCCGGCCCGTCGCAGTACGGAAAGTCGGTCCGGCCGACCGAGCCGCGGAACAGGGTGTCGCCGACCAGACCGAAGCGCTGCGCCTCCTCGATGAACACGACATGGCCCGGCGTGTGTCCTGGCACGTGCAGCACGGTGAGCCGGCAGCCGGCGTAGGACAGCGTCTCGCCTTCCTCCAGATATCGGTCGGGCGTGACGTCCCGCATGTCGTCGATCCCCATGGCACCGGCCTGTGCCGCGATGCCGGCGAGCAGGAAGGCGTCGCGCCGGTCCGGACCGATCACCGGAACCGGCGCATCCGACACCGGCGGCAGCGCGTCGCGCAGCGCCGCGGCACCGCCCGCGTGGTCGAGATGACCATGGGTCAGCAGGATCGCCTCGACCGTCACCCCGAGCTCTGCCAGCCGCGCCAGGATCTGCGGCACGTCGCCGCCGGGATCCACCACCACGCCGCGTCCGGTGTCGCCGTCCCACAGGATCTGGCAGTTCTGCTGGAACGGGGTGACGACCACGATCTCGAGCTTCGGCGACGGCATCGGTCGGTACTCCTGGAACGGGCTGGGCACCAACCGTTATGGCCTCGCCGGCATCCCCGTTCCAGACTGCATCCCACCCATCCGGATCAAGGCCATGACCGATTACCACCAGACCGACAGCTCGCCGGAAACGCCGCTCGACGACCCCCTGCTCCACGCCGCCCGCTGGCACGCCGAGGGCGCGGCGGTGGCGGTGGCGACCGTGACCGCGACCTGGGGCAGCTCGCCACGTCCCGCCGGCAGCCGCATGGCGATCGGCGATGACGGCCGGATCGCCGGCTCGGTCAGCAGCGGCTGCGTGGAGGCCGACGTGATCGAGGCGGCCTACGAGACGCTGCGCGACGGGCAGCCGCGCCTGCTGTCCTATGGCGTCAGCGACGACAGCGCCTGGTCGGTGGGCCTGACCTGCGGCGGCAGCATCAGCGTTTTCGTCGAGCGGCTGGGCGACAACGGCCGATGACGCCGGACACGCTGGCCCGCCTGATCGAGGCGAAGCGGTGCCGGCGGCTGGCTGTGCTGGCGACGCGGCTGCCGGACGGCCTGCAGGTCCTGCTGGGCCAGGACGAGGAGGCGCCGGCTGCGGATCCGGCGGTCCCCCTGCCGGACGGGCTGCTCGCCGCTGTTGCCGCGGCGGCGGCCGACGAGCGCAGCCGGCAGCTCTGCCTCGGGACGGAAACCTGGTTCCTGCACGTGCAGGTCCCGCAGCCGCGCCTGCTGGTGATCGGCGCCGTGCACGTGGCGCAGGCCCTGGCCCCGCTGGCGCGGGCCGTCGGCCTGTCGGTGGCGGTGATCGACCCGCGGCAGAGCTTCGCCACCGATGCGCGCTTTCCCGGCACCGATCTGATGACGGTCTGGCCGGACCAGGCGCTGCGGACGCTCGGGCTCGACCGGCACAGCGCGGTGGTGACGCTGACGCACGATCCGAAGCTGGACGATCCGGCGCTGGAGCTCGCCCTCCGGAGCCCGGCCTTCTACATCGGGGCGCTGGGATCGCGGAAGACGCAGGCAGCGAGACGCGAGCGGATGCGCGCGGCGGGCTTCGACGACGACGCGCTGGACCGCGTGCGCGGCCCAGTCGGGCTCCCGATCGGCGCGATCGGCGCGCCGGAGATCGCGCTGTCGATCCTCGCCGAGATCGTCGCCGTGCGACACAACGTCGCACTGGCGACGCGGAGCGGCCGGGAGGAATGAGCGCGTGCCGGGTGGGCGCGCTGGTGCTGGCCGGAGGCGCCGGACGACGCGCCAGGCCCTGGGACAAGCTGCTGACCCGCGACCCGTCCGGGCATACGATGATCGCCCGCACGCTCGGCACGGCCAAGGCGAGCGGTGCCGATCCCGTGCTGCTGGTGCTGGGACACGACGCGGACCGCCTGCGCAGAGCCTGTCCCGGCGCGGCCTTCCTGCACGCCGCCGACCATGCGGAAGGACTGGCCGCCAGCCTGCGCTGCGGCGTCAGGCAAGCGGAGCGCGACGGATGGGATGCCGCCCTGGTCTGCCTGGGCGACATGCCACTGGTCCTGCCGGCCACGCTCCGCCGCCTGATCGAAACCTGGCAGGAGGCTCGTCCACGACCCGACGCGGTGCTGCCGCTGTGGAACGGCCGTCGCGGCAACCCGGTGTTGTGGGACCGCCGCCTGTTCCCGTCCCTGCTCGGCCTGCGCGGCGACGTCGGCGCGCGGTCGCTGCTGGACCGCTCATCGACCGCGGTGCTGGCGCTGGAGGTGGAGGATGAGGCGGTGCTGGAGGATTTCGACACTCCGGAGCGCCTGGCCTCGTTCCATGCCGGGGCGCGCTGAACCCTGTGCGCCAGTTGACCGCCGATGCCGGCAGCGCCAGGAAGTGCCGCGGCATGCACAGCGAGCCTCGCGATGCCGCCGATGCCAGGACGGACCGCCGGATGACCCTTCGCACCACCCGCTTCGCCAACCGCCGGCACGCCGCCATCCTGGTGGCCGGTGCCCTGTCGGGGTTCCTGGCCGGCTGCACGCCACAGCGCACGGGCGCCGAGATCGAACAGCAGCAGGCGTGCGGGCAGCAGGCCGACCGGCAGTTCGAGAAGCAGAACCGCTACCTGATGTCGGAACGCGACCAGACCGACACCCCGTTCTCCTCCAGCGGCATGCCCGGCAACACCACGGAGGGCCTGAACGAGCAGTACAGCCGTGACCGCATGGTCGACGACTGCATGCACAGCCTGTCCGGCACCGAGCCGACGGTTCGACCCGCCACCCCTTGAGTCACACCAGGAGCAAGCTTCATGGCCAGGATCATCCGCACCGAGCCGAACGCGATCATGTCACGCGCCGTGGAATACCACGGCTTCGTCTTCACCCAGGGCATGGTATCGCGGGACCTCGACCTCGACTTCGACGGCCAGACCCGGGACGTGCTGACCCAGCTCGACGCGCTGCTGGAGGAGCACGGCACCGACAGCACACGCATCCTGCAGGCGCAAATCTGGCTGAAGGACATCAACGACCGGGCCGCCTTCAACACGAGCTGGCAGGCCTGGGTGCC
>CAXUDP010000104.1:0-7141 GCA_964249735.1 uncultured Acetobacteraceae bacterium | reverse complement strand
GACGAAATGACGGTTCCACCCTTCTAGCGTGGTGCTCCGGCTTGCCCGGCCTCCGTCCCGTTGTTACCCACCACCTCACAAAATGGTGAGGCGGGAAACCGGGATGACGATCGCGATGGGGAGCTTTACTCGGGCGGCTGTTCTGGCCGTGTCCTGCCTGGCGATGTCGGCAGCGGCCAGTGCCCGAACCCATCATCAGCACGGCCGTGGCACCGGCTTCCACCACGGCAGCCGTCATTATGCGTCCGCCGGCGTGCACGTGATCCAGTGCGTCGCCTTCGCCCGGGCCGACACCGACATCGCGCTGTCCGGCAACGCCGACGACTGGTGGCAGAACGCCCAGGGCGTCTACGCTCGCGGCACCGCGCCGGAGATCGGCAGCGTGCTCAACTTCCGCGCCAATGGCCGCATGCGGCTCGGCCACGTCGCGGTGGTGACGGGCGTGGTCGACAGCCGCACCATCCAGATCGACCAGTCGCACTGGAACGCCAACGGGATCAGCCGCAACGTGTCGGTAGTCGACGTGTCGGAGAACAACGACTGGACTGCGGTCCGCGTCGAGCTCGGCCGCCAGGGCACCTATGGCAGCATCTATCCGACCTACGGCTTCATCTACGCGCGCCCCGACACCACCGGCCGCATCGTCACCGCGCGCAGCGACGTCGAGGCACCGCGCATCGGCCAGGCGCCCTCCGACCTGCGCGGCAGCACCGAGGTCGCCGAGACGCCGGCGATGGCGCGCGACCTGGTGAGCGGGGGCACCGACCTGTCGGGCGCCGTGCTGTCCGACGACGCGCCCAACCGCGCCCTGCGCTGAGCTTCCACACCGTCCAACTGCCGCCGCAATCACGCGTTATTCTGATCGCTTGCGCAGCGGTACGGGGATTATCATGCGACGTGGCAGCCTTGCCGGAGCCTCCGGCGCAGCCCTGCTGGCGCTGGTGGCGCTCGTCCGACCGGCGGACGCCACACCCGGCTACGTGGTGCAGGGCATCAACATGCGGGCTGGTCCCGGCGTGGACTATCCCTGGATCGCGTCCCTGCCGCCCGGCACGCAGACCGAGATCTTCGGCTGCCTTGACGGCTACACCTGGTGCGACGTGGCTGCCGTCGGCGCGCGCGGCTGGGTCGCCGGCGTCGGGCTGAACGTGCTCTACGGCCAGCAGCCCGAGCCGCTTGTCGCCTACGGCCCGCAGCTCATTCCCTTCATCGGCTTCGACTTCAACACCTACTGGGGCACCTACTACCGCGGGCGGCCCTGGTTCAGCGGCGTCGATCGCTGGCATGGCGGACCAGGCGGCCGGTTCGACCGGGGCCCAGGCTTCGACAGGGGCCCAGGCTTCGACAGGGGCCCGGGCGGCTTCGACCGCGGGCCCGGATATGGCCGCGGTCCCGGCCTCGATCGGAGCCCGGGCTTCGCGGGGCCTGGACGCGGCCCGGGCGGGGTCGATCGTCCCGGCGGCGGCTATGGCGGTCCGGGCGGACGGCCCGGTGGCGGGCCGGGACCCGGCGTGGCCGGTCCAGGCAGCCGGGGTGGACCGCCAGGTGGCGGCGCGCGTCCAGATCCCGTCGGCCATGGTGGACCGGCCCAGGGCCCGCATGAAGGCGGCCATGGCGGACCGGACGACCATCGCCCTGGCTAGGAGATCGAACCGGATCGGCCGGTCGGACGAGGAAGCTTTTCACCCGCGAAGCGATATTGGTCAGGGACGGCCGCCACGGTGATACGGATGGCCGGTGCTGATGGTGCGGGCGCGATAAAGCTGCTCGGCCAGCAGCCCGCGTACCAGCATGTGCGGCCACGTCATCGCGCCGAGCGACAACGCCGCATCCGCCCGGGCCAGCACCGACGCGTCCAGTCCGTCCGCGCCGCCGACCAGGAAGCACAGCGGCCGGCCGCTGCCGAGCCAGCCCTCCAGCCGCATGGAGAACCGCATGCTGTCCGGACGCTCGCCGCCCTCGTCCAGCGCCACCGCCAGGGCGCCAGGGGGCAGGCAGCCCAGCAGCGACTGTGCCTCCCGGCGCCTGGCCTCGACCGGCGCGCCGCGCGCATCCGGCACCTCGACCAGCTCCAGCCGCGGCACCAGGCGCTGCACATAGCGCTCCAGCAGCGCCCGCTCCGGCCCGTCCTTGAGGCGCCCGACCGCGATCAGCCGCATCGACCGGGACGTCCGGCCTAGGCGGGACCGCCTGCCTCGGCGGTCGCGGCCGGCTCGTCCAGCTCCGCGCCCCACATCCGCTCCAGCGCATACAGCGCCCGCGCGTCCGGCTTGAACAGGTGCACCACGATGTCGCCGGCATCGATCAGCACCCAGTCCGAGCCGCCGGCGCCCTCGATGCGGATCCGCTTCAGCCCGGCCTCCCCCAGCCTGGTCTCGAGATGCGTCGCCATGGCGGTGATCTGCCGGTCGGCCAGGCCGGTCGCGATCACCATGCGGTCGGCGAACGAGGAGCGTCCCACCAGGTCGAGCACGACGATGTCCTCGCCCTTGTCGTCGGCGAGGCTCTCGGTGATCAGCCCGAGATACCGGTCCAGCACGTCCGGCTCCAGCGCCACACGCTCCGCCCGACGCGCACGACGCACGGCCGCGCCGTCCTGCGGCCCGGCCACCGCCGCCTTCTTGCGCGGCGTGCCGGGCGCCTTGGCCGCCTCGGCGAGCGACGCCACCGGATGGGGCGCCCGCCGCTTCGTGTCCGTGGCGGTGACGCGACCGGTCTTGCCCGGGTCGGCGGTTGGCTTCCTGGCGATGGTCCATCTCCCGTAACGGCGCGGACGTGGCGCCCTGCTCCACCTCGACGCACCCGGACGCGCAGCTTATCGGCTGCTCCCGTCGTTCGGCCAAGTCCCGCGTGCAGCCGAACGCAACGCGGTCGCGGAGATGGCGGTTTCCGGCGCGGGCAGGAACACCCAGGCTGGTGCTGTACTGCCGGCCAGTACGGACGCCGCATCGCCCGGACGGCGGGCATGGACCAGGCGCCGCGCCGCCGCACCCCCCAGCGCACGATGGTTGTAGCCGGGCCGCGGCAGCACCGCGATCGGCACCGTGCGCACGATGTCGCGCCAGCGCCGCCAGCGCGTCAGCTCGGCCAGGCCGTCCGCGCCCATCAGCCACACGAAGCGCACGCGCGGGAACAGCCGCCGCAGCCGAAGCAGGGTGTCGCGGGTGTAGGAGGTGCCGAGCCGGCGCTCGATGTCGGTGGCGATGATCCGTCGCCCGTCCGAGATCGCGCGCGCGCTGCCGAGGCGGTCGGCCAGGGACGCCATCCCGACGCGCGGCTTCAGCGGGTTGCCGGGCGAGACCAGCAGCCAGACCTGGTCGAGCCGGAGCCGCGACAGCGCCAGGCGCGCCACCTGGAGGTGTCCGGCATGGGCCGGGTTGAACGAGCCGCCGAGCAGGCCGACGCGCAGCCGCCGCCGGTCGCCCCAGATCGGAAGCCCGTCGCCACCGCGCGGGAACCGCGCGGTCACGGCCTGGTCTGGCCGGTCCCGATCACCTCGTAGCGGAAGCTGGTGAGCTGCTCGAGCCCGACCGGGCCGCGCGCGTGGATGCGTCCGGTGCTGATGCCGATCTCGGCGCCGAAGCCGAACTCGGACCCGTCGCAGAACTGGGTGGACGCGTTCCACATCACCACCGCGCTGTCGGTGCCGGACAGGAACGCGTCCGCCGCCGCCGCGTCGGCGGCGACGATCGCCTCGGTGTGGCCGCTGCCGTGTCGCGCGATGTGCGCCAGCGCCGCATCGAGATCCGGCACCACCGCCACCGACAGCACCGTGTCCAGCCACTCGGTATCGAAATCCTCGGGCCCCGCGGCGGGAAGCTCCGGCACGATCGCGCGTGCCGCGGCGTCGGCGCGGAAGTCGCAGCCCAGGGCCCGCAGGTCGCCCACGATCGCCGGCAGCAGCGACGGCGCCAGCTCGGCGTCGATCAGCAGCGTCTCGGTGGCGCCGCAGATGCCGGTGCGGCGCATCTTGGCGTTGGCCACCACGCGCCGGGCCATCGCCGGATCGGCGGAACGGTGCACATAGGTGTGGCAGAGCCCTTCCGCGTGCGCCAGCACCGGCACCCGCGCCTCGCGCTGCACCCGCTCGACCAGGGAACGGCCGCCGCGCGGGATGATGAGGTCGATCAGCCCGGCCGCTCCCAGCATCGCCGCGACATGCGCCCGGTCGGCGTCCGGGGCCACCTGCACGCACGCCGCCGGCAACCCGGCCTCCTCCAGCCCACGCAGCATCGCCGCGTGGATCGCGCGCGCGCTGTGCAGGCTGTCCGACCCGCCGCGCAGGATCACCGCGTTGCCGGACTTCAGGCACAGCCCGGCCGCGTCCGCGCCGACATTGGGCCGGCTCTCGTAGATCATCCCGATCACCCCCACCGGCGTCGCCACCCGGCGCAGCCGCAGCCCGTTCGGCCGGGTCCAGTCGGCCAGGACACGACCGGTCGGATCCGGCAGCGTCGCGACCTCCTCCAGGCCGCCCGCCATCGCCTCCACCCGGTCCGGCGTCAGGGTCAGCCGGTCGCGGAAGGCATCGCCGGCGGTGGAGGCAGCGAGGTCCCGCGCGTTGGCCGACAGGATCTCCCCGGCGCCGGCTCGCAGCGCCGCTGCCGACGCACGAAGCGCCCGGTCGCGGATCATTGTTCCGGACCGCGCCAGCACCCGGGCGGCCGCGCGCGCGTCGAGCCCGGCCCGGTCAAGCCAGGCCGGCCCGACGGCGGGATCCGGCCGCGCATCCATGCCGCCTAGCCGAGCTTGGCCTGCACCAGCCGCGCCAGGTCGCCGACGTTCTTGAGCTGGTCGACCTCGCGCGAGCGCAGCTTGACGCCGAAATGCTGCTCCACGCCGAGGATGATGGTGACCATCCGCACCGAGTCCCAGCCCGGCACCTGCTCCGCCGACAGGGTCGGCGTGAGTGTCAGGCCGTCGTCGCCGAACACGTCGTGGAACACCTCGGTCAGCCCCTCGTAGATCGTCGCTTCCGTCGCCACGTGCCCCGTCCCCTTCGCGTCATTCGCCTTCGCTGACGCTCATGTAGCTGTCCGGGGCCACGAAGTCATGCAGCGGCAGCACCGCCACGTGGCCGCCACCGGCGCGCGGCTCCGGGTCGCGGAAGCCGAGCCGGGCGTAGTGCTCCGCCACCATCGCGTTCTTCGCCGTCGGCACATACTCGCCGACCAGCGCGATCGCCCCCAGCGCGCGCGCCTGCTCGGCTAGCAAGGCCAGCGTCGCCTGCTCCACGCCGCGGCCGAGCACCCGGCACGACATCAGCCAGGTCTCGATGTGGCAGCGCTTCTCCCCGTCCAGCCGTCCGGTCACCACGGCGATGATGCCGTTGTCGCCGAACCGGTCCGCCAGCCGCAGCTGCAGCCCGAACGCGCGTGGGTCCTGCATCAGCGCCGTCACCTCCGCCTCGGTGGTGCGCCGGGTGGTGAGGTTGAACTGGTTGGTCTTGTTGATCAGCTGCACGATGCGGCCGAGGCCGATCCGGTCGAACCGGCGCCACACCAGCCGCATCTCCAGCGAGCGCAGGTAGGACGGCATGTCGGTCGCCTCGCCGGCCAGCGAGGCGCGTTCGGCGTTGGCACGGTAGGAGCCGGTGCGGGCGCGGTCCTCGTCCGTGATCGACACCGCCTCGAAGTAGCCGCCATCGGCCAGCGCCTGCGGCATCAGCGCCGGGTCGTCCTCCGGCACCTCCGGCACCGCCACCTCCGGTAGCTCGGCACGGATCAGGTTGCGCTCGAACGGGTTGTCGTCGAGGAACACCAGGCTGTCGACGCCGATGTTCAGCTCGCGCGCGATGCGACGGAGGTTGCTGGCCTTGTCGTCCCAGTTGGCGACGAAGCAGGAAATGTCCGAGCGCTTCAGCAGCATCTCCGGATGCCGCTCGAACGGCGACAAGGCGTTGGCCTCGTCGTTCTTGGAGCACACCGCCAGGATCACGCCGCGCGCCGCCAGCGCCTTCGCATGCGCCTGCACCGCGAGGAAGGCCTCGCCGAGCGCCGAGCCCTGGCCGACCACGATGCCTTCCAGCCCGTCGTCGCCGATCACCCCGCCCCAGAGCGTGTTGTCCAGGTCGAGCACCAGGCACTTGGCCGAGCGCCCCTGCAGCGCTGCCACCAGCCGCCCGACCAGGTCGCCGTAGACCGGCGCCGCCACCGGGGTGACGTCCTGCTTGGCGCGGTGCCACAGCACCGGGTCGTGCCAGGCGGCGGTGCCGTCCTTCGCCGCGAACCGGTCGAGCGACAGCAGGTGCACGCCGGCCGCGTCCGCCGCCGCCGGCAGCAGGGCGTTCAGCCGCTCCACCAGCGCGGCGGGCGATCCGGGCAGCCGCTGCTCGTTGCCGCCCATCAAGGCGGGCAGGGTCGGCAGCACGGTCTGCTGGATCACCGTGGCGCCCAGCGCCCGCGCTTGGCGCCAGCAGCGCGCCAAACGGACGAGCCAGTCCTGCAGCGCCCGCTCCGCCTCCGCGGCGTCGGCGGCCGGATCGAGCCCGGCGGCGATGTGGCGCGCGTCGAACGCCAGCAGCACGAGGTCCGGGCGGAAGCGGTGCAGCTCCGAGTCCGGGTCGTCCAGCTCCTGCGCGTACTGGCCGTACTCGCCCTCGTGCACGGCGACCGGGATGTTCCGGCGCAGGCACGCGACCCGGATCGAGGGCGGCAGGTGCACGGTGGTGGCCGATCCCAGGATTGCCAGCCGCACCGCGCGCGTCGGCAGCCCCGGCGGCGCCTCGGCAAAATGGCGCAGCAGCAGGCGGTCCAGCCGCTCGGTCTTGAGGAAGTCCAGCCGCACGTTTGCCAGTGCAGCCAGATCCGACCAGGCGACCGTATCGGCCAGCTCCAGCGTCCGGATCCGCCCGCCGAAGCCGGTCGGCTCGGCCAGCCAGGAAAGACTAGGGGCCAAGACGTCCTCCACCGATCGTGCGGCCGGCATCCTTTCGGGTCTGGACCTGCCCGTCAATCAAGATGCGGACCGACCGGATGCAGCGGCAGACCGCGGCCGTCGCGACGCAGGCGGGCCGGCAGGGCGCGAACACGTGTCGCGGCGGCGCGGTCATCCGTTGTCGATCGAACTGGACTTTTTTGGACGTCTCTCGGTATTCGGAACAGCCGACAGGCACAGATGCCGTTCATGGAGACCTGCGTGC
>CAXUDP010000103.1:0-12981 GCA_964249735.1 uncultured Acetobacteraceae bacterium | reverse complement strand
AGTACATGCTCGACCGCTTCGAGGCGGACCTGGCCGAGCACCGGCGCCGGCTCGCCGAGGCCGAGCAGCGCCTGCCCGGCTACCGCCAGCGGGTGGGCGAGGCGTTCGCCTTCCAGGCCGAGATGGAGGCGAAGGAGGTGGAGCTGGCAGCGCTGGAGGCGGACCTCGCCGCCAACGACAACAGGGGCGAGCAGGAGGACCCCGGAGCCTTGCCGGCGGGTGAAGCAGCCTAATCTGACCCGCAAGGCCAAGTGCGCGCATGTCACGATCAAGTAATTTTAGCGCCC
Source organism: uncultured Acetobacteraceae bacterium (assembly GCA_964249735.1). GTDB lineage: Bacteria > Pseudomonadota > Alphaproteobacteria > Acetobacterales > Acetobacteraceae > Lichenicola. The sequence continues at coordinate 12,694 of CAXUDP010000103.1, read as the reverse complement.
ATCTCGGACGCTCGGAATAACCATCGCTTACGCATAAGGAGGAGGCGTTCATGTCCAATACCAGCGGCAGGCTGACGCGGGTGGAAGCCCTGCATCAGGCTCGTGCCGACGCTCTGATTAGCGGGTTGCGCCAGGAACCGGTCGGCGCGGCGATTCTCGACACCTGGGCGCGGGGCGAGATCGACGGCGATGAGGCTCGCCGCCGCCTCGACGCCAGGCTGGCGGCCGAACTAGGGGGACGTCCAGGTTCGCCTGGCGTGCCGCATTGTGGCCAGGAAGACTCTGGAACCCCAACGGAGGAGACGACCGCCTGATCCCTTGAGGCTTTGCTTGGCGCGGAAGGCTGCGATCGGCCTAGACTCGCCGGATCAGGTTGGAGCAGGAATCGGGATGCAGGTCGCAGAAGACACGGATCGTCCGCAGGCAAAGCAGCGAACTTCCGCCGAGCCGCTGCTCCCCCGCCGGACCGGCACCATCCCGGTCACCGTCCGTCTGGATCCGCCGCGCTACGACCGGCTGAAGCGGCTCGTGCTGCGGCTGTCCACCACCGGGCAGAGCATCATGCAGACGGCACTCGACCGCAGCCTGCCGAGCCTGGAGCGTGAGCGGACGCCACAGGCCGAGACTCCGGGGCAAAGCACCTTCTTCCCGGGGATACCTCCCGACGAGAGCCGGCCTCGGCCGAAGCAGGAGAGCTTCGCCTTCGTCAGGCCCGAGCCGACGATTGCCATGACCTACCGCGCCAGCGTGCCGATGCACCGCTGGTTGCACCGGCGGTCGCACGAGACCGGACAGACCATTCAGGAGATCATCAACGACGCGCTGAAGATTGCACGCGGGGAAGACTAAGTGACGACCGCGTCAGTTTCGACCTGGGATGCTTGTCTTAAAGAGGATGTTCAAGAACTGAATTAACAGTTTCTATATTGTGTTTGATAACTGCGGAAAAAGGGAATGCCGCACACCCCGCGCCCGCGGCAAAGGGTGGGTCTTCGCCGGCCGCTGCGCTGGGCCGGCTGCGATCCCGCCGCGTGCCGCGGCGCCTTTGCTCCGGTCGCGCGGGTGCGGCTGCCGGGAGGGGGCGAGCATTCGGTGGAGTTCAGCCATTCTCTCGACGAACAGATCGGTGACCAGCTGCGTACCGGCTTCTTGCTAATAGACCTCTTCGAGGACCGGGACTCCGGGTCGCCGGCAACTGGGCGTTCGCGGTTCATGCCGGTGCTGTTCGCCAGCAGGGCTATGAAGCCGAGGTGATCCGTGGATCCACGCCCATGCGGTGCAGCGCGATGATGCCTAGATGAATGAGCTATCGTACGAACGACTACGGAAGGACCTGCGGGGGCTGCTCCGGGAGCCTGTCTGGCCGTCGGGCAGCCGCCTGGTGGCGTTCGATCCTATCCATCAAGCCGAACCTGTCCACCAACTGCTCGCCGAGGCTTACGCTACCGGCGGCGGACATGTTGGTGCGTTCGTAACATGGTGGACGTCTATTCGGGTCGATCCCGAGTACGATCCCTCACTCATTCTCCTGGCGGTGGATCACGAAGACAGCATCGTCGGCGTGGCGTTCTGCTGGACGAGCGGTTTTCTGAAGGACCTCGCGGTCGCGGTGCCGTGGCGCCGGCGGGGGCTTGGTGAAGCGCTGCTGCGCCATGCCTTCCTGGTGTTCCGCACCCGGGGCGCTGAGCACCTCGACCTGAAGGTGGAATGCGACAACCCGTCGGGTGCCGGGCGGCTGTATCGGCGGCTCGGGATGAGGCTCGTCGAGCAGGCCGAGGCATCAGCAGGGAGTGCCAGTGCGGCGGCAGGAGGCGCTTGACGTCTGCGCGGGGGCCGTTGGGAATGCCAGGATGCTGATCACCAGACGCGCTTCCCTCGTCGGCCTCCTGGGCAGCTTCGCTAACTTCCCGGCCGCGGCGCGCGAGGACGATGCGGTGGCTACCTATGAGGCCGCCACAGGCGGCCACGTTGGGTTCTTCGCCGAGAACGTCGTGTCGGGAGCCGACCTGGGCTGGCGGGCCAACGAACGCTTCGTCATGTGCAGCACCTTCAAGGCCTCGCTTGCGGCCCTGATCCTGCAGCGGGTCGACCGGGGCACGGATCATCTCGACCGGTCGATCACCTTCACGGCGGCGGACACCCCGGACTGGGTCGCTCCGGTCGCCAAGGCCAACCTCGCCAGGGGCTGGATGTCGGTCGGCGAGATGTGCCAGGCGGCCGTGCAGCAGAGCGACAACACCTGCGCGACCCTGCTGCTGGACCGCGTCGGCGGCCCGGCGGCGCTGACGGCGTTCTGGCGGACCTGCGGCGACATGGTGAGCCGGCTCGACGATCCGGAGCTGCAGCTCAACCGGACGCCGCCGGGCAGCGACCGTGACACCACGACCCCGCGCGCCATGGCGGCGAACTTCCGACGGTTCGTCCTCGGGGACGTTCTATCCGTGCCGTCGAGGACGCAGCTGAAGATGTGGCTCGTCGGCTCCGTCACGGGCTTCAACCGCCTGCGCGCCGGGCTGCCGGCCAGCTGGGTGGTGGGCGACAAGACCGGCAACAACGGCGCGGATGCCGCCGGCGACGTCGCGGTCGCCTGGCCGAGGCTTGGCGCGCCCATCCTGCTCTGCGCCTACACGCGGGGTGGGCAGCCGAACGACGATCAGCTCCGGGCCGTGTTCGCGGCGATCGGACGGACCGCGGCGAAGAAGCTCGCCTGATGTGCCGGAGGATGAGGTTCCGCTCGCGGGCGGCGGACGAAGCATCGTCGCTCGCCGCGGCGACACCGTGCTGCGGAGCGCCGGCCCGTGGTCGCGGCAGACGATCCGGCTGTTGCGGCACCTCGAGGCGCGCGGCTTCCCGCATGCGCCACGGGTCGTCGGCAGCGGTTTCGACGCGAGCGGCCGGGAGGTCCTGTCCTTTATCGAGGACGGGTTCGTCCATCCAGGCTCATGGCCCGAGGGAGCGACGTTCGAGATCGGTGCCATGTTGCGTCGCCTGCACGACGCCGCGGCGGATGTCGAGGCTGCTTACGAAGCGGCATGGCGGCCATGGTTCGGCCGGGTCCTGGGCGGTCCGGACCGCGTCATCGGGCATTGCGATACGGGTCCGTGGAACATCGTCGCCCGCGACGGCATGCCGATCGCCTTCATCGACTGGGAGGAGGCGGGTCCGGTTGGCCATGACGTCGAGCTCGCGCAGGCGTGCTGGCTGAACGCAACTGCACGACGATGACATCGCGGAGCGGGTCGGGCTGGGATCACCGGAGGCCCGCGCCCGTCAGGCAGCAGCGCTGCTGGACGGCTACCGGCTGACGCGCGATCGACGCCGGGAGCTCGTCGAGGTCATGATCGAGTTCGCGGTGCATGCGGCGGCCGACCAGGCGGTGCAGGCCGACGTGACGATCGACGCCCGGGACGGCGCCGCGGCGTGGGCCATCGCGTGGCGGGCCCGCGCGGCAGCATGGATGCTGCGCCACCGTGGCGTGCTGGTGAGAGCGCTGGCCTAGGGCGTGTGCCGCCCCATGATCGGCCGGACCGTGCCGGACACGCGGATGCTGGCGCCGGCTGCGGGCGGGATCTCGGCGCGGATCCTCGACGGCATGCCCATGTCGTCGCCCTGATGGATCTCAACCGCGCCGCCGTGCGGCCAGCCGGCGTCCCGCAGGTAGCCGGCCAGCGCCGCCGCGGTCGCCCCGGTCGCGGGATCCTCGTAGACCCCGCCGGCCGCGAACGCGTTGCGGGCGTGGAACAGGTCCGGCCGTTCGGCCCACACGAGGCAGATCGTCACGACGTCGGCGGCGGCCATGAGCGCACGTCCGGCGTCGAGGTCGTAGCGCATGGCCGCCAGCTGCTCCCGCGAGCGCAACGCCAGGACGAGATGCCGGGCACCAGCCTCAGCGATCGCCGGCGGCAGGCGCGGGTCGAGGTCGGCGATCATGTAGCCGAACAGGGTCCGGACGCGGTCGGCGAAGGCCGGATCGGCCGGCGTGCTGCGGGTGGGGGGCGACTGCAGCGCCGCGGTCATCATCCCGTCCGCCCGCCGCCCCTCCACCGTGATCTCGGTCGCGTTGAGCCGCAGCCGAAAGGTGCCGTCGCCGTGCGCCAGGGCGAGCGCGGCGCCAAGCGCGATCGTGGCGTGGCCGCAGAACGGCACCTCGATCGCCGGCGCGAAGTAGCGGACGCGCCAGCCATCGGCCGCCGGCGCCGCGAAGGCGGTCTCCGAGTAGCCGACCTGCGCCGCCAGCGCCTGCATATGCTCCGCCGGCGGCAGCTCCCCGCACAGCACGACGCCGGCGGGGTTGCCGCCCCGGGGACCGTCGGTGAAGACGGCGAGCTGTTGGACGTCCATGTCGGCCACCCTCATCGCCGCGACAGGGCCAGCTTGGCGCCGAAGGCCAGGAACACCAGCCCGGTCAGCCGGTCTATCGCCCGCAGCACCGGCGGGCGCCGCAGCAGGCCGACGATCGGCCGGGTGGCGGTGATCAGCACGCCGAACCACAGGAGCCCGAGCGCGGCATGGATCCCGGCCAGCAGCAGCATCCAGGGTGCCGCCGGCACCGCGGCCGGCACGAACTGCGGCAGGAACGAGATGTAGAACACGCCGACCTTGGGGTTGAGCAGGTTCTGCAGCAGGCCGCGCAAGACCCAACTCGTGCGTCGGGACACCCGGTCAGGCTGGTCGGCGGCCGCGAACGTGCTGCGCGGGCGGCGCAGCAGCTGGATGCCGAGCCAGACCAGGTAGCAGACGCCGATCCACTTCAGGACGACGAACGCGGTCGCCGAAGCGGCGAGCAGCGCCCCCAGCCCGACCGCGATGGCGCCGCCCCAGGCGAGGCAGCCGGCGACGATGCCGAAGCCCGCACGGACCGCACGGGACGTCCCTTCCACCGCCGCGGTCCGCAACACCAGCGCGCTGTCGAGGCCCGGCGTGATGGTCAGCAGCGTCGCGGCGAGGACGAACGAGATCAGGGACTGGGTGACGGTCATGCGGATACCCGTGGAAGGAGGCAGCGATCATGGTCGACGAAGCCACGACGGGATACCGGAGATGGCTCCCGCATCGGTCGGGTTGAGGGTGGCGGAGGCGTCGTGTCCCCCGCACCGTGGCCGCCTTCGCCCCTCACGGCGGCGCACCGGCCTGGACCAGGGCAAGCAGGCCCGCCAGACCGGCAACGACATGGTCCGCCGGACCGGGCCGAGCGTGCGGCCGGCGGACGAAGACCGTCGTCAGGCCGAGCGCGGCCGCCGCCCCGAGGTCGTAGTCGGCATACGCCGACACGTGCCACCAGGCGGGCCCGGGAGTGACGTCCTGAAGCCGGGCCATGGCGCTCCAGAAGCCCGGATCCGGCTTGTAGAGCCCGACCTCCTCCGCACACAGCCACGCAGCGAGCCGGAAGCCGAGCCCGGCCTGCACGTCCTCGCCGTGGCGCCGATCGCTGTTCGTCATCGCGGCGCAGGGCACCAGCCCCATCAGTGCCCGCAGCACCGAGGCGTCCGGGAACAGCGGCCACCGCCCGACCGCCTCGCCGATCTCCGCTGCCGCTCGCTCGCCGAGGCCGATCTCCTCGACCAGGCTGCGCCGCGTGACCGTCGCGTAGTCCAGGAACGGCCCGCGCTCCAGCATACCTTGCGCATCAACCACGCGGTCGAACTCGTCCGGCTCCAGCGGCCGTCCCGCCGTCCGGCACGCCTGCTCAAGCCCCGTCCGCCAATCCAGGACGGTGCCGAAGATGTCGAAGGTCAGCAGCCGCGGCCTCACGGTCGGCATGGTCATCCCGCCCCCCGATCACCGCGGTCGGTCGAGTTGCCAGCGCAGGTGCGAGCGCACGCCGGGCCATTCGGACGCGATGACGCTGTAGACGGCGCTGTTCCCGATCGTGCCGTCCCGGGCGGCCCGGGCCGCGCGCAGCACGCCGTCCGCCTGCGCGCCGAGGCGCTCGATGGCCCGTCGGCTGGTCTGGTTCAGGGCGTGGGTGCGGAACTCCACCGCCACGCAGCGCAGCGCCTCGAACGCGTGGCCGAGCAGCAGCAGCTTCGTCTCGGTGTTGAGCGCCGTGCGCTGCACCCGCCGCGCATACCAAGTCGCGCCGACCTCGACGCGGGGCAGCGCGCGATCGACGTTCATGAGCGTCGTCATGCCGACGGGGGTGCCGCTCGGTTCCTCAAGCACGGTGAAGGGCAGCATCGACCCGGCTGCCTGCAGCGCCAGGCGGCGCGCGATCTCGGCGGCCATGCCGTCCGGTTCCGGCACCGACGCGTACCATAGGCGCCAGAGTTCGCCGTCGGCGGCGGCGGCACGGAGGACAGCGTCGTGATCGGCCTGCAGCGGCACCAGCCGCACGTACCGACCGGACAGCGTGACGGGAGAGAAGCTCGTGGCTGCCGCCCCGGTCGCCCCATCGGCCCCGCGATCGACGGCGAGCGGTCCTGCTTCCGGGCCCGCGGCGGGCGCGGGACGGCTGAAGATGGCCCTGGCGCCGCCGTGGTAGTGCGCGTCGGCCTCTCGGCGGAAGCCCAGCTTCTCAGCCAGCCGAATGGACGCCGCGTGGTCCGGGTCGATGATGCAGAACACCGGCGCTCCAGGGCGGACGGCATCCCACCATCGGAGGGCGGCGCGGCAGGCCTCCAGGGCATAGCCTCGTCCGTGGGCGTGCGACGCCAGCACCCAGCCCATCTCGGCAATGCCGTCGAACGACGGGGTGATGTCGCGCCGGTAGTCGCTGAAGCCGACCTCGCCGACATGGTCACGGCCGTCCGCCGTCTCCACCGTCCAGTAGCCGAAGCCCAGGGCCTGCCAGTGGCCGACGTAGCGCAGCAGGCGGCCCCATACCTCCTCCCCGGTGTGGGGTCGACCGCCGAGGTATCTCGTGACGACCGGATCGCTCCACGTGGCGCGGCTGGAAGCGAAGTCGTCCAGGGTCGGCGCCCGCAACCGCAGCCGATCCGAACGCAGGAGAGGCACTTCCATGACCGTTGGGTCCCTCCGCCGCAGAAGACACCGCGGGCCCGATTGGGCTGACAGCTTGGACCACGCCGGCCTGCCGGTCTCGACAGATCCTCCCGAACTTCAGGCCGATCCTCCGCGGGCCCTGCGCCGGATCCAGGCCGGCGTCGCACCGCGTTCACGCCGCAAGCAGCGCGTGAGCGCGCTCTGGTCGGCGTGTCCGGTGCGGACCGCGATCTCGGCGATCGACAGGCTGGAGGTCTCGAGCAGGCGCTGGGCGGCGCGGAGGCGCAGATCCGAGAGCACGGCGTGCGGCGTGGTCCCGAGCCGGGCGCGGAACAGCGCGTGCAACCGGGTCCGGCTGGTGCCAGCCGCCACCGCGACATCCGCGACATGGATGGCGGTCGTCGCCCGGGCCCGCAGGAACGACAGCGCGCGCTCGACCGCGACCGCGTCCCGGTCCGGGGGCGCCGCGTGTTCTCGAACCAGCGCCTCGACCAGCAGCAGCATCCAGGCGGCCCGCTCGCTGGCCGACATCACGCCGCACGCCAGGGATGCACCGAGATGATCGAGCAGGCCTTGAGCCGGCGCGCGGACGGGGAAGAAGCCGTCACGGGCGTGAAGCGCGGCTGCCCGCTCGATCGCACCGGACGAGCACGGCAGGTCGACCACGACGAAGGCGTCCTCCGGCGCGGCGACGAAGGTGTGCGTGGCATCCGCCGCGATGAACACGCCTGTTCCCGCCACCACCGCTCCGCCGCGGCCACGGACCTCAACCTCCATCCGACCCCGGTATGGCAGGACGACCTGGTGATGGTCGTGCCGATGGATGCCGACCTCGCCCCCATAGGTGCGCAGCCCTACGAACCCCGCCGTCATCGATAATCCTCGTCGCGCCGGAACGGAGTATCCGCTGGCGCCTGGCGAGTTGTCAGCAAGTAGCCGGGAGTCGGCGAACGACGTCGAGCAACGCTTCGCGCAAAGTGGCTGATGGGGTGGACAGATCGACCGCCACGAACCGCAGCCTGTGGCCCTGGATCACGACGGCCTCGTCCAGGACCTCGTCGGCCGCGGGGTAGAGGAGCACGCCCTCGGCCGCATCCGCCATCGTGTCCCCGGCCCCGCCCTGCGAGCGCAGGTAGGCGTAGAGCTGGTAGATGTGCGCGCTGTCGAACCCAAGCCCGCCATGCGGGCGCGGCTTCAGGGCGCTGGTGAACTTGGTGTCGAGGACGATGCGGCGCGGCCCGCGCTGCAGGACGATGTCGGCCGCCATCGTCGGCAAGCGGCCCGCCATGCCCGCGGTCGCCTGTCCCACTTGCCAGCGCAGGGTCTTCTGCGGGCTGACCGTCCAGCCATCGCGCCCGTGCAGCTCGTGGCGGTAGAGGCCGGCTACGGCCCGTTCGAAGATCCTGCGAAGCAGCGCCTCGTCCCGCTGCAGCCTCGTCGCCGGCGTGCCGGTGCCGGCCGCTTCACTCGGCAGGACCACGTCCAGGGCGAGCCTGGCCACGGCCACCATCAGCCGGTCATCCGCATCGTGGCGGGCGACCTGGTCGCGGGACATCTCCGCCCGCGACGGCCTCCCCCCCGACACGCCCGACTGGGCAAGCAGGCGTGCCATGCGGCGGCAGTCCCGGACCACCTCGGCGTCGCGAACTTGACATGCAGCGGCCTCGAGCGCCGCCCTCACTAGCCTGTTGCGCGGGGTGTCATGGGTCAGATCCTGATACCGGCACACGACCTGGCCACGGCGAAGCAGCAGGCCGGCCTCGGTTGCCAACCAGTCGATCCGGCCCCGCACGCGCGGCAGAGCCCGCTGCCGGTCCTCGTAGCCCCGGGACAGGCTACGCCTGAGGCGTCGCTCCACGACGACCACGAGCAAGCGCGCCAGCAGATCCGCAAGCTCGGCGTCGCCGTCCACGTCCGCCTCGAACGCCTCGCGGAAGCCGGCGAGGTCGGATGCGTAGACCAGCAGCATCCAGAGGTTTCGGACGGGGATCCCGGCGTGGCTCCGCCAGGTCGCGCCAGACCCGACTAGGCTTTCGCTCTGGCTCATCGCCTAAGCGCCGACGTGCAGCTTCTTGATCTGGGCTTCGGCCTCTTCCGGCCGGTCGTACCAGTACTCGCGCAGTAGGGGGCCGATTTCGGTGTCGACCGTCTCCGCATACCAGGCCCGCCAGTCCGGCTCGGCGGGGCCGGGCGCCCCGAGCGGCGTCACGAAGCTGTGGCCGACCCGGAACTGGTCACCAAGGGTGCGGTCCGCGGCGATGGCGGCATTCAGTGCCTCCATCCGTTCCCGGATCTCCTCGAGGAGTGCCGGAGGACATCCCTTGTCGGCCGACCAGGCACGCCACGACCCGTTCAGGAGCGGCGTCAGGGACACGAAGGCGAACCGGCGCCGCAGCGCCAGATCGACCAGCGCGAGCGAGCGATCCGCCAGGTTCATCGTGCCGACGATGTACAGGTTGTCGGGCACGTGGACACGCTCCTCGACGGTGCGGGGGTAGGTGAGGCGGAGTGCCTCCTTCTTATGTCGCTTGCCGTCCTCGATGAGCGTGAGCATCTCGCCCAGGATCTGAGCCGGGTTGCCCCGGTTGATCTCCTCGATGACCAGGACGAGGGGCCGCCCGGGTTCGGCCAGCGCTGACGAGACGGCGTCGAGGAACACGCCGTCGGCGAGGCGCAGACCGCCGGCGCCGTCCGGACGCCAGCCGCGCACGAAATCCTCGTAGGAGAGGGAGGGCTGGAACTGGACCGCCATCAGGCGCTCCGGATCCTGGACGCCGAGCAGGGCGAAGCCCAGCCGCTTCGCCAGCCAGGTCTTTCCCGTTCCCGGCGGCCCCTGCAGGATCAGGTTCTTCTTGCGGCGCAGCAGCTCCACGGCGGCCGCGATCCCCTCGCGCGGCATGAAGCAGCCCTCGGCGATGATCTCATCCACGCCATATCGGGCCGCTGCGGCGGCTGCATCGCCCGAAGGTGCCGTGGGCGCCCCATCGGGTTGGTCGGCGGCCACCTCTTCCTGCGGCTCGATGCGCCAGCGCTCCTCGAAGTCGTCGGGCAGCGCAGCGGCATAGTCCTCGCCGTCGTCGGTGAGCCTCAGGCGGCTGCCGCCGGCGCCGTCCTCGACCTGGACAAGGCCGGTGCTTCTGGCCCAACCGAGGATGAAGGATGCGGGCTGGGTCGACGTCCAGGTCGGCACGAGGTCCCTGATCCTGGTCGATACGTCGACGGGGCGCAGCTTGCCGGGTTCGCGCTGCACCATCCGGAGCAGATGGCCCATCCCGAAGACACGGCCGATCAGCGGCCCGCGCAGGACGTGCACGGGCTCGGCGGCTGTGAGCATCTCCTGCCCCCGTTCGGTCGGACGGTAGGTGACGCCGTCCAGCCGCAGCAGCCCCAGTCCGCCCATCGCCTGTGAGATCATGTTCGCCGCCGAACTGGCGTTGAGCTGGGTGGCCTCGCTGAGGATCACGCCGATCAGGTCCTCGCGGCTGATGCCCTGCTCCGCCTCCCGCACCATGGCCATGAGCAGCGGCACGTTGTCCTTCACGCTGGGGAGGCTGCGACGCTGGGCGTTCGCCGGCAGGAGCGAGAACGCCGGCACGGCGTTGGCCTGGCGGTCCGGCAGCTGCGTGGCTACCGCACCTTCCTCGGGGCGGTTCGCCAGTCTCTCCCACACGAACCAGGCGAACATGGACTGCTCGACCTCGTGTTCCAGGTCCGCCGTCTTGTTCAACGCCTCGCGGATCGTGGCCCTGATCGCCGGATGCTGGGCGATGAAGTCGCCGGGGAGACGCTGGGTCCCGGTCAGGCGCTGCACGCTCCAGATGCGCGGCGCGTCCATGAGGCAAGTCATGTCGGCTGGGAATATGGCCGTAAGCAGTCGGACAAGCCGAGCTTTCGGGCGACGTGGGGTGTAGCGCGGATACACACGCCCCAGGACGCTCTCGTAGAGGTTCTCGAGTGCCGCTCCCCGCTCGTCCAACGGCAATCCCGCCAGTGAGCCTCGCGCTTGAAACAAGGATCCTGCGAGTTCCTGGTCGTCATAGGCGGCGACCACGGTCACGGACTGCCCTGGCCCGATGGTAGATATCGCCCCGTCATCCCAAAGACGCTGCTGGAAGTCGCGGCGCAACCATGTCTCCTCGTCCGCCTCCTGCACCGCTCGTACCAGGCTCACGTAGGCTTGACGCCATGACGCCCAATCCGACGTCAGTAGCGCCTGGAAGCGCCCCTCGTAGAGTCCGAGAAGCTCGGAAGTGGTGGATGCGATCAAGGCGTGCTCCAGGCTCCAGGTTCGGCTATGTGGTTGCTATATCGAGCCGAGCGCCCGTCTGGCTCAAGCCGGACGACGGTTGGGCGACGGGGAAGGGGATAGTAGCAAGCAGACACGCATCAGGAAGTGTAATGCCACTAATGGTTGTGACGCATAATAAATCTTATGCCAACTTAACTCGTAGGGAAGACTTGGTTTTGCCAGGCGTCGATGTTACTGATCCTGCTCATGCGCTTGAGCAAGTCGCTGCCTCTGTCAAAGCTGAGATAACCCTGTGTTCTCAATCTCGCTGGCATTCTTGAGATACCTTATCCCTAGTTTCGACAAGCTAATCTCTTTGCCAAGTTCCTCATCGGAGGAACTAGCGTACTCGACAGTGGTGCCGATTTTTGCGGGTACTAGCCAGCGCTTGGCATCTCGGCGTCGAGGATGGCGAGCATACAGCGAGGGTACTTCCGCCAGTAAAACTGGAAGAAGCATCCGTGAGATGATTGCGTTAGAATTGGCCGAGAATTTTGCTATCACTGATAGAATGGGATCCATCTCTGAAGAGACCACAAAGGTATATCTTATTGATCCAGTCTTGAACACGCTCGGCTGGCATAACCTTCACTTGTTCGACAATTTACAATATGAGATGCCGATCTCTACTAGGAAGCGTCCAGATGGACGTGCTTTAGATGTCGCATTCGAGTTCAAGAGCAACTCGCCTGAGAACGACCAACTTTCCGCTGCGAACAGGTCTACGCCGACCTACGAAACCATCGCTCATCAGGTAACGGCATATGGTATGACGTCGGAGGTAAATTGCGTAATATACAGTAATGGAAGATTCTGGTGGCGAGTAGAATATGATGAAGATTTTGAGCAGTTTTGGGCTCTAAGGTTCGATATGCGATCTTGCATCGCGGAAGTGCGCAATAACCCCCGCCTCGGCCAGAGACCAATGTATTTTCCACCAGCGCTCGCAAGGTTCATCGAGCTGTTTCATTCTTTTGCGTTCGTGCAGGGGAACAATTATTTTAGATCCATTCATCATGGCTTTCGGTATGAGAACTATGCAGGCACCGGGCAAGTGTTTTGCCTGAAAAACTTAAATAACGGCTTCTGAGCCCACATCACCGTGGATGATCGCCAGGGTCATATTTTGACGATACTTTCGGTCGGATCAAGCTTTACTGTGACAACGCCGTATTACTCAGCGTCAACATTTGGATAACTCGCTAGGGTTACGCTTACCGCGCCCGACCGAGGGCTTCCAGTCCCCACGCCGGCGCGCCGCAGTCCAGGCGTAGCGGGGGTCGCCCTCCAGGAGGTGCAGGTGCTCGGCCAGCCGGTTGCGCTCCAGCCAGCCCACCGCCGCCTCCAGCTCGGCCAGCATCATCCCGACCGCGCCTTGTCGCCCGTGACCCGCTTCAGCGCCGCGTTGTTGACCTGCCCCCCTAGAAGTGAGCCGCCGGTGATGTAGGACCGGCAGGCGAACGG
>CAXUDP010000102.1:8591-13008 GCA_964249735.1 uncultured Acetobacteraceae bacterium | reverse complement strand
GCGATCATGGAGAACATCACGAAGGAGTCGTTGTAGGCCAGCACCGACGCCTGCTGGATGAACTGCTGGTGCAGGTTGTTCTGCGCGATCGACGATGCGGAGGCCGAGGAGTGCCCCATGGCGATCGTCGCCCGCCGGACGTGGTCGAGGTAGTCGTTGTACGGCTGGTGGAACGGCGTCATCCAGTGGACCATGTGCGCCTCCTGGGTCTGGGTGCGCTGCGTCACCAGCGAGGTGCTGGCGGAGATGCCGATAGCGCCGAGCACGTTGCGCGACATGCTGAACAAGGCGGAAGCGTCGCCGTTCAGCTCGCGCGGCAGGGTCTGGTAAGCGACCGTGCTGATCGGCACGAACAGGAAACCGAGCGCCGCCGTCTGCGCCATGCGGTAGATCACCAAGTGCCGGAAGTCGACCTGCAGTACCAGGTGCCCGGAGTAGACCAGCGAGAAGCCCATGATGGCGAAGCCGGTCGCGATGACGTAGCGGGCCTGCACCCGTTTCATCGCGCGGTTGACCAGCGGGATCAGCACGATGATCACCAGGCCGCCTGGCGACAGCACCAGCCCCGCCAGGGTGGCGGTGTAGCCGATCACCTGCTGCGCGAACTGCGGGATCAGCACGGCGCTTGCGTAGAGCACCACGCCGACCACGCCAATTAGCAGCGAGCCGATGGCGAAGTTGCGGTCGGCGAACACGCGCAGGTTCACCGCCGGACGCTTCGTCGTCAGCAGCCAACCGATCGCGCCCACCACGCCGATCAGGCTCAGCAGTCCCATGGTGCGGATGAACGGCGAGCCGAACCAGTCGTCGTCCTCGCCGCGGTCCATCATCACCTCCAGGCAGCCGAGGCCGAGCGTGATCAGCCCGAGCCCGATGAAGTCGGCCGGCGCGCTCTGCTTCTTCGCCCAGGGCGGATCCTCGACCAGCGCGCTCGCCGCCAGCACAGCGAAGATCCCGACGGGCACGTTGAGAAAGAACACCCAGCGCCAGGACGCGTTGTCGGTGATGTAGCCGCCGAGCGTCGGGCCCAGCACCGGGGCGATGATGGTGGCGACCGCGGTGATGGCGAACGCGCCGCCGCGCTTGGACGGCGGGAACGTGTCGAGAATAATCGACTGCTGGTTCGGCTGCAGCCCGCCGCCGAAGAAGCCCTGGAACAACCGGAACACGATCAGCTCGGGCAGGTTCTCCGAGATCCCGCACAGGAACGAGAACACCGTGAACATGCCGATGCAGATCAGGAAGTAGCGCTTCCGTCCGAGCACCCGGCCGAGCCACCCGGAGATGGTCAGCACGATGCCGTTGGCGGCGAGGTAGGAGGTCAGCGCCCAGGAGGCGTCGTCGTAGGAGGTCGACAGGTTGCCGGCGATGTGCGGCAGCGACACGTTGACGATGGTGGTGTCCAGCACCTCCATGAACGCCGCGATCGTCACCACCACGGCGATCAGCCAGATGTTGCCCTTGGGCTTCCAGTCGCCGCGGTCGGCAGGCTTCGATCCGCTCACCGGACGTCCACCGTCGGCTCCACCGACGCGCCGAGCGGCAGCGGCAGCAGCGGATCAAGCCCGTCGTCGATCACCACCTTGACCGGCACGCGCTGCACGATCTTGACGAAGTTGCCGGTGGCGTTCTCTGGCGGAAAGGTCGAGAAGGCGGCACCGGAGCCGCGCTGTATGCTGTCCACGTGGCCGCGCAGCTTCAGCGTCGGATAGGCATCGACGTCGATCCGCACCGGCTGGCCTGGCCGCAGCCGGGTGATCTGGGTTTCCTTGAAGTTGGCGGAGATCCAGATCTCCGGCTCGACGATCGAGAACACCGACTGGCCGGTCTGGAGGTAGGCGCCGCGCTCGACGTTGCGCTGCGCGATCCAGCCGTCATGCGGCGCGCGGATCACGGTCCAGCCGAGGTTGAGGCTGGCCTGCTCGAGCTGCGCCTTCGCCTGCTCCAGCGTGCCGGCCTGCTGCGTCACGCGGGTCTGCTGGGTACCGATCTGCGGCTTGACCGGGCTCGCCTGCTGCAGCTGGCCTTCCGCCTGGAGCACCTGCGCCTTGGCCTGCTCGAGCGCCGCGGTGGAATAGTCGACCTGCTGCTGCGTGGTGGCGGCGCGCTCGACCGTGTGCTGGCGCTTGTAGTCGGTTTCGGCGCGGAACTCCTGTGCCTGCGCCAGCAGCAGTTGTCCCTGCGCCTGCTTCAGCTGGCCGGGAAAGTTCTGTCTCGACACCTCGACCGAGAATTTCGCCGATTCGAGCTGTCCCTGCGCCTGGTCCACATTCGCCTGGGCCGCGTCGCGGCTGGCCTGATAGTCGCGGGCATCGATGCGAAGCAGCACCTGGCCCTCGTGCACGTACTCGTTGTCGTTGACGTCGAGCTCGATGACGTAGCCGGCCACGTGCGGCGACACGGTGATGGTCCGGCCCGACGTGTAGGCGTCGTCGGTCGACACCTGGTTGCGGGTGAGCCACCAGTAGGAGGCACCACCGGCCACCAGCGCCAGGATGAACACGAGCAGGCCGATCTTGACGAACGGCTTGGCCTTGTTCCGCTGTTCCTCCTCCTTGCTGTCCTTGTCGTCCCCGCCCTGCTTCTTGTCCGGCTTGCTGTCCTTGGTGTCGGACGTGTCGTCCTTGTCGCGGTCGGGAGCGTCCACGTCCGATTGCGGCCGCTCCCGGTCGTCGTGCCGGTCGTCATACCGCTGCTGATCCTCAGCCATCGTGCTCCCCGCGCGGTTGATGATCGCGCCAGCACTGACCGATCCGTTCGGTCACGCTGCCATAGCGACAGGCGGTGGGCAATGCCGGCAGGCGCCATCCCGTCCTCAGGAAGTTGTGTGATGGGCCACGCGAATCCTGGCCGCGACGCGGATCGGTTCAGTCCGGTCCGCCCACGGCGCCGACCGTCCGCTGCAACCTTCATGCAACATTCGACACGGTGGGCTACATCAGTCGGCACGACGTCGGGCCGTCCAGCTGCCATGCGCTGGAGCCGGGGAAACAGGCAGGGATGATCATGACGACCAGGACGCGTGTGGCCGCGGCAGCCTCGTTTCGACCCGCGACGGCGTCCACGGGATCGCGGCTGGCCAGCGCGGTGTCGGTGCAGAACGTCCGGCGCCTGTTCAGCCCGAAGTCGGGCCTGGCGCCGAAGGCGGTGCTGGCCGCCGGGATCAGCTACCTGTTCCTGCCGATCGACCTGATCCCGGACCGGCTGCCCTGGATCGGCCACCTCGACGAGATGGGCTTCCTGCTGCTCGGCTTCGCCGGCGGGCTGCTGTTGTCGGTGCCGCGGGCAACCGGCGCCCAGCCCCGCCCGCCCGGGCTGATCGCCAAGTGGACCCAACGCTTGGCCTGGCGGACCATGCGGCTGGGCGTGGCCGGGCTGCTCGGCCGGTTCGCGCTGCGCCTGATGCTGGGACGCTGGCCCGATGGGGAGGAGCTGGTCGCCTTCTGCGACGGGTTCGACGCCAACGCGCACGGCCTGCCGCCGCTGCTGCGTGCCGCGGCCTATGTACCGTCGGCGCGGACGCTGCTCAACCGCGCCATGCTGCTGAGCACCCAGCGCAGCGGAACGTCGGCCCGGCTCGGAACCGCGCAGATGATGGGCGACCCGATGACGCTGTGGCGCGGTCCCAGGGTCCGGTTCCTGCACCTTGAGAAGACGGCCGGCTCGTCGCTGATCGTGGCGCTGGCGGCGCAGTTCCACCCGCTGCAGATCCACTCCGATACCGACCGTCGGGGACGCCCGGATGACCAGCAGTGGAAGCGGCACGAGGCCGAGGCGGCGCATCGCCAGGCTGCGGTGGTCTGGGGTCACTACGACCTGCCGGCGCTGCGGCGCCTGGATGGCGACCAGCCCTGCTTCCGGTTCTGCTTGTTGCGCGAGCCCAGGGAGCGGATCCTGTCGCTCTACTATTTCTGGCGGTCGAACGAGGAGGAGCAAAGCGGGAGCGTTCGCTTCGCGCACGAGAACAGGCTGTTGCCGTTCCTGCGGGTGCAGGACCCGGGCATACGCAACGACATCGACAACATGTACGTGCGCCGGCTGACCGGCCTGTATGCGATGGCGTCCGGGGACCCGGTGCACGACGCGCCGGAGGCGGCGCTGGCGGAGGCGCTCGCGGCCCTCGACGGGCTCGATCTGGTCGGCATCTCGAACCGCCTGGGAGACAGCCTGTCGGTGCTGGGACGCATGCTCGGCTTCACGCCGCCGGCCCGCACGCCGCAGGTGAACGTGCAGCTGGACGCCGAGCGGAACGCGCTGCTGCCGGTGCGGCCCACGGCACGCGAGCCGCGCACGCCCGAGATCGACGCCGAGCTCGACCGCCTCACCAGCCTCGACATCGTGCTCTACCGCCACGCCGAGCAGCGGTTCCAGTCCCTGCTTGAGGCCGACGCCCAGGGCGCCCGCTGAGCAGGTCGAC
>CAXUDP010000102.1:0-8491 GCA_964249735.1 uncultured Acetobacteraceae bacterium | reverse complement strand
GTTCAGGCGCCTGCTGAGCAGGCGACGGTTCAGGCGAGTGCCAGTCCCTGGGTGCGCACCAGCCGCGCATAGAGCCCGTCACGCTCCATCAGCGCCGCGTGGCTGCCGCACTCGACCGCCTGCCCGTCCGACAGCGCCACCACCAGGTCGGCCGAGCGCACCGTCGACAGCCGGTGCGCGACCACGACGGTGGTGCGCCCGCGACGCAGCCGCGCCAGCGCCTCCTGCACCAGGGCCTCGCTTTCGGTGTCGAGCGCGCTGGTCGCCTCGTCCAGCAGGAGCAGGCGTGGATTGCGGAGCAGCGCCCGGGCCAGCGCCACGCGCTGCCGCTGCCCGCCGGACAGGCGCTGCCCGCCGGGGCCGACGCCGGTCGCGAAGCCGTCGGGCAGTGCCAGGATGAAGTCGGCCGCCGCGGCAGCCTCCGCCGCGTCGCGCACCGCGGCGTCGTCCGCTCCCGCGCGGCCCATGCGTATGTTGTCGGCAACCGTGGTGTCGAACAGCAGCGTGTCCTGGCTGACATAGGCGATCGCGTCGCGCAGTGCCGCGAGGCGCAGGTCGCGCAGGTCGATCCCGTCCAGCAGGATGCGCCCGGCCGACACGTCGTGCAGGCGGGGGATGAGCGAGAGCGCGGTGGACTTGCCGGCGCCCGACGGGCCGACCAGCGCCACGGTCAGGCCCGGCTCGGCGACGAGGCTGAGGTTCCGCAGGCCGGCGCGCCCGTCGGGGTAGTGGAACGCGACGTTCTCGAACACCAGCCTGCCCTGTCCGGCCGGCAGCGGCTGCGCCGCTGGCCGCTCGACCACGCCGGGCGGCTCGTCGATCACGCCGAAGATGCGCTCAAGCCCGGCCAGGCCCTCCTGCACCGCCGCGTTGAGCGAACCCAGCGCACGCAGCGGCCGTGCCGCGATCAGCAAGGCAGCGACGAAGCCGGAGAAGCTGCCCAGCGTGGCCCCGCCCGTGGCCGCGCGCCAGCCGGCAAAGCCCAGCACCGCCGCCACCGCGGTGCCGCCCAGCACCTCGAGCACCGGGTCGACGCGCGCCCGTCCGCGGGTGATCCGCAGCAGGCTGTTGTGCAGCATGTCGAAGGAACGGTTGGCGCGCAGGGTTTCGGCCTGCTCCAGCCGGTAGACGCGCACCGAGCGGGCCTGGGCGAAGCTCTCGTTCAGCAGCGTCGCGGTGCTGCCGATCTGCTCCTGCATGCCGCCGGAGGCACGCCTGACCCGCCGGCCGATCCGCTGGATCGGCACCGCCGCCAGCGGATACAGCAGCGCCGCGATCAGGCTCAGCTCCCAGTCCATGACGAACATGCCGACCACCAGGCCCACCACGGTGACGGCATCGCCGAGCGAGTTCACCGCGCGGATCATCGCCTCGCGTATGGTGATGGCGTCGGTGGTGAAGCGGGCGGCGAGCTGGGCCGGCGCCTCGCGCTCGATCCGGGCGATGTCGGCCCCCATCAGGTGGCCGAACATCCGCCGCTGCAGGTCGCGTATCACCAGCAGGACCAGGTCCTGCACCGCCACGGTCTGGCCGTATTGCGCCGCCGCCTTGGCCGCGGTGATCATCACCACCAAGGCCGGCACCTGGTACAGGATGCGCGGGTCGTGGGCTGCGAACATGTCGAGCGCGCGACGGATCA
This sequence comes from uncultured Acetobacteraceae bacterium, assembly GCA_964249735.1. Classification (GTDB taxonomy): domain Bacteria; phylum Pseudomonadota; class Alphaproteobacteria; order Acetobacterales; family Acetobacteraceae; genus Lichenicola. Next base: position 6,852 of record CAXUDP010000102.1, on the reverse strand, counting down.
CCAGCGGGTAGAGCGCGGTGAGGCCTGCCATCAGCAGGGTCAGCACCAGCATCGACAGCAGCCGGCCGCGGTGATGCCTGACGTCCTCGCGCCACAAGCGGCGCAGCAGGGACAGGCTGGACGCCGAGCGCGCCGCCGATTGCCCGGGAGCGGCGCCGGGCGCGGCAGCGAAGAGCATCCGGCGCGTGACAACGTTCATTTCGCGCATCTACCAGCGGCGGAGCCGCGGGACAAACGCGGCTCAGGAACCGGACAGCCGCTTGCCGAGCAGCGACAGCACCTTCGGCCGGTCCACGTCGAGGCAGGCGGACACATTCGGCGGTCCTGCCACCGGCCTGGTGGCGCCGTCGTTGGACACCTGCAGCCGCATCGGCACCGGGCGACAGACGTCGGGCTGAAGCAGTCGGGCCACCGGCATCACGTCGTAGAGTACCGGGGTTCCGCCGCCCGGGTTGTTTCGGGCCCAGAGCGGGTAGAGCGTGGCCAGCCAGTCCGTGAGCGGGGTATGGGCGGCGAACAGTCGTTCGCGCGCCGGCGCGTCCAGCGCCACCTCCGTCGCGTCGAGCGGCATCAGCTCCACCGGCACCCCCGAGGCCAGCAGGCGACGCAGCCCGTCCGGATCGCGGGAAACGTTGTACTCGATGCCGGGAGCATCGGAGCTGGTGCCGGCGACGGCGCCGTAGCCGCGATGGATCGAGCCGCCCATCATCACGACGCGGCGCAGCCGGCGGAAGGCGACCGGATTGGCGGCGATGGCGGCGCCGATCGTGGTGAGCGGCGCCAGTGCCACCAGGGTGATCCGGCCGGGCGGCGCCGCGCGCAGCCGGTCCAGCAGCAGGTGCACGGCATCCGGACCGGAACGGGTCGGCACGGTGCCGCCCGACGCCCAGGCGGCCTGCCGGAAGTCGGTGCCGTGCTGGGTGGAGGGCCCGGCGGCGACCGGCACGTCGCGGCGGCCGAGCATCCGCAGCAGGCGCTCCGCCATCCGCGCGCGGAGTGCTGTGTCGCCGTAGCTCGTGCTCACGGCGTCCACCCGCAGCTCCGGCGACGACAGCGCAAGGGCCAGCGCGAAGGCGTCGTCGATGTCGTCCCCGAGGTCGGTATCGACGATGATCTCGATGGGCGCCGCCGCCGCCGCGGCCGGCACGCCGGGCAACCACGGCAGCAGCAGCGACAGCGGCAGGAACAGGAACTGCCGGAGCAGGCGGCCATCGAGACGACGCGGATGGGCGGCGGCGGGCGGGAAAAGGCGATGCATCATCGGCCGATCCCCGCCGTGGACAGCCAGCTTCGACCGAATCGCCGGACCGGGCAAACCGGCGGAAGCAACGGCTCGGACCGGACGACCTCGCCAGCCGCACGGCAGGCGGCGCGGTCGGCACGGCAGCCGCCGGCGCGCCACCAGTCCTCGACAGTCGACATCGTCGCGCCTGCCGCCGGGCCAGGCGAAACGCCAGCCGTCGCCGCGTCCTGGCCGGCGAGCGGGAACACCGGTCGCTCGATCGCATTGAGTCGCAGGCGCGGCGCGTCCCAGCCGTCGGGATCGTTCGAGCCGTCCAGCATCGCGAGCCGGCTGCGGCCACCCACGATCCCGGCTTCGGTGTTCAACAGCAGCCGGCGCAGCGCCTGGTCCGCCTCGGCAGCGGGTAGGTGGGACATCCCGGTCGATGATAGGGTCGGATCATGTCGCTTCTGCACAACCTGAGTTGCCGCCGCTGCTTCAGCCGCGGGCTGGTCGCATCCGCCATGGCGACGCCACTCGGCGTGCTGTTCGGCCGCAGCGCCGGCGCCCAGGACAAGCCCGAGGCGGCGGTGCCAGGCGCCCCGGTCTCGACCCGCAGCCAAGTCCTCGACACCGCGGCGGATGCCATCCAGTCCAAGAAGCCGCTCGACGCGATGAGCGCCTACCTGAACGCCTTCCACTTCTATGCCGACGACATGGGCCGGCAGGTGGAGGCCAACCACTACTGCACCCACCTGACCGAGGATTTCCGCCAGTGCGTCATCTACGACGCCAACCAGGCGAACGCGAAGCTGATCGGCATCGAGTACATCGTCAGCGGGCGGCTGTTCAGGACCCTGCCGGAGGAGGAGCGGCGGCTCTGGCACAGCCATGATTTCGAGGTGAAGTCCGGCGAGCTGACCGCGCCAGGGGTTCCCGGTCCGGCGGCGCACGCCTTCATGACCGAGCTCGCCACCACCTACGGCAAGACCTGGCACACCTGGCAGGTCGACAGGAACCCGAGCTTCCCGATGGGCATCCCGCAGCTGATGATGGGGTTCACCAAGGACGGCCAGATCGACGAGCGGATGCTGGCCGACCGGGACAGGCGGTTCGGCGTGTCCACAGCGGAGCAGAAGCGCCACCGCGCCGACATAGCGGCACCCGTGCCGCTTTCCGGCGCCAACGCCTGGCAGGGCGGACAGGTGATGCAGCTCGCCCTGCAGGAGGTACCGGTCAGGAACCTCGCGCGCTGAGCGGCGGCCGGACGTCAGCCACCGATTAGGGATCCGAGCCGGAGCAGGCAGGCGGCCCGGTCCGCCTGGCAGCCGCCGTCGCGCCACCACGCCTCGACCGCCCGCAATGCCCCGCCGACCGCCGGGCCGGGAGGAAGCCCCGCGGCGACCGCATCGCGGCCGGACAACGGAAATACCGGCCGTTCCAGCGCGCGCAGACGCAGACGCAGGGGAAGCCAGGCCGCGGGGTCGTCCGACGCCGTGGCGGCAAGCCAGCTGCGGTCGCACAGCGAGGCCGCCTCGTCGTCGGCGAGCAGCCGGCGCAGGGCGTCGTCGTTGAGGCCGGGGTACGGTCGGATGCCGTGCATCAGCGTGAGGAGGCGGTCGGCATCCGCGTTCGACAGCCGGAGCCGCAAGGCGATGGCCGACGCGTCGCCCAACGCGAGCGCAGCCAGGCGAAGCAGCGGATCGGGAGGAGCATCGAGCGCCAGCAGGCGCGCCAACCGTTCCGGATCGCCACCCTGCGGAAGCAGCGCGTCCAGGACGCCCAGCCGGTGCATCAGCCTGGACACGTCCGCCGGATCCGGTCCCTCGAGCAGCCGGCGCAGTTCCGTCCACACCCGTTCCGCCGAAAGCTGCCGCAGCAGCCCGACGGCACTGCCGATGGCGCCGACCGCCGCTGGATCCGGCTGGCCGCGCCCGTAGCGTGCCTGGAAGCGGAAGAAGCGAAGGATGCGCAGCGCGTCCTCTGCGATCCGGGCGGCGGCGTCACCCACGAACCGCAGCCGGCCGGCCCCGAGGTCGGATGCGCCGTCGAAATAGTCGTGCAGCCGTTCACCCTGGTCGATCGACATGGCGTTGATGGTGAAGTCGCGCCGCGCGGCGTCCTCGCGCCAGTCCGCGGTCCAGGCGACCACGGCATGGCGCCCGTCGGTCTCGACGTCGCGGCGCAGGGTGGTGATCTCGAACGGCCGGCCGTCCAGCACCGCGGTCACGGTGCCGTGGGCGAGCCCGGTCGGCACCACCTTGATGCCGTCGGCGCGGAGCCGGTCCATCACCGCCTGCGGCGGCTCCGGCGTGGCGAGGTCGAGGTCCGCGACCGGCCGGCCGGCCAGGAGGTCGCGCGCCACGCCGCCGACCAGGCGCGCCTCCGGCAGCAGCGACCACAGCCGCGACAGGCCGGCCCGGCCGGGCAGCCCAGCCAGGTCCAGCGTCACGCCGGCTCGTCCGACAGCGCCTCCGTCAGCGGACCGATCGGGAAGAAGCGGTTCTGGCTCCAGACGCCCATGCAGGGCATTCCGGCACGGGTCCCTTCCACTGCCAGGGCCACCAGCTCGTAATAGACCGCGCGCGCGATCCGGGCCTGGATCGGGTGGCGACCATCGCCCGGTCGCACCACCAGATAGGGGATGGCGGTACCCTCGTCGCCGCCGCAGGCACAGGACCAATCGACGTCGAGCGGGTTGTCGGGGCCGGCGCAGACGATCTGGTCGACGTTGGTGCGGAACGCCAGCACCTGGCTGCGTCCGCTGCCGCGCCATTCCAGCTCGACCGCGACGAACGGCACGTTCTCGACCTCGATCTCGCCGCGCTCGGCTGGCGTTTCCAGCCGGTAGCGCCCGGCGGCGTCGCGACGCAGCACGCTGGCGAACAGGCAGACCATCGGCTTGCGCCGGATCGGCGTGCCCTTGTACAGCCAGGTGCCGTCGCGCTGGATCAGGAACGGCAGCTTCCCGCAATCCCGTAGCGGCGGGGCGGACGCGGGGGACAGGAGCGAGGCGTTCGAGGCGCAGTCAAGGCGGGCGGTGCACAGGTCGGGGAAGCGCTGGTGCTTCACGGGATGATCCCCCGGCCGAACCGTGACGCCTGATGCTGTGCCATGGTGTCGGATATAGGAAGCGCACCCGGCTTGATGAAACCCCCGGACATGGCAGATTGGCCATGTGGAGCACGCGCGATGACAGGTCCAGGCTTCGATGCGGCGGTCGCACCCGATCCGCTCCGAGGGGAACCCGACCCGGTGGCGGAAGCGGACGCGCTGTCGGCCCGGCTCGCGGTGGTGCGCCGGCGCATCGGCGAGGTGATCTTCGGCCAGGAGCAGGTGGTGGCCGAGGTGCTGACTGCGCTGCTGTCTGGCGGCCACGCGCTGCTGGTGGGGGCACCCGGCCTCGGCAAGACCCTGCTGGTCGAGACGCTCGGCACCGTGCTCGGGCTGGATGCGCGGCGGGTGCAGTTCACCCCGGACCTGATGCCGGCCGACATCACCGGCAGCGAGATCCTGGAGGAGGACGCCAACGGCCGCCGCGGCTTCCGCTTCGTGCGCGGCCCGGTGTTCTGCCAGCTGCTGATGGCCGACGAGATCAACCGCGCCAGCCCGCGCACCCAGTCCGCCCTGCTGCAAGCCATGGCGGAGGGCAAGGTGGCGGTCGCCGGCGCGGACCACCCGCTGCCGCGCCCGTTCCACGTGCTGGCGACGCAGAACCCGATCGAGCAGGAGGGCACCTACCCGCTGCCCGAGGCCCAGCTCGACCGCTTCCTGCTGCAGGTCGATCTGTCCTATCCCGAGGCGGCGGCGGAGCGGGCCATGCTGCTCGCCACCACCGGGACGCCCCGCGCGGCACCCGAGCCGGTGCTGGCGCCGGGCGAGCTCCTGTCGGCGCAGGCGCTGGTGCGCCGCCTGCCGATCGGGACGAAGGTGGTGGACGCGATCCTGTCCCTGGTGCGCGGCGCCCGGCCGGAAACCGCCGCCGACGAACGGGTGCGACGCTCGCTCGCCTGGGGCCCGGGCCCGCGGGCGGCGCAGGCGCTGATGCTGGCCACCCGCGCCCGGGCACTGCTGGACGGCAGGCTGTCGCCCAGCCTCGACGACGTGGCGGTGCTGGCGCACCCGGTGCTGCGCCACCGCATGGCGCTGAGCTTCGGCGCGCGCTCGGAGGGAACCTCCCTGCCCGCGATCATCGACGGGCTGGTCCAGCGGATCGGGTGAGGCGCTTTCCGTTCAGGGTGCCCGGCCGCCGTGCGGCTGGCAGCCCGCTCCCTGGCCTGCCCGGTATAGCGTCGGCTGGCGCTGCCGCAGGCGGCGACGTGCGGCACGAGGCCGAAGCGCTGGCCGCCCGGCTGCCGCCGCTGCTGGCGGAGGCCGACCGCGTCGCCAGCACCGTCGCGCAGGGGGTGCACGGACGCAGGCGCGCCGGCACCGGCGACAGCTTCTGGCAGTACCGGCAGCTGATGCCGGGCGAGTCGATCACCCGGATCGATTGGCGGCAGTCCGCCCGGTCCAGCCGCGCCTTCGTGCGGGAAACCGAGTGGGAGGCGGCGCAGACCGTGTGTCTGTGGCGCGACGTCTCCGCCAGCATGGCCTGGCGGTCGGACGAGCGTCTGCCGTTCAAGCGCAGCCGTGCCGAGCTGCTGGCGCTGGCGCTGTCGGCGCTGCTGCTCCGCGCCGGAGAGCACGTGCGGCTGCTGGATGCGGGCGTGCAGTCGCGATACTCCGGAAGGCAGGCAGTCGAGCGCCTGGCCCGGCAGCTGCTCGCGGCGCCGGTCGACGACGCCGCGTCGCTGCCGGCCCCGGTCGACCTGCCCGCCCACGCCCGGCTGGTGCTGATCGGCGACTTCCTGTCCCCGCTGCCGGAGATCGAGCGCACCCTGTCCCGCCTGGCCGCGATCCCGGTGCCGGTGCTGCTGCTGCAGCTGCTGGACCCGGCGGAATGCGAGCTGCCGTATGACGGGCGGGTCCGGTTCGAGGGCGTCGAGGGCGAGCCGTCGCTGCTCGTGTCGCGGGTGCAGGACGTACGCGCCGACTACGCGGCTGCGCTGGACGCGCATCGGCACGCCCTGGCCCGCCTGTGCGCCGCGTCCGGTGCGCTGCTGCTGCACCACCGCACCGACCAGCCGCCGACCACGGCGCTGCTGGCGCTGCACCAGGCGCTCGGCCGGCGGAGCGTCGCCGCGTGATCCTCGCGGTCCCGCTGCTCATGCTCGGCTTCCTCGTGCTGCCGCTGCTGTGGTGGCTGCTGCGCGCCCTGCCGCCGGCGCCGCGTGTGCAGCGGTTCCCGGCGATCCGGCTGCTGGACGGGTTGCGCACCCATACCGAGCAGCCGCGCAAGGCGCCGCCCTGGCTGCTGGCGCTGCGGATCGTGGCCGGCGCGCTGCTGGTGCTGGGACTGGCGCAGCCGGTGCTGGTGCAGGATCGCGGCCGGCTGCCCGGCACCGGCGTCCTGCTCCTGGTGATCGACAACGGCTGGGCCGCAGCGCCGGACTGGTCGGCGCGGCTGCAGGCGGCGCGGCAGACGGTCGACCGTGCCGGCCGGGCCAGCCGCCCCGTGCGGCTGCTGCTGACCACGGGCGGCGGCGGGACGCCGCAGGCGGGGCCGCCGCTCGGGGCGGACGCGCTGC
>CAXUDP010000101.1:0-13252 GCA_964249735.1 uncultured Acetobacteraceae bacterium | reverse complement strand
GCTTCGTGCAGGGCTTCTCCGGCGGCCTCATCATCCCCTGCCTGCTGATCGTGGGGCTGCGCGTGCTGGCGCCGCCGATCCGGCTGTACGGCTTGGCGCTGTATGCTTTGACCGCCACGTTCGGGCCGAACATGTCCACCACCCTGGCAGCACTCTGGACCGACGTCGTCGCCTGGCAGTTCGTGTTCTTCGAGACCCTGCCGCTGTGCGCCGTGGCCGCGGTGCTGGTCTGGTACGGCGTCGACCAGGACCCGCCGAAATACGAGCGGCTGCCGTTGTTCGACTGGTCGGGCGCGCTGCTGGGCGCGATCGGCTTCAGCGCGCTGATCACCCTGCTGGAACAGGGCGACCGCTACGACTGGTTCAACTCGAAGACCATCTGCGTGCTGGCGCTGGTCAGCGTCGTGGTGCTGCCGTTGTTCGTGGCCAACGAGTTCATGGTCGCCTCGCCGTTGTTCGGGTTCGCGCTGCTGAAGCGCCGCAACCTCGCCTATGGGCTGATCGCCCTGTTCACCTTTCTGCTGATCGGCCAGTCCGCCTCGACCATTCCCGTCGCCTTTCTCACCGATGTCCAGGGATTCCGCCCGATCCAGGCCTATGCTGTCACGCTGGTGATCGCGGCGTCGCAGCTGGTGCTGCTGCCGCTGGTCGCCGTGCTGCTGAACTTCCGCCACGTCGATTCGCGCCTGGTCAGCTTCGCCGGCATGGCCTGTGTGCTGACCGCGTGCGTCGGCAACGTGTTCCTGACCAGCGTGGTGCAGGGCGGCGGGTTCCTGGTCTGGCAGGGCCTCCAGGCGGTGGGCGAGCCGATGATCGTGCTGCCGCTGCTGATGATGTCGACCAACACCATCAAGAAGCCGGAGGAAGGGCCGCTGGCCTCCGCGCTGATCAACACCTGCCGCGGCCTGGCCGAGCCGGTCGGGACCTGGCTGCTGGCTTTGATCATGCGCTGGCGCGGCGCCCTGCACTATAACCGGATCGTCGACCAGTCCGCCCAGGGCGGGTTCCGCGTGGTCGCCGGACCCGCGCTGATCCCCGGCAACCCGCCGCCGCTGCTGTCTAACGGCCAGCCTCGGGTTCCCGGAGCCCTGGACGCATTCATGGCCGACGTGCAGATCCAGTCCCTGGTGCTGACGCTGAGCGACTCCTTCGTGGTGTTCGGCGCCCTCGTCGTGTTCCTGATGATCGTTCTGGCCCTGCTGCCGGAGCGCACCTATCCGCCGCGCATCGCGCTGGCAAAGAAGTAGGAGCGGGCGGTGGCCGACGAGAAGGACGACAAGCAGGAACAGGATGCCAAGAAGGGCGAGGAGAAGGACAAGAAACAGGACAAGCCCGGTGACGACAAGGGCACGGACAAGAAGCGCCGCCCGCTCTGGCCGTGGCTGCTGGTCGGCGTGCTCGTCGTCGGCTTCGTCGCAGGCGTGCTGGTGATCATCTACGCGCCCTCGGACTCGGTGTGGACCGACGACGCCTACGTCACCGCGCACTACGCCACCATCGCCCCGCGCATCTCGGGCCAGGTCTCGAGCGTGGACGTGGAGGACAACCAGACGGTGCGGGCAGGACAGCTGCTGACCACGCTGGACGATCGCGACTTCCGCACCACGCTCGCCACCGACGAGGCGATGCTGGCGCGCGACCAGGCGCAGGCCGACGACATCAAGGCGCAGATCGACCGGCTGCCGTCGCAGGTCGCGCAGTCGCAGGCGAACGTCCTGTCCTCCTCGGCGCAGCTCCTGTTCGCGCAGCAGAACGACGCCCGCTACCGCAACCTGTCCACCACCGGCGCCGGTTCGTTCCAGGAACGCCAGCAGGCCGACATGTCGCTGCGCCAGGCGCAGGCCTCGCTGGACGGCTCGCAGGCCCAGCTCAGCACGACCCGGCACCAGCTGCCGATCCTGCAGGCGCAGTACCAGGCGGCACTCGGCACCATACGGTCGGACCGCGCGCAGGTGGAGCAGGCGCGGTTGAACCTGTCCTACACCCGGATACTGGCGCCGCTGGACGGCAACGTGGCGGAGCGGGAGGTCCAGGTCGGCAACTTCGTGGGGCCCGGTAGCGCGCTGATGGCGCTGGTGCCGCTGGACCGGGTGTTCATCGTCGCCAACTACCGCGAGGTGTCGCTCGCCCACGTGCTGCCCGGCCAGCACGCCCGCATCCACGTCGACGCCTACAACCTCGACCTCGACGGCGTGGTCGACAGCGTGCCGCCGGGTGCCGGGACCGCGTTCGCGCCGATCCAGCCCAACAACGCCACCGGCAACTTCACCAAGATCGTGCAGCGGCTGCCGGTCAAGATCGTGGTCTCGCCGGGGCAGAACGAGTCGAAGCTGCTGCGGATCGGCTTCTCGGTGGAGATCACCATCCATACCGGGCAGGCCGACGTGAAGGGCGAGCAGAACGCGACGCCGCAGCGCCTGACAGCGCGCTGACCATGAGAATGCCACCGACGATCCTGGCCACCGCAGCACTGGCGGTTCTCGCCGGGTGCACCGTCGGGCCGAACTACCACCGGCCGGCGGGCTATTCCCCGAAGCAGTGGTGGCGACCGGCCCAGAACGGGGTGGCCAGCGTGCCCACCTTCGGCGGCACGGTTGACGCGTCGTGGTGGACCCGGTTCGGGGATCCGGAGCTAAGCTCGCTGGTGGACCGGCTGGCGCGTCAGAACCTCGACCTGCAGGCGGCCGCGGAACGGGTCGAGCAGGGTCGGGCGCAGCGGCGGATCGCCGCCTCGCGGGGCCTGCCGAACCTGGACGCGAACAGCCTGTACAACCGGGTGCGGACGGCGCCGCCGTTGCTGACAGCGCTCGTGGTCCCCGCACCCGGCGCACCGACCCAGTTCGACTTCTACGAGAACGACCTGTCCTCGTCCTGGGAGGTGGACCTGTTCGGCCGGGTGCGGCGCGAGGTCGAGGCGCAGCGGGCCAACACGGAGGCGGCGATCGAGGCGCGCCACGCCATCGCCCTGATGGCGATCTCGGACCTGGCGCAGGACTACATGCAGCTGCGCGGCACCCAGGCGACCGAGGCGATCACCGAGGCGAGCCTCGCGGATGCGGACCGCAATGTCCTGCTGGTGCGCAACCAGTTCGCGCAGGGCGCCAGCACCACGCTCGACATCGCCAACGCCCGGTCGCAGCGGGCGACGATCGCCGCGAACCTGCCGACGCTGCGGGCGGCGGAGGCGAGCCTGGTCAACGCCATGGGCTATCTGCTGGGGGAGCCGCCCGGCGCGCTGGAAAGCGAGCTCGGGCCGGCGAGGCAGCCGCTGGTGCCGCCGGAGGTGCCGATCGGGCTGCCGGGGGAGCTGGCACGGCGACGGCCGGACGTGCGCGAGGCGGAAGCGCGGCTGCATGCGGCGACCGCGGAAACCGGCGTCGCGGTGGCCGACTTCTACCCAGACGTCCGGCTGACCGGGCAGATCGGCACCCAGGCGCTGCAGTTCCCGCAGGTGTTCAACCTCATCTCCGGCTACTACATGGTCGGGCCCACGGTGGACGTGCCGATCTTCGAGGGCGGCCGGCTGCGCGCGACGCTGCATCTGCGCCGCTCGCAGCAGCGCGAAGCCGCGATCACCTATCGCAGCACGGTGCTGCAGGCCTGGCAGGACGTCGACAACGCCCTGACCGCCTACGTGGAAGCGCAGCACCAGCGCGACAGGATCGCGGAAGCGGTGATGCAGAGCGGGCTGGCCCTGGAGGCGGCACGGCAGCGCTACCGACAGGGCGCCATCGACTTCCTCAACGTGCTGGCGGCGCAGAACGCGGTGCTGCAGAACCAGAGCACGCTGGCCAACAGCAACACGCAGATCGAGACCGACCTAGTGGCGCTCTACCGCGCGCTCGGCGGCGGCTGGGAGATCGCGGACCGCAGCTGAGGGTCCGCCTCGGGCCGAAAGACGCAAATTTCCCGGTGACATTCCCGTGCGTTGGCGCCGCCCGAGTCTCCAGTTTTTACCTGAACTCTTGCCAACCGGCATCCGATCGCCGACCTTGCGACCGCACCTGCCGATCGCCGCTGGCCGGCCTGGTGACAACGAACGGCGCGGGGCGGCTTTGCAGGCCGCCCACGCAAAAAGCCGGTCCGCCTGGGGAAACGCATCATGCAGTTCTGTCGACTTTTCGAGACCGTTGCCGGTCGGGCCTTGTATGGCCTGGCACTGGGGCTGGCCTTCCTGGCATCCGCAGGCGGGGCCGCCCGGGCTGCGGCCCTACCGAACCTGGGGGCCAACGTCGTCGTCTTCACGCCCGCCATGCCGGTGAGCCAGATCCTGGCCACGGTGAACGCGCTGGCCACCCAGCAGGTGTCCAACCAGTTCGGCACGCAGCGCTACGCCCTGCTGTTCGAGCCGGGCACATACGGCTCCGCCGCCACGCCGCTGAACTTCCAGGTCGGCTTCTACACCACCGTCGCAGGCCTCGGGCAGTCGCCGGGCGACGTGGTCATCAACGGCTCGATCAACGTCTACAACCAGTGCAGCAACGGCAGCTGCAACGCGCTCGACAACTTCTGGCGCTCGCTGTCCAACCTAACCATCAACGTCACCAACCCGACAGCCGGCTGCTACACCGGCGAGTTCTGGGCCGTCTCGCAGGCAGCACCCCTGCGGCGCGTGCAGGTGAACGGCAATGCGACGCTGATGGACTACTGCACGGCCCCGTCCGACGCGAGCGGCGGCTTCATTGCTGATTCGCGGTTCAGCGGCGGCAGCGTCACCAGCGGCTCGCAGCAGCAGTGGATGACCCGCAACAGCGTCCTCGACGGCTGGTCCAACGGGGTGTGGAACCAGGTGTTCTCCGGCGTCACCGGTGCGCCCGCCCCCTGCTTCCCGGCGCAGACCTCGTGCGGCGGCCCCTACACCACGCTGCCCACCAGCCCGGTCACTCGCGAGGCGCCCTACCTGTATACCGACGGCAGCGGCAACGCCCTGGTGTTCGTGCCCGCCGTGCAGCGCAACAGTTCCGGCATCAGCTGGGGCAGCGGCCAGACCGCCGGCCGCTCGATCCCCCTCAGCCAGTTCTTCGTCGCCACCCCGTCGGACAGCGCGACGCAGATCAGCCTCGCCCTGGCCGAGGGCAAGAATCTCCTGCTGACGCCCGGGATCTACCACCTCCAGCAGACCATCCTGGTGTCCCGGCCCGACACGGTGGTGCTTGGGCTCGGCATGGCGACGCTGATCCCGCAGAACGGCCAGCCGGCCCTGGCCTCGCTCGACGGCCGCGGCGTGCTGATCGAGGGCGTCATCGTCGATGCCGGGCCGACGCGCTCGCCCGTGCTGCTCCAGCTCGGCACCAGGCTGGCGAACGTGCTGGACCCGGCCCTCGGCAGCAACACGGCGGACGACCCGTCCGCGCTGTTCGACGTGTTCTTCCGCATCGGCGGCGCAGAAGCCGGCAGCGCCGGAACTGCCCTGGTGGTGGATGCCGACAACGCGCTGATCGACAACGTGTGGGCTTGGCGCGCCGACCATGGCGCCGGCGTCGGCTGGACCCTCAACACCGCCGATACCGGCCTGTCTGTGAACGGCAACAACGTCACGGCCTATGGGCTCGCGGTGGAGCACTTCCAGAAGTACGAGGTGACCTGGAACGGCCAGAACGGCACCGACATCTTCTTCCAGAACGAGATGCCGTACGACCCGCCGAGCCAGGCGGCCTGGAGCGAGGCGCCCGGCGTGGACGGCTGGGCGGCGTTCAAGGTCGCCGATGGGGTGCGCTCCTTCCACGGCTACGGCATGGGCAGCTACAGCAATTTCGACCTGGGTGTGAACATCCTCGCCGCCAACGCCTTTGAGGTGCCGTCCAGCCTGCCGTCGGGGAGCCTGAACGACCTGCTGACGGTGTTCCTGAACCCTGCCTCGTCGGGCGGGATCCTGAACGTCGTCGACAACACCGGCGGCGCCTCGACCGGCGCCAACCCGGACGTTCCGGTCACCGTCACCAGCTATCCCTGACGGCCGGGGCACCGCTACGCGACCCGGTCGCGTGGCGGTGCCTCCGTGAACAGGGAGGCGGCGCGTTCGGCGATGTGGCCCGACCAGGCAAGCCGTTCGCGCCAGGGGGCGGGGATGCCACTCGCCCCGTACAACGCGCCGGCGAGCTGGCCTGCGGTCGCCGCCACGCTGTCGGCGTCGTCGCCCAGGTTGGCGGCCAACAGCACCGCATCCTCGAAGCTGTCGGTGTGCCAGACGGACCACAAGGCGGCTTCCAGCGTGTCGATCACGTAGCCCGAGGAGCGGATCTGTCCGCGCGACTTCTGCTTGTATTCCCCAGCGTTGATCAGGAGGTTGCGCGGCGACAGGGACAGAACCTTCGGTAGCAGGCAGTCACCCTTGCCGGCGCCATTCAGCGCATGGTGCAGCAGGACGGCGAAGAGCTGGCACGCGTTCTGCGCCTCCGCCGCGTTGTGCGTGACACCGGACTGGGACGAGGCTTGGCCCCAGCTGCGGCGCAATGAGTGCCGGTTGTGGATCGCGATCGGCGCCAGGCGGATCAGCGAGCCGTTGCCGGCGGTGTCAGGGGCGGTGTTGCCGACGAAGCGGCCGTCGCGCAGCCAGGCTTCCAGGGCGGTGCGTGTGGCACTGCCGATGTCGAAGCAGCGGCCGTTCATGCTGTTCTCGCCGTTCCGGTACCAGCGCGTCAGGCGCTTGGCCACGTCGGGCAGGTCGAGCCGGCGCTCGGCCAGCAGGCTGTCGGCAAGGCAGAGCGCCATGCTGGTATCGTCGGTCCACTCGCCCGGCCGGAGGTCGAACGGACCGCCGCCGACCATGTCGGCGGCGTGAGCCTGGTCGCGGGGCCGGAACTCCAGCGTGGTGCCGACCGCGTCGCCTACCGCCAGCCCCAGCAACGCACCGACCGCGCGGTCGCGTTTGTCCGCCTCAGTCGCATCGGGGTAAACCGGCTCGTCAAGCCAGTGCGGCACCGCCGGCTGGTCGGCTGCGTCCTTCGGCTCCGCATCCTTCGGCTCCGGAAGCGGCACGCCCGCTTCGCTCGCCCATCGCCGCCGGATCCTATCCGGAAGCGGTGGGGACAGATGACGATATCGGGTTACATAAGGAAAAAGCTGCGTATCAGTGGCATGAAGGTCGATCACTGGGGAGCCTCCTGAAGGTGCAGGAATGTCGAGCCGTCGGGATTATCCACGCGGTTGAGAACCGTGAACGGGGTGTTCGGCTTGAACAGGATCTCGCTTTCCGAATAGTCGGAGAAGGGAGCGACGTTGCGCCCGCTCACGCCGTCCACCTGCATGTTGACCGAGCCATCGAGCGCCTTGTTCGGGTCAAGGGCGGTGCTGAAGAAGCCCGGATCGGCAACGGTCTGTCCGACCTAATATTGCGACAGCACGTCGGGAGGAAGGTCGACGCCGCGATAGGTGGTGGCCTCGGTTGCAGGTAAGGCGTCCAGGCCGGAGGTGGCTTGGTCGGCGAAGCCCTGCAGCTCAGGTGTCATCGTGGTCTGCCACGCAGGGCCGGGTTGATCATCGTGTAGCCCTCGTCCGTGGTGTAGCCGTGGATTGCTCCGATCTGGTCGTCGGTCAGGTCCTCGGCGCCCGGGACAGGCGTTTCAGCAAGGTTGCTCTTGCCTTTGGCGATCCAGCCGGCCGCATTGTCGTCCCCGACCGCCTGGGACAGCGGCATGGCCGGAGCGGGCGGAACGTCGGCTGGTGGAGGCGGAGGCAACGGGTCGGGCACGGCAACGCCTCGACTGATGCCGCTGCCGCGGTTGGGATTCACCGTTTCGGCGGCAGGCGAGGCATCGGCCGCACCGCCGCCCGCGGTTCCGCCACCGCTCGTGTTGCGCTTGGCCATGCGAAGCACGACGGCCGACAGGAAATCGATGCCAAGGGTGGTGATGGCTGCCGCACCCTTGGTGGCGGCCCGGTCAAGTGTTGCCGCGTCGGTGGCGCCGGCAGCCTGGTGGGCGGCATCGGCCAGATGCACCAGCGCAACCAGGCCGCTCCAGCCGGCAACCGCATAGGCCAGGGCGAGAAAGGCGGCATCGGCCACCTCCCCGACGCCGACCGCCTGCAGCCCGGCAAGCAGGACCAGTCCCGTGACCATCAATGCCAGGTTCGCCGGGTCGAGCAGGCTTCGCACCTGACGGGCAAGCTCAGGGCCGAGAAGCGGCAGGATGCGGTGGATCCATTCTTCCAGCCGCCTGGAGGTCGACCAGCCAGTCAGATCAAGCGGAGGAGGCGACGCGGGCCGGAACGCCGCAGGACCGCCTGCATGCGGAACGGGGTCCGGCAGTCCGCCGAGAACCAGTGCCAGCTGGGCAACCAGCCGCTTTTGTAGGGCCTGCGGCGGTCCGATCGCCACGGCGCCGAGGTGGCCGTTGCGCAGGGCATCGAGCAGGGCGTCACCAATTGCGGCGTCCGTGCACGGACCGATGCTGCCGGGATCGCAGCAGCGACCAGGTAGGCACGCAGGAGGCCGGTCTGCGTGGCATCGCGGCGGATGAAGTCGAGCGCCAGGCGGGCGGAGCGGTCGGCAGCGGTACTGGTGCGATCGGTCAGCACGAGAACCGGACGGACGGCACCAAGCGCATGCATGGGGCCGATCAACAGGGTGAGCATCGGCGTGCGCAGCGTGAGGACCTGGCTCGGCGGCAGACGCATGGGCTGGTCCTGGTCGGTCGGTGCGAAGCCTGTGCGAGGAGAATGCATCGGTCAATGATGCGGCACAGCCGGAACCAGATGTCTCGGAAGTGGTCGCGGAGGACGCGCCGCTTGTCGTCCGCTCCTGTCGCCTCGGCCGGCGGTGCGTCGTCGAGCCGCGACAGCTCCCGCAGCGCTTCGAGGTTCTGCGCCGCTTCCGCGTCGGCGCGCTTCGCACGCTTGTGCGTATAGGATGCCGCCGTGCCGGATCGGGATGCTCGCCTCGATCGCCGAACGGCACCTTTAGGCCATGCGGCGCTCGGAGCTGGTGTCGGCGAACATGATCAGGCTGGGCCTGATCCCGTACCCTCGCCACCTGCGCATCGCTCCTCGGCCTCCGGACCGAAACTCGTCAAGACCATCGGGACGACCTATCATACAGCTATGAAATGACCTAGCATCCGGATGGCGCTGCCAAGGACGCCGACCACAAGAACAATAAAGCCGGAGGACACATGCGTCGCCTGATCCAGGCCGCCCTCATGGGAGCGGCTACCCTTTCACTGCTCGGCGCACCAGCGGGCGCGCAGCAGAAGAAGTCCCTCGCCCTGATCACGAACGTTTCAGCCGACTTCTGGACCGTCGCCCGCGCCGGCGTCATGAAGGCGCAGGGCGAACATCCGGACTTCGCCATGCAGGTCATCGTCACCGGCCAGGCGACCGCGGCCGAGCAGCGTCGCGAGCTCGACGACCTGCTCGCATCAGGCATCGCCGGCATCTCCATCTCCGCCATCGACCCCAAGAACTCCACCGAGGAGTTCAACAAGGTCGCCAGCCACGCCGTCCTGTTCACCACCGACAGCGACGCCCCGAACTCCAGCCGCGTGCTCTACATCGGCACCGACAACAAGGCGGCCGGCCTGCAGGCCGCCAGCGAGATCAGGAAGGCGCTGCCCCAGGGCGGCAAGATGATGGCCTTCGTCGGCACCATGGATGCCGACAACGCGCGCGAGCGGGTCGAGGGGATCAGGCAGGGGCTGCAGGGCTCCAACGTCCAGATCGTCGACATACGCACCGACGGCGGCGACTTTGCCAAGGCGAAGGCCAACGTCCAGGACGCGCTGGCCAAGGGCGGCCTCGACCTCCTCGTCGGCCTCTACAACTACAACACGCCGCAGATCTATTCCGCGGTGAAGGATGCCGGCATGTCCGGCAAGATCAAGGTGGTGGGCTTCGACGAGGACGCCCAGACCCTGCGCGGCGTCGCCGACGGCACGATCCAGTCGACCATCGTCCAGCAGCCGTTCGAGTTCGGCTACCAGTCCATGACCGACCTGGTGAGGTACATCAACGGCGACAAGTCGTTCATCCCTGCCAACCACCTGATCATCATCCCCACCCGCGTCATCCAGAAGGACAACGTGCACGACTTCCAGCAGAGCATGCGCCGGATGCTGAGCGCCAAGTAAGCCCAAGGGGATGTCGCCTCCGCCGCTGCTGTCCCTTCTCGGGATCAGCAAGTCCTATGCTGGCGTCAGAGCCCTTGAGGAGGTCAGCCTTTCGGTCGAGGCCGGCACCGTCCTGGGCCTCATCGGCGAGAACGGCGCCGGCAAGTCGACTCTGATGAAGGTCCTGGGCGGCGTGGTACAGCCGAGTGCCGGCAGCATCGTCGTCGATGGGGTCGCCCATGACACCATGACCGTGGCGAGCGCCGCCCGCGCCGGCATCGCCTTCGTGCACCAGGAACTGACCGTCCTCGACAACCTCGACGTCGCCGCCAACATCTTCCTCGGCCGAGAGGCGGTCGCGGGCGGTCCGCTCCGGCTCGTCCGCAACAAGCGCATGCACGACCTGGCACGTCCGCTGCTCCAGCGTCTCGGCGCCGATTTCGGACCCGAGACCAGCGTGTCGCGGTTGCTCATCGCCCAGCGCCAGCTGGTCGAGATCGCCAGGGCGCTGTCGGTCGACGCCCGCGTCATCATCATGGACGAGCCCACCTCAAGCCTGACCCTGCAGGAGACCGACCGCCTGCTGCGGGTCATCGCCGAGCTGCGCGCGTCCGGCGTGTCGGTGATCTACATCAGCCACCGCCTGCACGAGGTGAAGCAGTGCGCCGACCGGGTGGTCTGCCTGCGCGACGGCCGCGTCGCCGGCGAGCTCGGGCACGACGAGATCGAGCACCACGCGATGATCCGCCTGATGATCGGCCGCGAGCTCCGCTCCCTCTACACCCCGCCGCGCACGCCGCCGGGGGGCGAGCTGTGCGTCGTCGACCGCCTCGTCACCACCGCCTTTCCCGACCGCCACGTGTCGCTGGACGTCCGGCGCGGCGAGATCCTCGGCCTCGCCGGCCTGGTCGGCTCCGGCCGCACCTCGCTGGCTCGCGCCCTGTTCGGGGTCGACCCGATCCTGGGGGGCGAGGTCCGCCTGGCGGGCGGGCGGGTCGCCGTCCGGTCTCCCCGGCAGGCGATCGCGCAGGGGATCTACCTTGTCCCTGAGGACCGCAAGCGCGAGGGCCTCGTGCTCGACATGCCGTTGTCGGAGAACATCTCGCTCGCCAGCCTGCGCCGCTACGCCCGCTTCACCCTGGTCGACCGCGACGCCGAGACGGTCACCGCCCGCGCCCAGCAGGCCTCGCTCAGGATCAAGACGCCCAGCGTTGCCGTGCATGCCGCGACCCTGTCGGGCGGCAACCAGCAGAAGGTGGTGCTCGCCAAGTGGCTCTCGATGGCGCCGCGCCTGATCATCTTCGACGAGCCCACACGCGGCATCGACGTCGGCGCCAAGGGCGAGATCTACGCGCTGATGCGCGCCCTCGGCGATGACGGCGTCGCCATCGTCATGATCTCGAGCGACATGGAGGAGGTGATCGGCGTGTCAGACCGCGTCGCCGTCATGCACGAGGGCGAGATCAGCGGCGTGCTCGACCGTGCCGACTTCTCCGAGATCAACGTCCTGCGTCTCGCCATCGGCCAGCCGGCCGAGCAGCTGGAGTCCGTGTGATGGCCCGAAAGGATTGGGGACTCCTGCTCCTCCTGATCGTGGTGGGGATCGTCACCGCGATCCTCAACCCGCGCTTCCTGTCGGCGGTCAACCTGCTCGACATGGCCAACCTGATCGGCCTGTTCGGCATCTTCTCGATCGGCGAGGGCCTGGTCGTCATCACCGGAGGGATCGACCTGTCCGTCGGCTCGATGTTCTCCCTGCTCGGCGTCGTGTTCATAGACCTGCTGGTCAACCGCGGCGTGCCGTGGCCGCTGGCCATCCTCGCCGTCGTGGTGGGCGGCATCGTGCTCGGCGCGCTGCAGGGGCTGCTGGTGACCAAGGCGAAGCTCCAGCCCTTCGTCGTGACCCTGTGCGGCCTGCTGATCTACCGCGGTGCCGCGCGCTACTACACCACCGACGCCACGATGGGGTTCGGCTACACCGACGACTTCGACTGGCTCGGCTGGCTCGCCTCGGGCCGAAGCTGGGGCATCCCGCACCCGTTCATCCTGCTGATCCTGGTCGCGGTCGTCATGGGCGTGCTGCTGCACCGCTCCGTGTTCGGCCGCTACCTGTTCGCGATCGGCCGCAACGAGGAGGCCGCCCGCTTCTCCGGCATACGCACGGGTGCCATCGTCACCGGCGCCTACATCATCAGCGGCGGCCTGGCCGGCCTCGCCACCATCTGCCTGGTGTTCTACACCGACTCCGTCTCGCCCTCGTCGTTCGGCAACTTCTACGAGCTCTACGCCATCGCCGCCGCAGTGCTCGGCGGCTGCAGCCTGCGCGGCGGCGAGGGCTCGATCATCGGCATCGTGCTGGGCACCGCCCTGCTCCAGGTGCTGCAGAACCTGGTCAACATCCTGGGCATCCCGAGCTCGCTCAACTTCGCGGTCATGGGCACCGTGATCCTGATCGGCGTGCTCGCGGACCAGCCGGTCGTCCGGCGCGCGATCCGCTCGCTCCGGCCGCGCGGCGCGGGCTCGATGCCGAACCAGACACGAGTGGCGCCCTGACCTTCAGCGACCTGCGGCACCCGCCGCCGCCGCCATGCGGCGCTGCTCGGCCGCATCCACCGGCAGGGTGGTGTCGGTCAGCGCCACCCCCTGCCAGCCGGCGCCGAGGGCGGTGAACAGCCCGATCGCGTCATCGAGCCGGGACAGCTCGCCCAGCGCCTCGAGGTTCTGCGCGGCGTAGGTCGCCCGCTCGCTGGTCAGCACGTCGAGGAAGCCGCTCAGCCCGGCCCCGTACAGGCGGCGCGCCCGGTCCAGCGCCAGCGCGTCGTCCGCCGCCGCACGGCGCAGGGTTTCGGTGCGATCCTCGTCGTTGCGATAAGCCACCAGCCGGTCCTCGACCTCGCGGAATCCCTGCAGCACCGCCTGCTCGTAGCCGAGCCGGGCGCCCTCCGCATCGGCGCGCGCTTCCCGCACCTGCGCCGACAGGCTGCCGCCGTGCCACACCGGGATGCTGGCCGCGAGCAGCAGCGACCAGGCCAGGCTGCTGGCGGTGAACAGCTCGTGGATCATGCTGGCCTGCGGCGTGAAGGACAGCGGCACGGTAAAGTCGGGGTAGAGCTGCGCCACCGCGACGCCAATCCGTGCCGTGGCCTGCGCATATTGCCGCTCCGCCTGGCGGATGTCCGGCCGGTTGGCGATCACCATCGAGGGCAGCG
>CAXUDP010000100.1:0-13528 GCA_964249735.1 uncultured Acetobacteraceae bacterium | reverse complement strand
TGGAAGTCCTTGGCGTGGATCTTGAGGTGCTCGGTCAGGCTGGTGATCCGCTCGGTGAGCAGGGCCACCTGCACCTCGGGCGATCCGGTATCGGTTTCGCCTGTCCTGTAGTCGGCGATGAGCGCGGTACGGCGCTCCGCAAGGGTCGACATCGTGGTTCTCCCGGAACGGGGTTACAGAAGGCGTTCCGGCTT
Organism: uncultured Acetobacteraceae bacterium; assembly: GCA_964249735.1. Taxonomy (GTDB): domain Bacteria; phylum Pseudomonadota; class Alphaproteobacteria; order Acetobacterales; family Acetobacteraceae; genus Lichenicola. The sequence goes on along the minus strand of CAXUDP010000100.1, from coordinate 13,334 downwards.
GAGCCACCCGTCCTCGAGTCGGCACAGACCGATCACGCGCCCCCCGTCCATGGCGCGGGCCACCCCGCCCGCGGGGTCGGCCTGCTCAGGAATCCGGCCCATCAGCTCGACCAGGCTGATCGCCTGGCCGTGCTGGAGGCCTGCCGCTTCGCTCGGGGTCAAGGCCAGCGCCGGGATGTCGGCCAGCGCGGTCGCGACCGGCAGCAGCAGCTCCGGTGAGGCGGGCGCGTTGTCCTCCCCGCCCACGCATTTGTCCAGGGAAATCGCGTTCTCCTCGCGGAACGGCCCCACGCGCAGCCGGCGCAGCGCCGACACGTGCCCGACCGTGCCGCACGCCACCGCCAAGTCGCGCGCCAGGCTGCGCATGTAGACGCCCTTGCCGGACTGCACCTCGAACACCGCGGTGTCGGCGTCCGGTCGCTCCACCAGCGCGAACCGGTCGACCCGGGCCGGCCGCGGCTCCAGCACCGGGGCACGACCGTCCCGCGCCATGTCGTAGGCGCGCTCGCCTGCCACCTTGACCGCGGAGAACACCGGCGGCACCTGCATGATCTCGCCCTGGAACGCGCCGAGCGCGTCCCGAAACTGGTCGTCGGTCGGGCGCACGGCGGAGGTGGCGATCACCTGCCCGTCGGCGTCGTCGGTGTCGCGCGCCTCGCCGATCCGCAGCGTGAAGTGGTACAGCTTGGTGCCGTCCATGACGTAGGGCACCGTCTTGGTCGCCGCCCCGAACGCCACCGGCAGCAGCCCGGTCGCCAGCGGGTCGAGCGTGCCGCCGTGGCCTGCCTTCTGCGCGTCGAAGCCGCGACGCACCCGGTTCACCACGTCGGTCGAGGTCATGCCGGCCGGCTTGTCGACGATCAGCCACCCGTCCAGGGCACGTCCACGCTTGCGTCGCATCGATCCGGTCGCCTTCCTGCCGAGCGCGGCCTGCCCGCGGGAGGCGAGGCTTTAGACGAGGGGGCGTGCGCCGGCAAACGCGCTTCCAGCGCCTGTCCGGATCTGCCAAGGCATTGGTTCCAGAATGGAGGAGATCCGGCACCATGCCGACCAACTTGTCGATCAAGAACGCGTCCGACGACGTGGTACGGCGGCTACGGCTACGTGCCACGCGCAACCACCGCTCGCTGCAGGGCGAGTTGATGGCGATCATCGAGACGTCGGTGGACGAGCCCAAGCTGTCTCCGCTTCAGCTCCTGGCGGAGGTCCGCCGGCTCGGGATCAAGACGCCGGACGAGTCGACGGCCATCATCCGGGCTGATCGTGACGGAAACTAAAGTCGTCGACGCCCCGGACCTTGCCGCAATCCTGTTTCAGGAGTTCCAGTCAGCCAGCGTCGCAGAACGTTTGGACGGCGTTCGACTAGAAGCGCCGTTTCTGCTCGATCACGAGTTGGCCAACGTGTGCCTGATCAGGTGCAAACGCCATCCAGACCAGAGGGAAGCGCTCGTGCAGGGCTTCCGATTGCTCGAAAACTTCAACGTGGAGGCGGTCGCTACCGACCACGACGCGGTGCTGGCCCTGGCGACCGGCCTGACCGCCTAAGATGCCAGCTATCCCTGGCTGTCGCGGCACCTGGGGGTAGAGCTGATCACCCTGGACCGGCAGCTCATGACCGAGGCGGCCCATTCGTCCTGAAGCAGTCGAGCCGGACATGGTCAGGCCTCGAACAGCACCGGTCCCGGATCCCGGCCGCTCCTGCGCGTCACCCGCCGGACGAAGCGTGCGACATCCGGCACGCCGCGCTCGACGACCAGTTCGACCACCCTTTCGCCACGTGGCCGTCGGCTGCGCCAGTCGGCATAGGGGTACAGGGCGATCGGCAGGAACGTGTCGGGCCCGCGCGGCGCCGGAAACGGCCTGGTGGCGCCGCTGTTGATCGGCGAAAGGGTGATGGCGTCCCGGTAGGCCGACACCAGCGCCGCCGCGTCCAGTTCCAGGACGTCATAGCTCATGCCGCGATAGGGCCTGGCCTCCATCAGGCGCGTCAGCCGCGCCTGCGTCAGCCAGAAGAACACCTTCCCGTTCAGCTTCCGGTACCAGTCCTCCGGCTGGAGGCCGCCCACCAGGCACCGTGCGAGCCCCGCATCGTCCATCGGCTTCTGGTCGCGGATCACGGCACCTTCCAGCCCGGGCAGGCGCAGCGCCACCCCGTCCGGACGCCGCCGCGCTTCCAGCGCGTATCGCCGTTCGCCGTCGACCCCATATAGGTCGAGTAGCGCCGACGTGCTCAGCAGCCCGTGGCGCCGGATCGACGGCCAGGCGCCGGCTTCCGCCACGTGATACAGCGTCGGACAGTCGCGCAGCAGCTCGCCCAGCTCGTCCCCGGTCATCGATCCTCCTGCCCCACCATCGACGGCACCGGCCTCGCCGGCTAGACCCGACCTTCATGTCGATTACCGCACCAAGCCCCACCCGCACCCAGCGCTTCACCGTGGTCCTGCTCATCGAGCTGTGGGAGCGGTTCGGGTACTACGGCATGCAGGCGCTGCTGCTGCTGTTCCTGGTCGAGCGGCTCGGCTTCAGCGACCACGACGCCAACCTGCTCTGGGGCGCGTTCGGGGCGCTGACCTATGCCGCCCCTGCGATCGGCGGCTGGCTCGGCGACCAGGTGCTGGGCTCGCGACGGGCGATGGTCTGCGGCGCGGCCTGCCTGTTCCTGGGCTATCTGGCGCTGGCGCTGCCGTCGGATGGACGTGCGCTGCTGGGCCTTAGCATGGGCACGATCGCGATCGGCAACGGCTTGTTCAAGCCGAATGCCGCCAACCTGGTGCGTCGGATCTACGAGGGCGACGACAGCCGGCTCGATGCAGCGTTCACCCTCTACTACATGTCGGTCAACGTCGGCTCGACGGTGTCGATCCTGCTTTCGCCCTGGCTCAGGGACCGGTTCGGCTGGCACGCCGCCTTCGGCATGAGCGCCCTCGGGCTGGCGCTGGGTCTGGCCGGCTATGCCATGCTGCGGCACCGCCTCGACCGGATCGGTTCGGCGCCGGATGCCCGCCGGTTGCCGCCCCGCATCGGCTGGCTGGTCCTGGGCGGCGTGGTCGCCACCATTCTTGCGGTCATGCTGGTGCTGCAGCACGCCGGGATCGCCCGTGCTTGCGTCTGGCTGGCAGCACTCGGGACCCTGGCAGTGTGGGTGCGCATCTATCGCGGCGCGACACAAGCCGAACGCCCCGGCCTGCTGATCGCCTACCTGCTGACGATCGAGTTCATGCTGTACTTCGTGTTCTACCAGCAGCAATCCACCTCGCTGACCCTGTTCGCGCTGCGCAATGTGGATCCGTCGTTCCGCCTCGGCGGGGTGACGCTATTCTCGTTCTCCGCCGCCCAGTTCCAGGCGCTGAACCCCCTCTGGATCATGGTGATGAGCCCGGTGCTGGCCTGGATCTACGCGGCTCTCGGGCGGCACGGGCGCGACCTGCCGATCTCGGTCAAGTTCCTGCTCGGGTTCGGTCTCGTCACTGCCGCGTTCGTGGTCTGGTGGCTTGGCACCGGACCCGGCGCCCCGGCTCACGTCTCGCCCTGGCTCATGGTCGCCGGCTACGGCCTGGTCTCGACCGGCGAGCTGCTGATCAGCGCGCTCGGCTTGGCGATGATCGCCCGCTACACGCCCATACGGCTGAGCGCCTTCATGATGGGCGCGCTGTTCGTGGGTCTGGGCGTGGCGCTCTATCTCGGCAGCGCGGTCGCCAACCTGGCCTCGCTACCGCCCGGCCTCGCCACCGCCGATGCGGCGCAGAGCCTGCCGATCTACCACCGGCTGTTCCTCAACCTGCTGGAGCTGGGGGTGGCGGTGACGGCGCTGTGTGCCGCGGCGCTGCCGCTGCTGCATCGCCTGGACCGCGCCCACCACGCCGCCGCCGCCGGCTGAACGCGAGGCAGCCGAAGCGGAAGATCAGCACCATCGAGCGCGCGTCGTGGCCGACGCGGCGGCCGGACGCGCCTCGGGCTCAGGCGTTCCCGCCCGGATGCGCCGCATCGAGGCCGTGGCGCGCAGCGGCCGGCGCCGGACCGGGCCAGCACATCGGGTCGCCGCCGCGGGCCGCCGCGCCATGACGCAGGACGAGCGGTCCGAACAGGCCGCCCAGCACGGCATCCTTCAACAAGGCCCTGGCCCCGAAGTGCCAGCTTCCCCGCCGGTCGTAGGCGCGCCGCGCGGTCAGGTCCCGGAGATGCCGGAGGCGAGTCGGCAGACGGGGGGAAGCGTAGAGGGCGTGGCGATGCCGGTAGAGCTCGGCGAGCTGCTCGAAGCGCTCCGCCCCTTGCCGGGCGCGGGCGCGCCAGGTCTCGCCCAGCGAGTCGGTTCGGGCGATCCTGTCGAGGATCTCCGCGCGTCTGCCCGACTGGTGCCCGAGGTCCCGATAGATGTCGGAACGGTTCTCCAGCACCGCCCGGACCTTCTCGAGCCGGGCGACACGACGCTGCGGTATCCCGAACACGTTCTGCCCGTGCTGCCTGTAGTCGGCGAGGGGCAGGTCGATGAAGCCGATGCGGCCGAAGACGGAGGCCAGAAAGAAGAACCAGCGGTCATGGCTGTCCGGAAGGCGCTGGTCGTAGCGGCAGATGGACCGACTCCAGAGACCGGAGAAGCGGGCCAGCCTGCGGTCCATCATCTGGGTGAAGCCCTGCGAGAACGCCCAGGCCGGGTTGGTCATCCGCTCCAGCACCGGCAAGGGCCGGATCGGCTTGCCCAACCGCTCGTCCGGCTGTTCCGCCCGGGACACGCCCTCGCGAACGATGACGGCGTCATGATGCACGAGCAGCATCTCGGGATCGTCGAACAGGGCGGCGGCACGCTGCAGCTTGTCCTCGTGCCAGATGTCGTCCTGATCACTGAAGGCGATCAGCTCCGACCGGCACAACGACACGTTGTGCATGAAGTTGTTGCGGTAGGTCAGGCGCGCGGGGTTCCGATGGATCCTGACCGGGAAGGCGGCCTGCGACGCGAAGCGCTGCACGAGCGCCACGGTGTCGTCGGAGGAACCGTCGTCGGTGACCACGAGCTCGTCCGGCAGCCGGCTCTGCCTTTGTATGCTGTCCAGCTGGGCGCCGATGAAGCGGGCGCCGTTGAAGGTCGCCATCGCCACCGAGATGGTGCGGCGCGGATCGTGCGCCGATCGATCCGCTCGCGCGCCAGGCCTGCTCAATTCACGAGATGCGAGGTCAACCGGCGCGCGGTGAATTTGGCGCCCCAGGCGAAGCGCAGCAGGGGCCCGAAGCTGTTGGCGGCGGTCACCCCGACGAAGTGCAGCCCATCCACGGAGGATTCGAAGTTCCGCGACAGCACCGGCGTCTTCTGCTCCTGCCTGATCCCCGCCTGCACGTCGTGGCCGAGGAACGGCAACCGGGACAGGTCGACCTTGTAGCCGGTGCCGGCGACGACCTGGTCGACCGTGATCTCCTCGGTCTCACCGTCGCCGTTGACGAAGGTGAGATGCGGCCGGCCGCGGCGAAGCTCGGCATCGCGCAGCGTCATGCGGAGCCGCACGTCGACCTTGCCTTCCACCATGGTCCGGGCCACCCAGCCGGCGGACGGCCCCAGGTGACCGCGGGTCACCCGTATCCGGAACTTCGATGGCATGTGATGGAAGACGACCGGCAGATCACAGGCGAGGCGCGAGCGCCAGCCGAAGCCGAGGCCGGAACGCGGCCGCGTGATCCTGGAGGTGAACCGCTTCATGCCGCGCAGCTCCACCGGCGGCTGATGGAACCAGATCTTCGACCGCCTGGTCAGGAGCCGCGTCTGCGCGCCGGCCTGGTGCAGCAGCCCCGCCATGTCGACCGCAGACGAACCCGCGCCGAGGACGCCGACCTCGCGCCCGGCGTAGTAGTCGAAGCCGCGCTGACGGGAGGTGTGGGACATGACCTCCTCTGGCAGCTTCTCGAGCTCCGGAGGAACATAGGCGTAATGACTGATCCCCACGGCGACGACCACGCGGCGTGCACGGAACGTTTCCCCATCCTCGAGACGGATCGTGAAGCCGCGGCCTGCCGGAGCGACGTCCGCGACGTGCTTGTCCTCCAGGTTCGGGACGAACCGCTTCTGGAAGGCGAGGCCGTATTCGCAGAACAGCTCGCGGGATACCGGAATCCCGGTCGGTGCGTAGGGATGCCCGTGCTCCGCGCAGTAGCGTTCCAGGGTCAGCTCGCGCAGCGGATCGAACAGATCGGAGGCGAAACCTTCCGACTTGAGGAACATGCCCGACGGCATGTGGTTGCGCCACACGCCCATCGGGGTGCCGAAGATCCTGAAACTTGCGTCCGTGGCCGCAAGGTGTGCAGCGATCGACAGGCCATACGGACCCGCACCGATCACTGCGATGTCGGTATCACTTCCCATGGACCTCGTTCTCTCGGATCGAAACAACCTGGACGAGCATTCTATAAGTTCATGGTGCAGTGCGTCCAGGGTTTGTCTCTTTGAGACGTGTTCATCCGGCACTTGCTGACGAATTGACGATCCTTTAATTTTATAAGACGTTACTTCAAAGGTCCCGGTGTCGTCGCCGGCAGGATCGGTCGCATCCCGGATCACCCATGGCCGCCTTCGGTTCCGGATCGACGCCACGGATCTGCGCTCCCGACGGCCCTTCGCTGGACGTCCTGCACCTTTCCCGCCTACACCGTCCCATGACGCCACCCCGGCTTCTCGTTGCGACCACGACTTGGTGGCCATCCGCCGCGCGCCTTGTTGTCGTCTTCCAGCAGCTCGGGGCGGACGTGTCCGCGATCTGTCCGGTGGGCCACCCGCTTCGGGTGCTGGCGACGCCGAAGGCGATCCATGCCTACAGCGCGCGTGCGCCGCTGCAGGCGCTGGCTCATGCCATACGCAGGCAGAAACCGGACATCATCGTGCCGACCGACGATCGAACCGTCGCCCACCTGCACGCCCTGTATGCGTCGGCGGAACGGTTCGGACCCGATTCGGGCATGATCGCCGCCCTGATCGAGCGGTCATTGGGCGGGCCTGGGGGATATGCCGTAAGCGGAACCCGGCAGCGCCTGCTGGATGCCGCCGCCGACGACGGCGTCGCGGTCCCGCCGGGACGAACGATCCGCACCCGCGACGACCTGCGCGCGTGGCATGCGGACCATCCGGAACCATGCCTGGTCAAGTCCGAGGGAAGCTGGGGCGGCTCCGGCGTCGTCCTGGCGCGGACCCTCGAAGCCGCGGAGGCGGCTTTTCTCGTCATGTCGCGGCCGATCGCCTTTCGCAAGGCGCTGCGCATCCTGCTGGTCGACCGCGATCCGTTCCCGTTCGTGGAGTTCCTGCACCGGGAACGCCGCGAGGTCACGGTGCAGGCCCGGGTGTCCGGACGCCAGGCCAACATCATGGCCGCCTGCTGGAACGGCCGGCTTCTCGGGACAATCGGCGTCGAGGTGCTGCAGGCGCAGGGCCGCACCGGCGCCGCAACCGTGGTCCGGCTAGTCGACAATGCCGAGATGGAGGCCGCCGCGAGGGTGGTCGCCGGCCGCCTCGGGATGTCGGGCTTCTTCGGCCTGGACTTCATCATCGAGGAAGGCACCGGCCGCACCGTCCTCATCGAGATGAACCCGCGCGCCACGCAGCTTGGCCACCTCGCCTGGAAGGGGCGCAGCCTCGCCGCGCAGCTGTTCGCGGAAGCGACCGGAGCCGAGCCGGGCGCCGGCGCTGTGCTCGACCGGGATCGAACGGTCGCGATGTTCCCGCAGGCGCTTCGCTTCGCGGCGGAGCAGGTCGACCTGACCGAGGCGGAGCTGGACGTCCCTTGGACGGAGCCGGAGCTCGTCGCGGAACTGCTGCGTCCGCCGTGGACCAAGCGGAGCCTGCTGGCGCGCCTCGAAGCCAGGCTGCGACCGAACGTTGCCTACGGGACCGTCCTGAGCCGCCGCGAGGCGGCCAGGATCCTTGCCGCTCTCGCCGCGCCTCCCGCGAACGGGCGGGAGGCCGCCGCCGGGACAGGACGGGACTCCGGCCTGCTCGGGACCGGGTCCCTGGGGGCCGGATCCTTGAGAGCCGGACCCTTGAAGGAATGAGCGTGGAAGACGACGCCTGGGAGTTCGGGACCATGACGCGGCGTCCCGCGCGGTCGGCCGGACGGAGCCGCACCGCGCGGCGCCGTGGCTGCCCGACCGGGATCGTCAGCACGTCCGGCCCCGGTGGAGGATCGTCCCGCTCGCGCCGCGGCGGGCGCGGGTGCCTTCGGCGAGATCCGGACCTGCCATGCGAGGTCCTGGCGACCGGCGCGGGCGGCGGGAAGATCCCGGCCTGCCCGGCACCGGCGCGGCCGGGAGCAGGGGCGTGAGCGACCGGAGACGACTCTCGGCCAACTACCTCTACAACGTCGGGGGCGTGCTGCTGCCGACGATCACGTCGCTCGGGACGGTGCCGTTCTACATCCACCAGATCGGTTCCGCGCGCTACGGCGTCGTCGTCATCACCTGGGTGCTGCTGGGGTATTTCGGCTTCCTGGATTTCGGCCTGTCGCGCGCCACCGCCAACGCGCTGGCCAGGCTCGGGCACGGCTCGCCGCGGGAGCGCTCGCCCATCCTGGTGACGGCGTTCTGCTGCAACTTCTGCCTGGGCCTGACGGGCGGCCTGATCATGTACCTGGTCGGCCACCTGGTGCTGCTGCATCTCGTGAAGGTTCCCGGCAGCCTGGTCCCGGAAACCCTGGCCGCGTTTCCATGGATGGCGGCGATGCTGCCGCTCGGCATGCTGGCGGGGGTGTCGAACGGGGCCCTGGAGTCACGCGAGCGCTTCCTGGTGACCAACGCGCTCGGCTCGATCGGCACGATGCTGGGCCAGGTCGCCCCGCTGCTCTGCACCTACGCGTTCGGCCCCAGCCTGACGGTCGTGATCCCGGCGACGCTTCTGGCCCGGCTTGCAATGGTGTCGCTGGCCTACGGGATCGTCATCCGGATCGAGCGGCCGGTCCGGCTACTCGATTTCGACGTCCGCGTGGTGCGCAGGCTGTTCCGCTACGGGTCCTGGGTGAGCATCTCCAGCCTGCTCAACCCGCTGCTCGACACCTCGGCGCAGATGGTCATCGGGATCATGCTCGGGACCACAGCGGTGACCACCTATTCCGTTCCCATGACCCTGGCGACGCGCTCGCAGGTGTTCGCCACCGCGATGGCGCGCACCCTGTTCCCGCGCGTCTCCCGGCTGTCGCACGACGAGGCGGTGGCGACGACCCGGCGGGCGACCTTGATGCTCGCCTATGGCTTCGGCGCGATCTGCGCGCCGGCGATCCTGTTCTCGGGCCCGTTCCTCCGCCTGTGGATCGGCCCGAACTTCCAGGCGGCGTCGCAATCCGTTGCCCAGATCGTCATGTTCGGCGCCTGGAGCAACGGCCTCGCCTTCCTGCCCTACGCGTTCCTGCAGGCACAGGGACGTCCGCACGTCACCGCGGCGGCGACCATGATCGAGGTCGTGCCGTTCTTCGCGGTGCTGTGGCTGCTGATCACCGTGTTCGGCCTGCCTGGAGCGGCGGTCGCCTGGACCCTGCGCGTCGGCATCAACTGCGTCGCCCTGCAGCTGATCAGCGGCTGCATTTCGCGCCAGGCCTGGAGCCTGCTTCCGGCACTGCTGCTGATGCTGTGCTCCCTCCTCGTCGCGAGGCTGGTGCCGATGACCACCCTCATGGCCGCCGCCGCCGCCGGCCTGATGGCGCTGGCGTTCGTCGTCCTGGCAGGCCTGATCGATCCGACAGTCCGCGACGTGGGGCGCCGGGCCGTCTCCAGGGTGGGCGTGCCGCCGGCCTATCGCGTCCGCGATCCCGGCTGATCGTCATCGTCGATGCCGGTCGACGGCCAGCGCAGGTCCAGGCGCGGTCTCGGGGCGGCGGCGGGGGTGGCGGCCTGCGCCGGTGCTGCCGCTGGTGCATGGGCCGGCCGGACGCACCACGCCCTCACCGGATGCGCGGACACCCGTCGCGGAAGATCAGCACCATCGAACCGGCATCGTGGCCGACGGCATAGCCGGAACCGGTCTCGCGGTAGAGCGGGCAGAGGCTGACGGCCGGAGCGGCGTCGCGGAACCAGATCCCGTCCTCCAGCCCGTATTGCGCCAGCAGCGCCAGCCCGAACCAGGAGATGCCGTTCAGGGGGTTGTCGAACAGCGGCGCCAGGCCGGGAGCGCGGGCCAGGCCGTGGCGCAGCACCGGCGGGAACGGCATCGCCCCCAGCATCTGCAGTGCCCCCAGGCCGGTGCGCTTATGCTCGTCGTTCACCGCGTCCGCCACCGGCGGCAGCACAGTCGCCTCGTAGCGGTCGAGGTCGCGAAGCAGGGCGCCATAGGCGAAGGCGTCGCGGGCGAAGCAGGCCGCCAGCAGCACCGCCACCACCACCACCGCCTGCCCGGAGCGGCCGGGCAGCAGCCGCATCGCGCCCCAGACCGAGGCCGACAGCATGGCGCCGACCCCCACCAGCACGCGCGGCTGCACCACCGGGTCGCGCAGCAGCAGCATCGGCCCGGCGAACCCGGCCAGCAGCACCGCGGCCGGGAGCAGGGCGAACGGCCAGGCCCGCATCGTGGTCCGGCCGAGCACCAGCAGCAGGAAGCCGACGAGCACCAGGAGGGCGAGCAGCCCGAACGGGCTGGTGGGCGGGGCCATCCGCAACGTCAGCGCCAGCAGGTCGTGCGCGTTGCGTGGCAGCAGCCGCAGCAGCTCGCCCGGCCGTATCAGCGCCGCGTGCTGCGCCTGGTAGCTCGGCAGCACCACCAACCCGGCGACGCGGAACACCGCGACCAGGCCGGCATCGAGCGCACATGCCGCCAGCCCCGCCAGGACGGCCCGGCCGGCGACACGTGCCGCACCGGGGTCGCGCTGTGCCAGCCGGACCAGCACCTCGGCGGCTGCGAAGCACAGGAACACGTCCACCGCGGGCTGGTAGAACAGCAGGGCGGCCAGCAGCACCGTCGCGGCCCCGGCCACGCGCCGTTCCGCCAGCAGTGCCGACCACAGCGCCAGCACGGCTGCCGCCGTCATCGACAGCGAGTCGAACACGTAGGTCATGTTCTGCAGGTAGAACGGGGTGGCGAACAGCAGGACCGCGGCGGGTGCGACCCGCGCGGTATTGAACCCGGGTGCCGCGCGCGACAGCAGCAGGCCGGCGCATCCCATCAGCGCGATCGCGCCGAGCTGCGGCAGCGGCGAGATGTCGAGCATGCGGCCGCCGAACGACAGCAGCGCCATCAGCCCGGCCGTCAGCAGCCTTCCGTCGGCGGCCCACAGGTTGTAGCCGACCTGCACCCGGCCGAGATCGTCGAGCTCGAGATAGCCGGTGGTCAACACCCGGAGATAGCAGCACAAGAAGAACGCCGCGATCGCCGCGACGATCGCCAGTTCCCGACGGCCGGCTTCGGTCATGGCCTGCCTCAGACGGGATCCGGCGGCTGTTGCGGGACCGTGGGCTGCGTCGTCGGCTGCGTCATCCCGGCATCATGGCAACTCGCCTGCAGGCTGCAAGGCTGGCGGATCCGGCAGGCGGTAGTTCCAGGCGCGGAACACCTCCGGATGGTGCCGGAGCCAGTCCAGTACCGGCGCGCCGGGCCCGGCGCGGGACGGGACGTGCGGCCGTGCGGCGCGCAGGCTGTCGACCATGGCGTGCCGGGACGAGGCAGACAGCTCCAGGCCGAGCGCATCGTGGAGGCGTCCGATCTCCTGCAACGGTTGTTGCCGCAGCGCCTCGTAGCGGACCTCGACGAACCGGTTCGACGGCAGGACCGCGCTGTCGCGTCGCAGCGCCGCCATCAGCCGTGGATACACCGCCCGCACCAGCGCTGCCGCCTGCGTCTCCGCTTCCGCCACCGGCCCCAGCGACAGTTCGTGGATCAGGATCGCGAACATGCGCACCGAGGAGGCGCAAACGTCGGCCGGATCGCGATGGATATGGATGAAGCGCGCCTCTGGCCAGATCGTCCTGAGGAGCGGGATCCGGGCGCTGTTGGCAGGGTTGCGTATCAGCAGCGGCCGGTCGCCGGCGGCCCAGGTCATCTTGGCGACGTAGCGGGCCAGGCGGCTGCGCCAGCGACGCAACTCGGCCATGCCCACCCCATCGAGGAACACGCCGCGATCGAACTCCGCCTGCAGCCGGCCGGGGAAGTAAAGGCCGTGGTTGCAGGACAGGGTGGACAGGTTGGCCATCGCCAGCTCGTCCTCCTGCGGCAGGTCGGGCCGCAGCGGCATGGCGTCGATCAGCCGGTTGCGCGGGAAGAACTGCTCCACGAATGGCCGCGCCAGCCGCGCCAGCCCCAGCGCCTCCGCCGGCAGCCCGACCGACATCGGCGACAGGATGCCGAACGAGGGGGAGCGGCTCAGCAGGTTGGCGAGGTGTGTGGTGCCGCTGCGCCAGTGCCCGACCACGAACACGGGCGCCGGGCCCGGTCCGCGACGCAGCCGAAGCAGCTCGACCGTCGCAGCCTCGCCAAGCGTGAAGGGGAGGCGCAACGCCGTCATCGCCAGCGCCGTCGCCGCGACGTGCAGGCGTCCCGGCCGCACGCCACCCTTCAGCAGCAGGCGGACCAGGGTGTCCGGCGTGGCGCCGCACAATGGATGGAACAGCTGGTGCGCCCGCCCGTTGCCGCGCGACGCGAGGGCCGGACGCCAGCCCGCCCGCGGTTCGGCAGCAGCGTCGGACCGGTTCTCGACAGGCATGTCCACCACGTTTCAGCGGCGCAGGACCGGTGGAAGTTCCGGCCCGGCGGGTCGGCAGCACCCGGTCAGGCCAGGTCCTTGGCAACCTCCGGACGGCGCAGCAGCGCGTCGATCTCCATCGCGTAGTCGAGCGCCGTGTCTGGCTGGAAGTGGATCTCCGGCACGCCGCGCAGCCGCACCGCGCGGCTCAGCTCGCTGCGCAGGAACGGGGCCGCACGGCGCAGCGCCGGCAGCTTCGCGTCGATGTCGCTGCGGCCGAGCCGCGCGACGAAGGCGGTGGCGTGCTTCAGGTCCGGGCTGATCCGCACCTCGGTGACGGTGACGTGGACGCCGGCCAGCTCGGGGTCGCGGAACTCGACCCGAGTGAACAGATCGGCCAGCACGTGCCGCACCTCCTCGGCGACGCGCAGCTGGCGCTGCGACGGGCCGGCCGGGCCAGCGTGCCGCTTGCCCGAACGAGAAGGACCGGCAGGTTTCCCTGCCGGTCCCTTCGTCTCGACCGTGCTGCGCGGCTTCTGGCTCACGCCGGCACCAGCTCCATCTCGTAGCACTCGACCACGTCGCCCTCCTTGAGGTCGTTGTAGCCGGCGAAGGAAAGGCCGCACTCGTAGCCGCGCGCAACCTCGCGAACATCGTCCTTGAAGCGCTTGAGCTGGCTGAGCTCGCCCTGGTGCACCACCACGTTGT
>CAXUDP010000099.1:0-13562 GCA_964249735.1 uncultured Acetobacteraceae bacterium | reverse complement strand
GTTGTCGCGGTTGTAGGCCTTGATCTCGGCATCCGCCTTCGGCCGGACGGTGAACGGGACGTTCCAGGACAGGGCGCTGCCCTGCAGCTCCGCGTCGCCGGTGAGGTCGGGCAGCTTGGTCTTGCAGATGCCGACCGCGCGGTAGAACGGCACGTCGAAGTCGATGACCTGATGCCGGAGGCAGGGAACGTCGCGTCCCCGCTCGGCCAGGAGGCGTTGCGAGGTGGTCGTGTCGGCGCAGGACGCCGTCGCGCAGATCGCCGCCAGCAACAGGACCCGGCGGCCTCCCGAGCGCAATCCGTAGCCTGATCCGGTGAAGGCCGACATGATCCGCATGCTCAGGTTCCTTTCCGTCTTCCGGTCACCGCCTCAGGTCGAGGCGAGCCGCTCGCCCAGCACCATCCAGCCGGCCGGCTCCCTGATCAGGCCGGCGACGTCGTAGGCGCCCAGCACCCGGGTCATGCCGCGCCGCTTGAACAGCTCGGCGACGATGCGCGAGGCTGGTCCTGCGGACAGCGACGCCGCCGGCTCCTTCCCCGGCACCGGCATGCTCTGTCCGGGCCGGTTGCCGGGCCCGAACGGCCGCGAGAAGTTCACCGGCCTGGGCGTCCGCGGCCCGGCCGCGGCGGCGATCGTCTGCTCCCCGAACGCCCGCCAGTGGATCTCCAGGGCGGCGAGGTAGCATGCCTCCGCCAGGCCGATCTTGATCCCGAGCCCGGCGGCGGCGCCGAAAATGGTGGCGATCGGGCCGGCAAGCGGCACCGGCGTCGCCGCCGCCACGATGCCTACCGCGCGGCTGCCTCCCTTGGCCGCTTTGGCCTTCATGATGATGTCGCACCAGCCGATGATCGTGGCGCTCTTCTGCGGCACCGACTGCGCGATCGCCCTGATCTTGAGCCAGTGGATCAGCGTGGATCCGACGGCGTTGAGGTGGCGTGTCGTGGTCGGGACGTTGACGCCGCCGGTGTGTATCGCGGCCACTCCGCCGCCGATGCCCATCATGTTGCTGCCGATGGTCTTGTAGTCGCGGCTGCGCAGGTAGGCCTGGGTGAGCGGGGACCTGGTCTCGTCGTTGGTGAAGGCTTCGGGGCTGGCGTTCCGGGAGGGAGCGGTCGCGGCGGACCTGGGCGGGGCCTTGGCGTCCTGCGTGTCCTCCTTGTCGACATAGCCGTTGGCGACGAACCAGGGGTTCGGCTTCACGTCCACGTCCTTCGACTTCCGCTTGGCGTCGAAGCCCATCCGGTACAGCGTCTGCGCCCCGCCATCCGCCAGCCCCGGCTTGCCCACGCTGGTCGCCGGGACCATGGCCAGGGTGCTGGCGAGGATGTCCGCCACCGCGAAAGCGATGGCCTTCGTGTCCGGCCTCGTCTGCTCGTCGAGCGCGAGGAAGGCCTCGTCGCGGTTGTCCTGCCGGATCGCGGCCATGTCGCCACGGGGATCCGCGAGTGCCATGACCAGTCCCCTCGATCGTGTCAGGTAACAGGATCGGCGAAACCGGCCGCGACCGCAATCGCACAACCGCCGCCGGGCGTGGGTCCGCTCACACGTACATCACCAGCAGCGACAGCACGCAGACGTAGAGGGCGAACTCCAGCAGCGGCAGGTGCCAGGTCCAGCGCGCCAGCCCGCTGGCCCAGATCAACGCACGCAACGCCAGGGTGATCGGCACCGCCAGCAGGGCGTAGGCGACGATCGGCGCGAACAATACCCCGCCCAGGTGCAGCTCCGTCAGCATTCGGGCCTCGCCAGCGCGCCGTGCCGGTCGACCAGCGGGCCTGCCTTGGCGAGCAGCAGCGCGGCCTCGCCCAGCGTGCCGACCAGCAGCCGGACCGGATGCGGCGCCGCGGCAGGTGCCGCGTCGGGTGCCGGCAGCAGCGGTTCCGACGCACGGACCGCGGCCTCCATCGCCGCTGCCGCCCGCTCCGGCGACGCCCGCAGCCGTCGCAGCGCCGCGAGCGCCTGCAGCGCGGCGTCCCGGCCGGCCTCGCCCAGCGCCGGCTCGGAACGCAGCGCCTGCAGCGTCAGCACCACCCGTCCCAGCGCCACAGCGGCGAATGCCGCCTGCAGCGGACCCACCTGGTCGAGGCCGGGCACCTGCTGCATCCGCTGCACGAGACGCAGGATCTTCTGCATCTGCACGTTCTGCCAGGTTTCCCAGGCCGGCAGGGCGCGGCGCCTCCGCGGCCGCGCCAGCCGTTCCGACGCCCGCCCCAGCGAGGCTGCCAGCCGGGCCACCTCGCGCGCCGGATCGACCGGCAGCAGCACCCGGAACACCAGCACCAGGCAGACCACGCCGACCATGAACGCTTCCCAGGTGTTGAGCAGGGCGATGTCGTCGAAGGTGATCGGGTTGTGGATGCTCACCATGGCGTTGAAGAACACCACGTAGCCGAACGCGCGCAGGCCCTGGCGCGGGTTGAACTGCAGCCAGATCCCGGGCGCCAGGCACAGGCACAGCGAGCCCCACAGCAGCGGGAAGCCGTCGATCTGCGGCAGCAGGAAGACCTGCGCCAGGAAGCTGGCCGGGATCGCCAGCAGCGTGCCGATCGCGAAGCTGACGCTGGCCTGCGACGCGGACGGGTTGCTCGACAGCAGGCACGCGGCCGGGATCAGGTAGGACAGCAGCGTCGGCCCGGAGGGCCACTGCGTCACGTACCAGAACAGCCCGCCGAGCAGCGTGACCAGGCCGCCGCGCAGCCCGTTGCGCAGCGCGCTTGGCCAGTCCAGGTAGGGCAGCAGGCGCAGACGGGTGCCGCCGGTGCGGCGTCCGCCGAGGTTGCCCACCGCCCGCGCCAGCTGCTCCAGCAGGTCGTGCTCGTGCAGCACCACGGTCAGCGCCGCCGGGTCGGTGGTTCCGGCGGCGATCGTGCGCAGCTCGGTTCTGGCTGCCTCGATGCGGGACACCGCGGGGCCGAGCCCGCCTGGCGTCAGTCCGGCCAGCATCTCCATCGTCTCGTGCGCGACCCGCCGCGCGGCTCCCACGCCCGGATCGTCCTGCCGGAGCCGGTCGTGCAGCGGCTCCAGCGCGCTCAGCAGACCGAGCAGCCCCGCCCCGCCCTGGCGCAGCCGCATCATCCGGGCCTGCACCGCATGGCTGTCGGCGCTGGCGTACACGATCTGCTCGTCCAGCGCGTTGACCCGGCGAAGCAGCTCTGCCCGCGGCAGCGTCGCGGTCCAGCCCGCCGGCGGGCCGCGATAGGCCAGGAACGCGGCAGCCACGTCGCGCACCAGCGACTCGATGGCGGCCTCGAGCCGCGACGGCTTCGGCAGGGTGGTCAGCAGGAACACCAGCGCCGTGGCCACCAGCCCGACCGACACCGACGACACACGCGACAGCGCGCCAAGGAAGATGTCCTGCGGATCGGCGAACGAGCCGGCAGCCACGATGATGATGGTGTAGCCGGCCAGCACCGCGCCATAGGCCCGGAAATAGCGCAGCAGCGTGGAAACCACGCAGGCGATGCCGATGCACAGCGATAGGGCCGCCGTGAACAGGATCGGCGACTGCGCGAACACGGCGAACAGCACCACCGCGGCGGCCGCGCCGAGCACGGTGCCGAACAGCCGCCACAGGCTTTTCGATACCAGCGCGCCGGTGACCGGGTTGGCCACGATCAGCACGGTGACCACCGACGACAGCGGCGACAACAGTTGCAGCGAGAACGACACGTAGAGCGCCAGGCCGATCGCCAGCATGGTGCGCAGCGTATAGGCCAGCGTCGGCAGCAGCGGCCGCACCGTGGCGGCCAGCTCGAGCCACAACAGCGAAGCCCGGGCCGGGGGCACCGCCAGCTCGTTCATCCCATCGGCTCAAGCCCGGGATGGGCGCCGCGTGCACCCATCCCGATCTCAGCCGGGTTCAGCCGGAGACGGGCACCGGGTCGATCGCAGGCATCGGCGCCGGCGCCGGCCTGGCGGCCTGGAACGGCTCGCCCGTCGGCTGCGCCGACGGACGCGGGCTTTCGGTGATCATCTCCAGCCGGCCGGTCACCTGACCGCCATCCTCGACCTGCAGCCGGCGGCACTTGGCGGTGCCGATCAGCCGGCCGGTGGCGCGTATGGTGAGGTTGCCACGCGCGGTCAGGGTGCCGTCGACGGTCCCGGCCAGCTCCGCGTCCTCGACCTCGACCTCGCCGCGGAACACGCCGCCCTGTGCCACCGACAGCTCGGCGGCATGGATCATGGTCGCCTCGACCGTGCCCTCGACCACCAGGCGCTCGGCATCCTGCACCACGCCCTGTACGCTGATGCCGCGGCCGACCACCAGGGTGCGGCGCTCCACCGCGTCCTTCTTCGGACCGGCACCTGCGGGTGCGGCACCCGGGCTGCCCGGCATCTGCGGGCGCGCCTGCAGGACCGGGGCCTGGGGGACACCCGGCGCCGAACCCGATGCGGGCGGGGACGGCGGTGCTGGGAATGGCGAACGACCCATGGGGGACTCCTTCGATGTGGGGGACGGTACGGGTTGGGGAATGGTCTGGTCGAGGATCTGGCCGGAGCTCTGGATCGGGCTCGGGACGGTCGGCCTGGATGCCGACGCGCCGGCGGAGGCGGGGGTCGGCGCGGAAGGGGCAAGCGGAGGGAACGTGGACGCGGCGGATGGGGCCGCCGTGGTCGTCGGCAGCGCGCCCGGGGTGGCGATCTCGTCCGGCTTGCGTCGCTTGAACACGTTCAACCCCCCGCTGCTCTGTCGATACCCGGTCCCGCGCACCTGCCCGTCCTGGGCAGCGGAACCTGTGTCCGGCTTACACGCTGCGCACCGCAGCGGACAAGCGGCAACGGGCCGGCTGCGACGTGTTGCGGCTGTCCCGGCCCGGTGCTAGCGGACGCCGTGCCGACCGGCACCGCCCGGTATCGCCAAGGATCCGCCCGCTTGAGCCTCGCCACCCTGTCCCGCGACGCCCGCCACGACCTGCTGTGCATCGGCAATGCCATCGTCGACGTCCTGGCCCCGGTGTCTGCCGGGATGCCGGAGACCGAAGGGCTGGTCCCGGGCAGCATGACCCTGATCGACGCCCAGCGCGCCGAGTCGCTGTATCGCCGGCTGGACCGGCGACAGCAGACGGGCGGCGGCTCGGCGGCGAACACCGCGGTGGTGGCGGCCGCCCTGGGCGCGCGCACCGCCTATCTGGGGCTGGTGGCGGACGATCCGCTCGGCCTCGCCTTCGCCGCCGACCTGCGCGCGGCCGGCATCCACTACCCGTCGCGTCCGCTGCACGCCGACCGCGCCGACGGGCGCGGCACCGCGCGCTGCCTGATCCTGGTCACGCCGGACGGACAGCGCACCATGAACACCTATCTCGGCGCCTGCACCGCCTTCGGGCCGGACGACGTCGACGACGACACGGTGCGCAACAGCCGGATCACCTATCTCGAGGGCTACCTGTTCGACCCGCCGGACGCGCAGGACGCGTTCCGGCACGCGGCCCGGCTGGCGCAGCAGGCCGGCCGCACGGTGGCGCTGTCGTTGTCCGACGCCTTCTGCGTCGACCGCCACCGCACCGCGTTCCGGGCTCTGGCGGCCGGCCACGTCGACATCCTGTTCGCCAACGAGGACGAGATCGTCTCGCTCTACGGCACCGAAGGGTTCGAGCAGGCGGCGGAACAGGCCGGACGCGAGGTCGAGCTGGCGGTGCTGACGCGGGGTGCCAGGGGAAGCGTGGTGTTCCGCCACGGCGCGCGCACCGACATCCCGCCCCAGCCGGCCACCGTGGTCGACAGCACCGGCGCCGGCGACGCCTATGCGGCGGGCTTCCTGGCCGGGCTGGCGCAGGAGCTGCCAGTGGCCGAATGCGGCCGCATGGGCAGCGTCGCGGCGTCCGAGGTGATCGGCCATTTCGGCGCCCGTCCGGAGGCCGACCTGCGTGCGCTGCTGGCCCGCCCCGCGTCCGCCTGACCGGGCCCGGGGCATTTTGAGCGTGCAAATGCCGCTCTGCCGCATTATCTAGCGGCCACCTATCCCCCTGATCGGGGCCAAAGCGGGCCCGCCTGTGCCGTTCCCATCCGGTTCGATCCGGACAGGGACGGCGTTCGCACATCATCCCGCCCGCCCGGACCGAACGAGAGCCAGTCGCCCGCATGGACATCCGCAACATCGCCATCATCGCCCACGTCGATCATGGCAAGACCACCCTGGTCGACCAGCTGCTGCGGCAGTCGGGCTCGTTCCGCGAGAACCAGGTGGTGGCGGAGCGGGCGATGGACCGCAACGACCTGGAGCGCGAGCGCGGCATCACCATCCTGGCCAAGTGCACCAGCGTGGTCTGGAAGAACACCCGCATCAACATCATCGACACGCCGGGCCACGCCGACTTCGGCGGCGAGGTCGAGCGCATCCTGAACATGGTGGATGGCGCCATCGTGCTGGTGGACGCGGCCGAGGGCGCCCTGCCGCAGACCAAGTTCGTGCTGACCAAGGCGCTGGCCCGCGGCATCAAGCCGATCGTGGTGGTGAACAAGGTCGATCGCCAGGACGCGCGCCCGGACGAGGTGCACACCGAGATGTTCGACCTGTTCGCGGCACTCGGCGCCAACGACGAGCAGCTCGACTTTCCCATGCTGTTCGCGTCAGGCCGGCAGGGCTGGGCGGATCTGGAGCTGCAGGGCGTGCGGAAGGACCTGTCGCCGCTCTACGACATGGTGCTGAGCCACGTGCCGTCGCCGTCCTGCGACAAGGACAAGCCGTTCGCCATGGTCGCCTCCATCCTGGAAGCCGACCCGTTCCTCGGCCGGGTGCTGACCGGCCGTGTCGAGCAGGGCCGGGCGCGCACCAACATGCCGGTGCGGGTGCTGCGCGCCGACGGCTCGGTGGTGGAGACCGGCCGCCTGACCAAGCTGCTGAGCTTCCGCGGGCTGGAGCGCGTGCCGGCGGACGAGGTCGAGGCGGGCGACATCGTCGCCATCGCCGGGCTGTCGGAGGCGACCATCCCGGAAACCATCGCCTCGCCGGAAGTGACCGCGGCGCTGCCGGCGATCCCGGTCGACCCGCCGACGCTGTCGATGACCTTCCGGCTCAACGACGGCCCGCTCGGCGGCCGGGAAGGCAAGAAGGTCACCTCGCGGCAGATACGCGACCGGCTGTTCAAGGAGGTGGAGGGCAACGTCGCCATCCGCGTCACCGACAGCCCGGAGAGCGAGGCGTTCGAGGTCGCAGGACGCGGCGAGTTGCAGCTCGGCGTGCTGATCGAGCAGATGCGTCGCGAGGGCTTCGAGCTCACCATCGGCCGGCCGCGCGTGCTGACGCGCGAGAACCCGGAAACGGGGGATCGCGAGGAGCCGTTCGAGGAGGTGCTGGTCGACGTGGACGAGCCGTTCTCCGGAATCGTGGTCGAGAAGCTCAGCATACGTAAAGGCGTGATGCAGGACATGCGGCCGAGCGGCGGCGGCAAGGTGCGGCTGACCTTCCTGATCCCGTCGCGCGGCCTGATCGGCTACCACAACGAGTTCCTGACCGACACGCGCGGCACCGGGATCATGAACCGGCTGTTCGCCGGCTATCAGCCCTGGGCCGGCTCCATTGCCGGACGGGTGAAGGGCTCGCTGATCTCGTCGGAGGACGGGGCAGCGGTGCAGTACTCGCTGTTCTCGCTGCAGGAGCGCGGCGCGCTGTTCGTCGATCCAGGCGAGAAGGTTTATGTCGGCATGATCCTGGGCGAGCATTCCCGCGAGAACGACCTCGAGGTGAACCCGATCAAGGAGAAGAAGCTCACCAACATCCGCGCTGCCGGCAAGGACGAGGCGCTGCTGCTGACCCCGCCGCGCCGCATGAGCCTGGAGCAGGCGATCGCCTATATCGAGGACGACGAGCTGGTCGAGGTGACGCCGTCGGCGGTCCGGATCCGCAAGCGCTACCTCAACCCGAACGAGCGCAAGAAGATGGAAAAGCGCGGCGACGCCGCCTGAACGGACTAGCCCAGTCGCCTCGCGTGGACCGCCCGGTTCCGCGAGGCCGGAAACGTTTCTTGGGCGATTTCAACGGTCTGGCCTGTGCGTCGCCATCCGCCGCCCGGTTTTGCCACGAAATCGACACGAATCGCCGGCCGCCTCGGCAAGATTGTGTGGTATTTCAGGCACCTGCGGCGAAAACCTGAGCATGTTACCGAACTTTGCCCCGCGACGCGGCCGGGGCCGCGTGGTATGGCACCTCGGCGCACCGACCCTGCCCGGGGTTTGGCACCGCAGCCCCCACCCGTCCCACCCGCGGAGTCCCCCATGACGTTCAAGACCCGGTTCCTCGCCGCCCTGTCGACCGCTGCCCTGCTGGGCGCTGCGGCTCCGGCCGTTGCACAGACCACCACCGCCCCGACGACCACCCCGCCGTCGACGATGGCGCCGAACACCATGTCGCCCGCCACCCCGACGCCGAGCACGGCGGCTCCCGCCACCTCCGCACCGAGCACGACCGCGCCGTCCACCGACTCCTCGTCGGCCTCCAGCAGCAGCAGCATGGCGCCGAAGAAGACCACCCGGCACCACAAGAAGACCACCCACCACAAGAAGGCGGCGGCCTCGACCGAGGCGGCGCCGCAGTAACCTGCGGGTCCTTCGTGACCTGACCGGTGCGCAGGAGCGGGCAGCCGCCTTCTCCTGCGCACCCGTTTCCGTCGGGCGGTTCTGATGCCTGATCCGGGGCCCCCGGCTGCGATCGGCCCGCGCGGCCTCCTGCTGATGGGCGGCTTCGGCTTCGCCTCCGGCCTGCCGCTCTACCTCACCTTCTTCACCCTGCAGCAATGGCTCAGCGAGAGCCACGTGTCGCTGCGCACGGTCGGCAGCGCCGCCCTGATCGGGCTGCCCTACCTGCTGAAGTTCCTGTGGGCGCCGCTGTTCGACCGGGCGCTGCCCGGACCCCTCGGCCGGCTCGGGCGCAGGCGCGGCTGGATGCTGCCGGTGCAGCTGCTGCTCGGCCTCACGATCGTCGCCATGTCGCAGTGCGCGCCAACCCGGGCGCTGCCGCCGCTGTTCGCGACGGCCTGCCTGCTGGCGTTCTTCTCCGCCAGCCAGGACATCCTGATCGACGCCTGGCGGATCGAGGTGTTCGCGCCGCGTCTGCAGGCGGCGGCACTCGGCGCCTATAGCTGGGGCTACCGGATCGCCATGCTGTGCTCCGGCGCTGGTGCAATCGCTCTGGCGGCGCGGATCGGCTGGCACCGCGCGCTGCTTGCGATGGCGGCGCTGAGCCTGCTCGGCCCGGTGCTGGCGCTGCTGGCGCGGGAACCGGTGCCGCCGCTGCGGGCCGGGGTCGGGCGTGGATGGCGCCACGCGCTGCGGGTCCGGGTGGTGGAACCGTTCCGCGACCTGCTCGGCCGTCCGGATTCCGGCATCGTCATCGCCTTCGTGCTGGTGGCCAATCTCGGCACCCAGCTGGCCGACACCATGGCCTATCCGCTGTACCACGCCCTGGGCTTCGCGCCGACCGCGGTGGCGTCGGCCAACGGCGTCCCGTCGCTGTGCGCGGCGCTGGCGGGGGCTGCCGCCAGCGGGCTGCTGGTGGCACGGATCGGGCTCGGCCGGGCGCTGATCCTGTGCGCGGTCGTGCAGATGGCCTCCATCCTGCTCTACCTCGTGCTGGCGCAGGCGGGGCCGGTGTTCCCGCTGCTGCTGGCCAAGGTGACGCTGGAGGGCTTTGCCGAGGTGCTGGCGGCGACCACGTTCGCCACCTACCTGTCGCGGCTGTGCTCGCTCGAGTACACCGCCACCCAGTTCGCGCTGCTGTCGTCGCTGGCGCCGGTGGCGTGGCGGACACTTGGCGGCAGCACCGGGTTCCTGGCGCAGTCGATGGGCTGGACCGGGTTCTACCTGCTGACCGTGGCAGCCTGCCTGCCCGGCATCCTGGTCATGCTGCTGCTGCTGCGACGCTATCCGGGCGGGCTGCCGCCGCACGCCGCGATGGTCTGACCCGGGCTGCGGACGGGGCACAGCCATCCCATATGGGCGGGATGAGCCCGATCCCGCATGCCCGCCTGTCCCGTGCCCACGAGGCGCTGGGCGAGCCGTTCTTCGACCTGGTGGCGCCGGCGTGCTTCCCGGAACACGGATTGCGCTATCGGAATGTGCAAGCATCGGCGCGGATCGGGCTCGATGCGTTGTCCGACGAGGAGTGGATCCGGCATTTCGGTCGCTTCGAGCCGCTCCCCGGGTCGTTCCCCCAGCCGCTGGCGCTGCGCTACCACGGCCACCAGTTCCGGAACTACAACCCCGACCTCGGCGACGGGCGCGGCTTCCTGTTCGCACAGGCCCATGACCTCCAGGATGGGCGGCTGCTCGACCTCGGCACCAAGGGCAGCGGGCGGACGCCGTGGTCGCGCGGCGGCGACGGCCGGCTGACGCTGAAGGGCGGCGTGCGCGAGGTGCTGGCGACCAGCATGCTGGAGGCGCTGGGAGTGGAAACCTCCCGGTCGTTCTCGCTGGTCGAGACCGGGGAAGCGCTGGAGCGGGGCGACGAGCCGTCGCCGACGCGCTCGGCGGTGCTGGTCAGGCTCAGCCATTCGCACATACGCATCGGCACCTTCCAGCGGCTGGCGTATCACGGCGACACGGACGCGATCCGGCGGCTGCTGGACCACGTGGTGCGTCGCTACCTGCCGGACGCGGCGCGGCCCGACGAGGCGGCGCAGGCGGTGGCGTTCCTCCATGCGGTGACGGCGCGCGTGGCGCGGGTGGGCGCGCAGTGGATGCTGGCGGGGTTCGTGCACGGGGTGCTGAACACCGACAACATCAACGTCACCGGGGAAAGCTTCGACTACGGGCCGTGGCGGTTCCTGCCCTCCTACCAGCCGGACTTCACCGCGGCGTATTTCGACACCGGCAAGCTGTACGCGTTCGGGCGGCAGCCGGACACGCTGCTGTGGAACCTCGTGCGGCTGGCAGAATGCCTGCTGCCGCTTGCCTCGCAGGAGGCGCTGGAGCCGGTGCTGCTCGGCTTCGGCGAGCGGTTCGGCGCCGAGCTGGCGGCGGGGATGCTGCGCAGGCTTGGCCGGGCGTCGGGGGGTGCTGAGGCGGACGCGGCGACGAGCGGACAGGTGTGGCTGGCGCTGCGGGAAACGCAGGTGCCGTTCGAGCGGTTCTTCTTCGACTGGTACGCGTCGGTGCCGGACGGCTACGCGCAGCCGGAGTTCGCGGCGCTGCGCGGCATGCTGTCGGCGCATGCGTTGGCGCCGGGTGCGGGTCGCGACCACGCGTACTTCCGGCGCGGGGTGCCGTGCACGATGCTGATCGACGAGGTCGAGGCGCTCTGGGCGCCGATCGCGGACGCGGACGACTGGTCGGCGTTCCATGCGAGGCTGGACGACATCGCGGTGATGGCGGACGCGCTGTCCTGAGCGGCGGCGCGGCTTGGCGTCGCCTGTTGCCGGGCCTGGAACTGTGCGAAAAGCGGGCGCATGACCACGCGAGCGGCGAGGACCGGGTTCCCGGGTAGCAGCGGGCCGGCATCCGGCATGGACGAAGCGGACGACGCGGGCCTGCGCAGCCGCCTGGCCGAGCTGGACGCCGAGAACGCCCGGCTGCGCGGCGCGCTGGCGGGGATCGGAGGCGGCGAGGACCGCTACCGCGCGATGTTCGGGAGCGCGGTCGACTTCGCCATCATCGCCACCGACGTCGACGGCCGGGTGACCGAGTGGAACACCGGCGCCGTGCGCCTGCTCGGCTGGTCGGCAGACGAGATGCGGGGCAGGACGGCGGACCGGTTCTTCACTCCGGAGGACCTTCAGGCGGAGCGGCCGCGCGAGGAGATGCGGCAGGCACTGGAGGCCGGACGTGCCGGCGACGAGCGCTGGCACCTGCGCCGCGACGGCACGCGGTTCTGGGCCAGCGGCGAGATGATGCCGTTGCGCGGGCCGGACCACGTCCTGCTCGGCTACCTCAAGATCCTGCGCGACCGCACCGCCGAGCACGAGGCCGGGATGGCGCGGCAGCGGAGCGAGGCGTTCCTGCGCCTGATCCTGGACAGCTCGGTCAACGGCCTCTACGGCGTCGACCGGGATGGCGTCACGACGTTCTGCAACGCGGCGGCGTTGCGGATGCTGGGCTTCGCCCGCGAAGAGGAGGTGATCGGCCTCAGGCTGCACGACATCATCCACCACTCCCATCCGGACGGCTCGCGCTACGACGTCGCCGATTGCCCCATTTACCAAGCGGCCAGGACCGGCGAGCACAGGCATGTCCGGGACGAGATGTTCTTCCACACCGACGGCACCGGCTTTCCGGTCGAGTACTGGGTCCATCCGATCCTGCTGGACGGCGCGTGCGAGGGGATGGTCTGCACCTTCCTGGACATCACCGGGCGCAGGAAGGCGGAAGAGTCGCTGGTGGTCGAGACCAGGGCGCTGGAAACCCTGAACCGCACCGGCGTGGTGATCTCCAGCGAGCTCGACCTCGATCGCGTGGTGCAGGTCGTCACCGATGCCGGCACCGCGCTGTCCGGGGCGGCGTTCGGCGCCTTCTTCTACAACACGACGACGCAGGCGGGGGAGAGCTACACGCTCTACACCATCTCCGGCGTCGACCGGTCCGAGTTCGACAAGTTCCCGATGCCGCGCAACACGGCCCTCTTCAGCCCGACCTTCAGCGGAAGCGGCATCGTCCGGTCGGACGACATCCTGCTCGATCCGCGCTACGGGCAGAACGCGCCGCACAAGGGGATGCCGAGCGGGCACCTGCCGGTGCGGAGCTACCTGGCGTTGCCGGTCGTGTCCCGCTCGGGCGAGGTGCTGGGCACGCTGTTCTTCGGTCATCCCGAGCCGGGCCGGTTCACCGGGCGGCACGAGTCCCTGCTGACCGCCATCGCGGCGCACGCCGCGATCGCGATCGACAACAGCCAGCTCTACCAGGCGGCGCAGCGCGAGCTGGTCGACCGCCGCCGCGCCGAGGAGCAGCTGCGCGAGCTGAACGAGACGCTGGAGACCCGGATCGCCGAGGAGATCGCCGAGCGGGCCAAGGCGGAGGCGGCGCTGCGGCAGAGCCAGAAGATGGAGGCGGTGGGCCAGCTCACCGGCGGGCTCGCGCACGACTTCAACAACCTGCTGACCGGCATCACCGGCAGCCTGGAGCTGCTGCAGACCCGGGTGGCGCAGGGCCGCGTCGACGAGGTGGACCGCTACGTCAACGCGGCGCAGGGAGCCGCGAAGCGGGCGGCGGCGCTGACGCACCGGCTGCTGGCGTTCTCCCGACGCCAGACGCTGGATCCCCGGCCCACCGACGTGAACCGGCTGGTGGCCGGGATGCAGGAGCTGATCGAGCGCACCATCGGCCCTGGGATCACGCTGGAGCCGGTGGCGGAGGACGGGCTGTGGACCACGCTGATCGATCCGAGCCAGCTGGAGAACGCGCTGCTCAACCTGTGCATCAACGCCCGTGATGCCATGCCCGACGGCGGGCGGCTGGTGGTGGAAACCGGCAACCGCTGGCTGGACGGGCGGGCGGCGCGGGAACGCGAGCTGCCGGTCGGCGCCTATGTGACGCTGTGCGTGTCGGACAACGGCACCGGTATGCCGCCCGAGGTGATCGCCCGCGCCTTCGACCCGTTCTTCACCACCAAGCCGATCGGCCAGGGCACCGGGCTCGGC
>CAXUDP010000098.1:0-13589 GCA_964249735.1 uncultured Acetobacteraceae bacterium | reverse complement strand
GGCTGCGCCGAGCGGTTCATCCGCACGCTGAAGGAGAACCTGCTCTGGGTGCAGACCTTCGACACCGTCGAGCAGCTGCGCCAGGCGCTGCTCAACTTTCGCCAAACCTACAACACCACCTGGCTCATCCAGCGGCCTGGATACAAAC
The DNA here is from genome assembly GCA_964249735.1 of uncultured Acetobacteraceae bacterium. GTDB lineage: Bacteria > Pseudomonadota > Alphaproteobacteria > Acetobacterales > Acetobacteraceae > Lichenicola. The sequence goes on along the minus strand of CAXUDP010000098.1, from coordinate 13,441 downwards.
GCCAGCCACCGTCCGTCAGGCCCTGCTTTCACCCGCGGCACTCGCCGCGTCGGCCCCTTCATGGTGTCTCATCAACCGGGGCCGATACAGGCGTTCGACCTCGGCAGCCGCCGCGCCCGCGCTTGCAGCTCCGCCGACGACAGATCCGACCTGATCGACAGCACCATCCTCTCCCCCAACAAACAGCAGGAGAAGCGAATCACACCGCCGCGGCTGAGGGTATTCACATCAGAGTCAGATCATCGACGCGCCGGTATAATTCAGGGGCAGCCGGACCGCGATGAGTTCCAGCACTACCGCGCCCGCATCCCATAGTGCCGCTCCTGCCGGCTGCGGTTCATCTGCTTTAGCAGGCTGCTGAAAAACCCTCGTGGCAGGCGCTTGATCGTGATTCGCTGCTGTTGGCGGCGGAGCGGTGTTGATGCGTGGATTGGACGAACAGATGGGTGCATTGTTCAGCTACCCGAGCTGCAAGGCTCGGGTGCCTGCCGATCATCCGTTACGCCTGATCCGGGCGGTGGTGGACGAGGCGTTGGATGTGCTTTCGCTGGAGTTCGACCGGCTCTACGCCCGCCTAGCACTACCTGGGCACTTTCAGAATGGTGCTGAGCTTCCTGCCTTTTGAGTGGAAGCTTGGAGGCGGCAATGCGGAGGAACAGCATTCGTCTGGATGATCTGGACCAGTGGCTCGAGCCGTTCCTGTCGCTGATGGGTCGCAAGACGCGGCGGACGTGGGCGCCGCTCTACCTGCGTGGGTTGCTGGGTCCGGGCGAGCGCAAGAGCCTGCTGCCGATGGCCGAGCGACCGGGCCTGTCCGGGCACGATCAGCTGCAGCATTTCGTCGCCAGCCCGGCCTGGGACGATGCTCCGCTGTGGAATGCGCTGGCCCAGGAGGCGGATCGCCTGCTGGGCAGCCGGGACGCGTTTCTGGTGATCGATGACACCGCCCTGCCCAAGAAGGGCACGCTGTCGGCAGGCGTGGCGCGCCAGTATTGCGGCCAGTTGCGCAAGCGGGCGAACTGCCAGTCGCTGGTCTCGCTGACCCTGGCCCGGGACGAGGTGCCGGTCATGATCGGGCTGCGGCTGTTCCTGCCCGACGAATGGAGCAGCGATGTCGATCGCTGCGCCCAAGCTGGCGTCCCAGATGACTGCATGGCGCCGAAGAGCAAGGGCCAGATCGCGTTGGATGAGCTGGATCGCGTGCAAGCGGCGGGTGCCCGGTTCGGCACGGTGCTGGCGGATGCGGGCTACGGTGCCAGTGCCGCGTTTCGCCATGGTCTGAACGAGCGCGGCCTGGTGTGGGCCGTGGGGATCCCCAGGAACCAGAAGGTCTACACATCCGACGTGCAACTGGTGCCGCCTGGCGGGCGCGCCCGCAAGCTCGTGCCGGATCAGGAGCCGCAAGCAGCTGAGGACGCGCTGGCAATACGACCATGGCGGCGGGTGACATGGCGGGAGGGCACCAAGGGCATGCTGGCAGCTCGATTTGCCGCCGTCCGCATCCGAGTGGCTGATGGCGCGGTGTGGAACAACAACCGCCATCTGCCGGGCAAGGAAGCCTGGCTGGTCGGCGAGTGGCGTTCAACCGGCGAGCGCAAGTTCTACCTCAGCAACCTGCCGCCCCGCACCTCGCTGCATGCTCTGGCCGCCGCCATCAAGGCACGCTGGGTGTGCGAGCAGGCACACCAGCAGCTCAAGGCTGAGCTCGGCCTTGGGCATTTCGAAGGCCGATCCTGGACCGGGCTGCACCGACACGCGCTGATGACGTGCATCGCATTCGCCTATCTGCAGCATCTGCGCCTCGCCGGACAAAGCCTGGTGAGGTCGGGGGAAAATGCAGACCCGCACCCGCAAACCGGGACCACCGCCGCAACCCAGCCTGTCCGCCATCCGTCGCGCCATCATCGGCAAGCTGTTCGCCCACCTCATGCCGCACGTCCGATGCCCGCACTGCAGGAAACGGTTCAGGCTGCCGCATGATCTGAAAGTGCCCAGGTAGTGCTAGGCCGACCTGATATCGCGCCTGAGAGGCTCCTGCGGGCGCTGTTGTTGCAGGCCTTCTACTCCATCCGCTCCGAGCGGCAGTCAATGGAGCAACTCGATTACAACCTGCTGTTCCGCTGGTTCGTCGGCCTGTCGATGACGCGCCGGTGTGGGATGCCACGACCTTCAGCAAGAACCGCGAGCGCCTGCTGGATGGCGATGTGACGCAACGTCTGCTGGCCGCCGTCGTGGCTCAACTTGGCCTCGTGGCGTTGATGTCGAACGAGCACTTCTCGGTCGATGGCACGCTGATGCAGGCCTGGGCCAGCCACAAGTCGTTCCAGCCGAAGCAAGGCGCCGAGGATGGGGATGGTCTGCCGTCCGTCGGTCCTGCAGCGCCGCCGGCAGGTCGCAACGTCGAGCAGAATTGGCGCGGGCAGAAACGCGGCAACGAGACGCATCGAAATATGACCGATCTTGATGCCCGGCTCGCGCGCAAATCGGATGGGCAGTCGAGCATCCTGGCCTACACCGGGCATGTGCTGATGGAGAACCGCAACGGCTTGGTGGCGCAGAGCTGCCTGACGCACGCTGCCGGCACGGCCGAGCGGGATGCAGCGCTGGTGTTGCTGGACCGGCGGGCCGGACGACGGCGGATCACCCTGGGCGCGGACAAGGGTTACGACGTGATGGGCTTCATCACCGCACTCCGCACGCATCGCGTGACACCGCACGTCGCGACGGATCGCCCCGCTAGCAAGCTGGGCGTGATCCGCCGTTCGGGCGTGGACCGCCGGACCACGCGCCATCCTGGCTATGCCGTGAGCCAGCGCATCCGCAAGCGGATCAAGGAGGTGTTCGGCTGGATCAAGTCGGCGGTAGGCTTGCGGCAAACCAAACACCGTGGCCGAGAGCGGGTCGGCTGGTGCTCCAATCTGGCCACGATCGCCTACAACCTGATCAGGCTTCCCAAGCCGTTGGCAGTGCATACGTGACGCAAGAGCCCGATAGAAAACACACCCACCATGGCGCTGCCGGAATTTTCTTGAACCGCTGGTGGACCTCTCTCTTACCAAGGAAGTGTTCTAACAAACGCCTCAAACAGGACTTCTTCAGCAGCCTGTTCCAGCACGTCTTGCCGCAGCTGCCCAGTTCGGCGGGCACCTCGTGCCACTGGATGCCCGTGCGCAACACGAACAGAATGCCAGCCAAGGCAGCACGGTCTGGTGCTCGAGGGCGCCCACCTTTCAGCTTGGGCCGCACAGGCGGCAGCAACGGTTCGATCACCGTCCACAGGTCGTCAGGAACAAGCAGGGCCATGCCCCGCCGACGCTCCCAAACTGGTCTTGTCCCAAATTCCTAGCCCGACCATGAAGCGGCGCGCCGTCCCGCTGCACAAGGATCATCCCGCCTTGCTGCGGGCACGGCGCAGGTATGTCCGCTGGGGCGAGCACGAGCATACGTACTACCGAAGCCATCGTATCCGCACTGAGAAGTTCCATGGCAAGGCCACGACCTGACACATACTGATTCGAACCGTCCGCCGCGGCCTCTTCCAGCATCGGCATCCAGGCCTATCCTGCCGCCGCCCTCATCAGCTTCAAGCGGCAGGCAAGCTTCTGCGTGCCGGTCCTGCTCATGGCCATCGGTAACTTGCTGAAGTCAGAGACTGAGACTTCCAGTTCCTACAGCCGTCGCGTCTGAGCAGAGTTCAAACCCATGACAGCAATGGGACCACCGGCCCTCAGCTTCCTACCGATCGTTTGAAGCTCAGGCCCGGTTTTTCGTGGGCTCGCATCGGTGACGTAAAATGGTGCGAGCCAAGCGTACGGCAAGTTTCTATCCATATGGTTTACCTCAGTCACCATACCGCGAAACGACCGACATCTGGGCAGCGTCGACATTCTTTACTGGTTCGATGCTCATCGGGTAGGTGCCCCACCACGGCCCACCCGCCCAATAACCGAACCCTAGCAATCCACCGGACTGCATGGCCGCTAAGCCTTTCGTGAGCTCGACGTTCCAGTTTGGATTATCGTTTCCGACTCCAACCTCGCCTATCATGCAGGCATATCGCCTGGAGGCGCACCAGCCACTAAACACGCCCACCCTTTGAGCTATCGTTTCGGTTGTTACACCGTTTTCTGCCTCCGTAGTCCAGTCGAAATGCGTGCCACTCGAGTCGCGATCGCCGTAGACATGTGCTTCATAGATTAACCGATAGGCGGGGTCATTGATCGAAAGGTTTTCGTTGTTGGACGTCCAGGATCCAGCAGACGACCACGCATAGCCCTCAACAAAGACGTAGCTGATCGGATCGACGCTGCGTATGGCATCTACTGCTGCCTGTGCTGCGAGCCGCCAAACAGCGGCCGATGGCATGTTGCTTGGCTCGTTCATCAGATCGTAGCCGGCCAAACCGACGGATCCCGTGACGCTGACCGCCAGGGACTTCCAGAAGTTTGCAAACTCCGTACTTGTGAGCACACCGTCACCAATCTTGTGCGTCGCATAGCCGCCGTAGTTGTGGAGGTCGATGATGACTTCCATGCCTCTGGCTCCGGCTTCTGTGAGGATGGTCTTGATCAAGCCGAGATAGGCAGGATCAAGCGCAGTGCTTGGTGTTGAAGCCAGAAGGTTTGGTTGCAGACGTGCCCAAAGTATAGGCAGCCTGATTATCATGATCCCTTTACTTTGGTAATACGCTAGCTCCTTGTCCGATGGCACGGCGTAGTCGTAGTTGGCACGCCCCGGCAGTTTTGTGGAACTAATTTCGAGACCGGAAAGATTTACTCCTGCCGACAGGGTGGAGCCAGCATGAGAAACCCTCTGTCCTAGCCCGATAAGAAGCACGCTGGAAGCGAGAGTGATTCCGACCTTACTCATGATGCGCTACCTCGTCATAGATATGCAGGTGTTCAAACTCGTTCACCGGCGGCAGAACGACCTTTGACCATTTCGGCCAGAGCATCAACCCATATCGTAACGTTATCAAAACTAATAGCGTCTGCGCGATGGTGGTAATTATCCTGTTAGTGAATGCTCGCGCAAAGATCGTTCTTTATTTTGCAATCATTTGCACCGAAATCGAACAGGGCACTAATTGCTACATATCGTTAGTGTTGCAACAAATTGTAAGTCAGTGTCTTGCAGCGAGGGTTGTAGTCGAGCAACAGAAACGGAATCGGCATCAGTGATGAAGTTCAACAGGAGAGTGCTGTCAGCTTTCCGGCCATTGATAGATCTGGTAGCGGCTGGGTGGCTGACGTAGCGTCGCTCGTGATGGCAACGGGCGAGGCATCGAGACGGACTGCGTGCTGCGGCTCAGCGGCTGTGACGGCGCGGCCGGAGGTGACGGCGCGCGGCTACCGACGCTGTCGTTGCCTGACCTGCGTCGGTAGTTCAACGAGCACAGCGGCGGCCTGCTGAACCGCACCTGTCTGCCCAGCGACGTCATCGCCTTCGTGGTGTTCTGCCGGCTGCGGTATCGGCTGATGCTGCGCGACCTGAGCGAGATCGTGGCGCTGCGTGGGATCAGGGTGAGCCATGGTTGAGCTGCGAAGCAGATCAACGGGCGCGACTGGAGACGAAGCTGCTGCCCGTGATGGGCGACGCGCTGCGCAAGCGCCGGCATGGCAGGCGGCACGGCTGTGGGAGCCGCTGGCACTACAACTGCATTTCTAGGCGAGTTCTGGATCCATGGGCGATCATGGTTCGGAGTCTAATGAGTGGTCGCGCGTCAGTGGAGGATACGCTGGGGCGCCCCACCGCGGCGCTTGGCGATATCAAGCGCCGAATACGGCCGCTGTTCACACAGGAACGCGTAGCGGCTTCTGCCGGTCGGTTTCTCGACGCCCTGCTGAGCGACGAGCCGCGCAAGACGGGCTGGATGCGAGCGGAGGCGGCCGGTGACGATGGTCCATGGCGTCAGCAGGTACTGCTTTGCCGCGGGCGCCGGGATGCCGATGCGTTGCGCGACATCGTGCGTGGGCATGTTGTCGAGCATCTGGGCGCACCCAACGCGGTGCTGGCGATCGATGAAACGGAGTTTCTCAAGCAGGGAAACGCGTCATGTGGTGTCGGATGCCAGTATGCTGGCTCCACGAGCAAGATCACGAATTGCCAGATCGGCGTGTTTGCCGTCTGTGTTTCCACCAGGGGCCAATGCGTTCATCGACCGCATGCCCTACCTGCCAAGAACCTAGAGCTTTGATCCGGCCCGGCGACGTGCGGCGCATGTGTCGGACAGTGTGACGTTCGCGACACAATCGAATCTAGCGGTCTCCATGATCGCCAAGACGATCACAGTCGATGTTCCTTTCACCCCGGTCGCGGCCGACAATACCTATGGCGTCGACGAAATCGAGATGGCGCTGCGACGGGCGAGAAAAGGCTACGTGCCTGGGGTCAACTCCAACCACCGCTTCAATTCCTGGTCTACAGCTCTCTCGGTTGCTGGCGAAGCGGAGGATATCACAGCCTTTCTTCCGGCCAACGCGTGGTAGCATTCCTCCGCTGGGCATGGCACCAAGGGCGGCCGCCTGTATGATCGGGTCTATCTGCCACTCGCAGACTTTGATGCGGCTGACTATGCCGCGCCGGTTTCCAGTCCCTGGATTCAAGGCATGTTGATCCACATGATGTCTCAAAGACATTCTGGCCGAGACCCTCGTCCGGGTCGAAGGCACGCGGTGGCGCGTCGAGGACGAGGTTGAGATCGCGAAGAACGAGTTCGGCCTTGACCGCAACGAAACCAAATTCTGGCATGGCTGACACAGATACGTTTCTCTGGTCATGAGCGCCCACGCCATGATGGCTGCCGTGCGTCATCAAGCGAACACCGTCGCATCCAGAAAAACGTCGTTGCGAGGAACCCCGTTCGGTGATCCATCCAGGGGATTCGGCGCCTCGCGCCGAAGCTGGCCCGGCTTCGAATACCGATCACCCATGTCGTCAATTGATCAGTCTTCCAATGAACCCACCAAGCCACCGCTCGGCAAGCTCATCTCAGGTAGAAAATGCAAATGTAGTGCCAAGCACAGCCGTTATCGTACACCCGCGACCCCCGATCGTCATCTGGCTCTGGCGCCGCTCGCGCCTCTGGCGGGACAGCACAAAGCGACCGACTAACTCTGCTGTCGCCGGGCTCCGTGACCCACACCATCAAGTCCTGGACGTTCCAGCCTGCTGGAGCCCGCCTACTTCATCCAGACCCGCCCAGAACGCCCGCTCCATTACGTCGCCCTCCTCGTTTCAGGTCAAAGGCCGGCAGCGGCCCGGGTCATGTCACCGCAGAAGCGATCAACCTGTTATGAATGGAAAGCAACCCTTTCTGAAGCCTATCAAAGTGCGGCACGCCGGATCAAACCGACGCGAAGGAACGTGTCTGCCCGTCGAAGGCGAGCCTGATCCATCTCGATCGTGTCGAGCGCACCGTGCGGCACGTTACAGCAGGCACCTTCATCCTGGTAGCCGTCGGGCTGTTGCAAGCCTTGCACTTGACCATCAGTGGCAGCCCACGCCAGGGGATCGACTCGGGCTGTCCCAAGTAGAGGTCAAGAGCCGCCGATGCGGCGACCGAACGGTGTCAACTCGAACAAATCGGGACCTCCAAGAATGCCGGCAGCTGTGGCAGCAGCATGATTTGTCCACGCCACAGCGTTGACTCAGTGTGTTTCCAACGAGGTGGCCGAATATGTTGAAGCTGTGACAGCTTCGACAGCAATCGAATTAGTAAAATCAATGGCCTAGCGGTAACGCCTAAAAATTAGGCAATCCGACGCGAGTCCAGCTTGACCGCGCCTTGGGACAATCTGTCAGCCCGTGATCCACAAACTTGTCCACAGGGCCGGTGGAGAAGCGGCCCCCGCCGCCAAAGCGGTGGATTTTCAGCCGGGTAGGGTTTGCCGCTACGCAGCGCCGGTGTCCCGCACTAGATGAAGCCGCATGGACGAGGACATCCCATCGGCGGCCGACACCCGAACCCCACCACCCGGCGTGCGGGCGATCGAGCAGGCGCTGCTGACCATGCCGCTGTCGCCCGGCGTCTACCGGATGCTCGACGGCAAGGGCGAGGCACTCTATGTCGGCAAGGCGCGCGCCCTGAAGAAGCGGGTGTACTCCTACACCCAGGTCGGGCGCCTGCCGGAGCGGCTGCGCCGGATGGTCAGCGAGACGGTCTCCATGGAGATCGTCACCACCCATACCGAGGCCGAGGCGCTGCTGCTCGAGGCCAACCTGATCAAGCGCCTCAAGCCGCGCTTCAACATCCTGCTGCGCGACGACAAGACCTACCCGTGGCTGATGATGACCGACGGCCACGCCTTTCCGCAGATCACCAAGCACCGCGGCAAGCCGGGCAAGGGGGCCAGCTATTGGGGCCCTTTCGCCTCGGCCTGGGCGGTCAACCAGACGGTGACGGCGATGCAGCGGGTGTTCCTGCTGCGCTCCTGCTCCGACAGCGTGTTCACCACCCGCACCCGGCCTTGCCTGCTGCACCAGATCAAGCGCTGCTCGGCTCCCTGCGTCGAGCGGATCGACAAGCCCGCCTACGATCACCTGGTGGCCCAGGCGCGCGCCTTCCTGTCCGGCAAGGCCGGCTCGGTGCAGAAGGAGCTCGCGGCCGAGATGGAGCGGGCGTCGGAAGCGATGGAATTCGAGCGCGCCGCCGCTCTACGCGACCGCATACGCGGCCTCACCCACGTCCAGGGCAGCGGCGTCATCAACCCGGCCAGCATCGAGGATGCCGACATCATCGCCATCCACCAGGCGGCGGGGCAGGCCTGCGTGCAGGTGTTCTTCATCCGCGGCGGCCGCAACAACGGCAACCGCGCCTTCTTCCCCGCCAACGCCCGCGACGAGGAGGCTGGCGAGGTGCTCGCCGCCTTCGTGGCACAGTTCTACGACGACAAGCCGCCACCGCCGCTGGTGCTGAGCAACGTCCCGCTCGCCGAGCCGGAACTGGTCGCCGAGGCGCTCGGCCTCAAGGCCGGACGCAAGGTCGAGCTGTCGGTGCCCATCCGCGGCGAGAAGCGCGCGGTGGTCGAGCACGCCGCCACCAACGCCCGCGAGGCGCTGGAGCGCCGCCTTGCAGAAGGGGCAGGGCAGGCGAAGCTGCTGGACGGGGTGGCGTCGCTGTTCGGGATGCAGGCCACCCCGGAGCGGATCGAGACCTACGACAACAGCCACATCATGGGCACCAATGCCTATGGCGTGATGGTGGTGGCCGGGCCCGAGGGCTTCAACAAGCAGGCCTACCGCAAGTACTCGATCCGCGGCCCGATCACACCGGGCGACGACTTCGCGATGATGCGCGAGGTGCTGGAACGCCGCTTCGGCCGCGCGCTCCGCGAGCAGGCGGCGCGGCAGGACGAGACCGGCGAGGCACCGTCGCGTCCCGACTGGCCCGACCTGCTGCTGATCGACGGCGGCCTCGGCCAATATTCCGCAGTGCGCCAGGTGCTGGACGACCTCGGCGTCACTGACGTCAAGCTGGTGGCGATCGCCAAGGGTCCGGACCGCGACGCCGGGCGCGAATGGTTCCATACCGGTGACGCACCGCCGTTCCAGCTCCCCCCGCGCGACCCGGTGCTGTATTACCTGCAGCGCCTGCGCGACGAGGCGCACCGCTTCGCCATCACCACCCATCGCGCCGGGCGCTCCAAGGCGATCGTGCGCTCCGAGCTGGACGAGATCCCCGGCATCGGGCCGCTGCGCAAGCGCGCGCTGCTGAACCATTTCGGCTCGGCACGCGGGGTCAAGCAGGCCGGGCTGGTCGACCTGGAGAACGCGCCGGGGATCAGCCGCGAGACCGCGCGCTCGATCTACGGGCATTTCCATACCGGCTGGCGGGACGGAGGCTGACCGGCGTCCGCCTTGGTAACAAAGGCCGTCCGCCTGCGTTGAACAACGCAACCCCCTCGGGACCGATCGATTGCCTCGTCCATGCTGACCGACCTGCCCAACCTCCTGACCCTGTCGCGGATCGCCGCGATCCCGGTGCTGGTGGCGCTGGTGGCGCTGATGCGGCCCTGGGGCGACCTGTGCGCCTGCCTGCTGTTCGCCGCCGCCGGCGTCACCGACTGGCTGGACGGGCGGCTGGCGCGGCAGCGGCGCCAGTTCTCCGAGCTTGGCCGTATGCTGGACCCGATCGCCGACAAGCTGCTGGTCGGCGCCTCGCTGATGGTGATGGCGGGGTTCGGCCGGCTGCCGTTCTGGGGGCTGTATCCGGCGATCGTCATCCTGCTGCGCGAGATCCTGGTCAGCGGTCTGCGCGAGCACCTGGCCGGCCGCCGGGTCAGCCTGCCGGTGACGCGGCTCGCCAAGTGGAAGACCGGGTGCCAGATGGGTGCGCTCGGCGTGCTGCTGGCCGGCGACAGCACCGCCCGGCTGCTCGGCCTGTCCTGGCTGCCGGTCGGCGCGGTCGGCGCGATCATGCTGTGGCTGGCAGCGCTGCTCACCCTGGTCACCGGCTGGGACTACCTCGTGACCGGCCTGCGGCACGTCGCGGCACCCGAATAGGCCGAGGATGCGCGCGGTCGGGATCGTCGGCCGCTCCGGCAGCGGCAAGACCACGCTGATCGAGCGCCTGCTGCCGCTGCTTCGCGCCCACGGCCTCAGCGTGTCCACGGTCAAGCATACGCATCATGCGGTCGACCTGGACCTGCCCGGCAAGGACAGCCGTCGCCATCGCGAGGCCGGCGCCGAGGAGGTTCTGCTGGTGGGGGAGCGCCGATGGGCGCTGCTGCGCGAGACCCCGGACCCGCCGCCGCTTGCCGCCCTGCTGTCGCGCCTGGCGCCGGTCGACCTGGTTCTGGTGGAGGGGTTCGGCGACACCGCCGGTCCGCGTCTCGAACTGGTGCGGGTCGCCCTGGCCGGGCAGCCGGGCAAGCGCCCGCTGTTCCACCATGATCCAGCCATCGCTGCCGTCGCCGCCGACGCGCCGGTTCCCGGCTGGAACGGGCCGCTGCTCGACCTGAACGATCCGTCATCGATATGTGCCTGGATCGCATCGGTCGCCGGCCTGCCGTCATGGCCACCCTCCGGGCGCCCTTGAGCTAGAACCCCGGTTGAGGGCACATTCCGGTCCGGGGCGGCAGTGCGAGCCGCGAAGGGGACTGGATATGCGGCGCTCGGCTCTGCTTGGAACGTTGCTGCTTCTGAGCGGCTGCTCGGGTCTCGGTCATTTCTTGCACGACACGGTACGGCTTCCCGACCAGAACCCGAACGCCACCACCGGCGTCAGCGAGAACCTCCTTCGTTCTCGCGGCGAGAGACCGTCGGAGGACTCCATCCTGCCGCAGGACGGCAACGTCTGGCCAGGGCCGCCGCAGCCGCTGCCGAGCCTCAGCGACGTGTCGCACAACGGCGGCCAGAACGCCGGCAACCTGCTGGGCAACACCGGCTCCGCGCTGCCACGCGGTGGCAGCATGAGCCTCGGCGAGCAGAGCCAGATCCATGGCGGTGCGCCGACCGACGAGAGCGGCTTCTCCGGCGGCGCCTTGTCCGGGAGCATCCCCGATCCGGCGGTGAAGTTCCGCAGCGAGCATCCGCAAACCCCGAGCGGCGGCAATGGCGGAAGCAATGGCGGGAGCAGCGGCAGCACCAACGGGAGCGGCGGCACCGGGGCCGGCTCCAACATCGTGATCCCGAACGGAGACGGCACCAGCACGGTGATCAGCCCGGACGGCACGGTGAAGACGGTCAAGGGAACCCCCAAGTAGGCGGTCCACCCACACCGGGTCCTGCCGATGCCGACCACGCAGATCCTGTACTTCGCCTCCCTGCGCGACCGGATCGGCCGGGCGGAGGAGCGCGTCCTGCTGCCGCCGGAGGTGCAAACGATACGTGCGCTGCTGGCCTGGCTGCAGGGGCGCGAGCCCGTCTTCGCCGTGCTGGTGGAGCAGGGCCGCACGATCCGGGTGGCGGTCAACCAGGAGTTCGCCGCGCTCGACGATCCGGTGGCGCCGGGCGACGAGATCGCGCTGTTCCCGCCGGTGACCGGCGGTTGAAGGCGGGCAGCTGATGACGACGATCCGGGTGCAGGACGCGCCGTTCGACCTCAGCGCGGAGATGGCGGCGCTCGCCGCCGCCTGCGGCGCGTCGGTAGGCGGCATCGGCTGCTTCGTCGGCGTGGTGCGCGGCGATCCCGGAGCCGGCGGCCGGACGCTGCAGGCGCTGACCCTCCAGCATTATCCCGGCATGACCGAACGCGCGATCGCGGCGATCGCGGCGGAGGCGGAGCGGCGGTTCGGGCTGCTCGGCTGCACCGTGCTGCACCGGATCGGCACGCTTCGGATCGGCGAGGGGATCGTGCTGGTGCTGGCCGCCGCCCCGCATCGCGGCGACGCCCTGGACGCCACCGGGTTCCTGATCGACTGGCTCAAGACCCGGGCGCCGTTCTGGAAGCGGCAGGACTTCGACGACGGCAGCAGCGAGTGGGTCGAGGCGCGCGACGCCGACGACACGGCGGCGCGGCGCTGGGATTGAGCCGGGCCGGTCAGGCGGCCCAGAACGCGGTCCGGAGCACGGTTCGAATCGCACCGGTCAGCCGGCTCAGCTCGTCCGACCGTATCGTCAGCGCCGGCGTCAGGTAGACGATGTCGCGGAACGGGCGGACCCACACGCCTTCCGCGACCAGTGCCGCCTTCAGCCGGTCCATGTCGCGGATCGCCTCGAGCTGCACCACGCCGATGGCCCCCATAACCCGCACGTCCACCACCCCCGGCAGGGTGCGGCACGGTTCCAGCTCGGCGGCGAGCTGCGCCGAGACCGTCGCCGCCTGTCCCAGCCGGTCCTCCCGTTCGAACAGGTCGAGCGACGCGTTGGCGGCGGCGCAGGCGAGCGGGTTGCCCATGAAGGTCGGCCCGTGCATCAGCGCGTGGGTCGGGTCCTCCGAGCCGAACGCGTCGAACACGTGACGGCGCGCCACCGCGGCGGACAGCGCCATCGTGCCGCCGGTCAGCGCCTTGGACAGCGTCACGATGTCCGGCACGATCCCGGCCGCCTCGCAGGCGAACATCGTCCCGGTGCGGCCGAAGCCGGTGAAGATCTCGTCCAGGATCAGCAGCAGCCCGTGCCGGTCCGCCAGCCGGCGCAGGCGTCGCAGCACGTCGGGCGGGTGGAACACCATGCCGCCGGCTCCCTGCACCAGCGGCTCGACCAGGATGGCGGCGATTCCGGAAGCGTGGGAGGCGAGGAACCTGTCGAGCACCGCTTCCGACGCGTCGTCGCGCGGCAGCGCCGCCAGATGGTGCCGCGGCAGCACGCCGGCGAACAGCGCGTGCATGCCTTCCTCCGGATCGCACACCGCCATGGTCGCCATCGTATCGCCGTGGTAGCCGCCGCGGAACGACACCATCCGGGTGCGGCCCCGCTCGCCGCGGTTGAGCCAGAACTGCACCGCCATCTTCATCGCCACCTCGACCGCGACCGAGCCGCTTTCGGCCAGGAACACCCG
>CAXUDP010000097.1:0-13591 GCA_964249735.1 uncultured Acetobacteraceae bacterium | reverse complement strand
CGGAAGCGGAACAGCTTGGCCGGGCGGCCGGGGCCGGCGGCGCTGATGGCGCCGGTGTCCTCGATCAGCGCCTGCTGCTCGATCAGGCGGCGGAAGTTGGGCTTGTGCAGGCGCACCCCCGACACCGCCTCCACCGTCTGCTGCAGCTGCAGCAGGGTGAAGGCTTCGGGCATCAGCTCGAAGAACACCGGCCGGTACTTCAGCGTGGTGCGCAGCCGGGCGATGCCGGTGGCGAGGATGCGTCGGTGGTCGCGCGGCATGGCGCGGCCGCTGCCGGCGGAGCGGGCGGGATCGCCCTGGGGTGCCGCCTCGGCCACCAGGCCGGCCTCGTAGAGCAGCTCGTAGCGCTGCAGCACCAGCTCGTCGTTCCATCCGGCGAGGCCGAAATTGATCCCCAGGCGCTGCCGGCGCAGCGTGGCGGCGGGCTCCGGCACGGCAGCGGACCAGCCGGACAGGCGCTCGACCAGGTGCGAGGTGGCGCGGCGCCCGTTCTCGTGGCGCTGGTCCTCCCAGGGAAAGTAGCGGTACCAGCTGGACCAGCCGGTTTCCTCCGGGATCAGCCGGGTCAGGGCCAGGTAGGAGATGGAGATGGCGCGTGTGGCGTCGCCGGCGCGGTCCCGGTCGGCAAAGGTGTAGAGCTGCTCGACGTGGCCCAGCGGGTGGCCGGTGGTGCGCTCGACCCAGGCGCGCATGCCGGCCTGCAGCGAGCGGTGGCCGTGCACGAACGGGCCCGCAGGCAGGGTGCCGGCCTCGTCCAGGGTGAGCACGTGCGGCACGCCGTCGCGCACCGCCACCAGCACCGCGATCAGCTCGGCCTGGACCGCGGCCTCATCGCTCACGCGGTGCCGAGTGCCGGGTGGTCGGCGTGGTGGAGGCCGGCGAGCCGGCTGCCGGCGACGGGCACCGACAAGCGCACCCGGACGCCCTCGCCGGGGCGGCTGTCGATCGCCGCCTGGCCGCCGGACTGCAACGCGAAGCCGTAGACCTGGGCCAGGCCGAGTCCGGTGCCGTTGCCGATCCCGGGACCGCCGGTTTTGGTGGTGAAGAACGGCTCGAACGCGTGTTCCAGGGTGTCGGCGTCCATGCCCGGGCCGTTGTCGGCGGCGCACAGCTCCACCATGCCGTCGCCGAGGTCCCGGGTGGACAGGGTGAAGCGGGTGCCGGGACGGCCGGCGGTGGCATCGCGGGCGTTGGAGGCGAGGTTGAGCAGCACGCGCTCGAGCTGCTCGCGGTCGACCAGGACGGGGGGAAGGTGCGGGTCGGTGTCGAGGCGGAGCGCGATCGACTCGCCCAGGGTCAGCCGGAGCAGCGGCTCCAGCTCGGCGATCACCGCCTGCAGCCGCAGCAGGCGGGGCGCCACCGGGCGGCGGCGGGCGAAGGCGAGCAGGCCCTCGACCATCCGCTCGCCGAGCCGGGCCGCCTCGATGGCGGTCGCCAGCGGCTTGGCCAGGCGCGGGTCGGGCCGGTCGCCGAGACGGCGGCCCAGCAGCTCCAGGCTGCCGAACAGGGCGGTGAGGATGTTGTTGAAGTCGTGCGCGACGCTGCCTGTCATGCGGCCGAGCGCGTGCAGCCGTTCCGCCTGCACCAGGGCGGCCTCGGCCTGCTTGCGTGCGGCGATCTGGTCGAGCAGCTGGCGGTTGGCCTCGGCGTATTGCCCGGTGCGCTCGGCGACCGCGGCCTCCAGCGACGCGTTCAGCTCCGCCAGGCGGCGGACGCCGTCGGCGTTGTTGATGGCGTAGCGGACCGTGCGCTCCAGCAGGGCGCGGTCGAAATCGCCCTTGACCAGGAAATCGTTGGCGCCCGCCTCCGCCGCCTCGCGCTCGATGCCGTTGGAGGCGGTCAGCATCACGATCGGCCGGGTGACGCCGGCGGCGCGGGCGCTGCGCACCAGGTCGAGTCCGGACGCGCCGCGCAGTCGGTAGTCGACCAGGTAGCAGTCGTGGCCGCCCGCCAGCATGTCGGCCTGGCTGGCGGCGGTGTCGCCGCAATGGGTGACCGCGTAGCGGACAGAGCTCTCGCGTTTCGGCGCAAGCATGGCGCGAAGGGTGAGGAAGGCGGCCTCGCTGTCGTCGATCATCAGCAGGCGGACCGGAGGCGGCACGGCGGAACCGGTCATGGCGGCGGCCGGCTCCCGCCCTGGGGCCCTCCCTGGGCCGGCAGGCGGCGTGGCAGCCGGGCGGATTTGAGCCAGAACGAGACCAGGCCGCGCAGGTGCGACACCAGCTCGTCGAAGTCGCCGACCTTGACCAGGTAGGCGTTGGCACCGGAGGCGTAGGCGCTGTCGATGTGGTGCGGCTGGTCGGAGGAGGAGAACACGATCGCCGGCACGGTGCGCAGCGCCGGGCTGGCACGGAGCGCCTGCAGCGCCTCGAGGCCGCCCAGGCGCGGCATGTGCAGGTCGACCAGCACCAGGTCCGGCCAGGGAGAGGCCTGCTCGTCGTCGTGCGGCGAGCGGCGATGAAGGTAGTCGAGCAGCTCCTGTCCGTCGCCGACGAAGCGCAGGTCGGCCTCGAAGCCGGCGGTGCGGAACACGCGGCGCAGCACGAAGCGATGCGCCTCGTCGTCCTCCGCCACCAGGACCGTCGGGATCCCGCTCACCGCGGCGCGTGCTGCGTGTCGGTCGAGGCCGGGCCGGGATCGTGCAGCGTGAAGGCGAAGCGCGATCCCGGCCGGAGCGGCACCGCCTCGATGCTGCCGCCATGGGCGGACACGATGCGCTGGCAGATCGACAAGCCCAGGCCCAGGCCCTCGTCGGCGGCGGCGTCGTGGCGGCGGAAGCGGCGGAACGGCTCGAACAGGGTCAGCCGGTTGGCGGGCTCGAAGCCGACGCCGTTGTCCTCGACCGCCACGCGCACCGCGGAGCCGACGCGCTCGGCATGCGCGGCGAGCAGCAGCGGCCGGGAGCGGTGCCGGTACTTCAGCGCGTTGGAGAACAGGTTCTGGAACACGCGGCGCAGCTGCAGCGGGTCGCAGCTCGCCGTGATCCCGTCCAGCCCGTGGAGGTCCACCGTGGCGTCCGGTGCCGCGCGCAGCGGCTCGCCGAGGTCGGCCAGCGCTTCCTCGGCCAGGCCGCGCAGCGGCACCTGCTTGGTGCGTTCCGGGTCGCGTCCGGCGATGGCGAAACGGGCGAGGTCGTCGATCATGACGCGCATCCGTCCGGCGGAGGTGACCACCACCCTGGACATGGTGTCCAGATCGAGCTCCGCCGCGCTGCGTGCCAGCGCCTCGTGCGACGGGTCGCGCGGCGGCGCGTCCGACGCCGGCGGGCCGAACAGCTCCCCCAGCCCGTCGCGGATCAGGCCGCACAGCACCTGGATCTGCCAGAGCGGCTCCTTCAGGTCGTGGGTGGCGGCGTCGGCAAAGAAGCGGATGGTCTCGTTGCGCCGCCGCAGCTCGGCGTTGGCCTCGGCGGTGCGCAGGCTGCGTCGGGCCAGGGCGGCGACCACGGCGTCGCGGAACAGGCGGGCGACGACGACGCTGCCGTCGGCCCAGGCGGCGGAGCGGCCGGACACCTGCTCGCGCCATGCGGCGAAGGAGGCGCGCGGGGTGAGGGCCACGTTGGGGTCCGGACCGTCCGGCTTGTGGCCGGCCCAGACCACCTCGCGACGCAGCTCGCCGCGGAACCACAGCACCCAACCGCCCTGCCCCGGCATGCCGGCATCGTCGTGGATGTCGGCCGGACCCTCGACCAGCGGCACGGCCAGGAGGCCACAGGCGGCGTGGTCCGTGCCGGGCGCATCCAGATCGCGGGCCAGCCCGGGCGGCAGCAGGGCGGGAAGACGGTCGGTGACCAGGATGCGGCCGGGATCGGCCCCGTCGAGCCAGTCGCCGAGGCGGCGCAGCAGGGGCACGGATGGCAGGACGCCGAAGCACAGCGGCTCCTCCCCGCCCAGCACCGCGATCCCGGCGGCCTCGCAGGCGCCGAGAAGCGCTTCCACCGCGCCGGGCAGCTCCGGCACACGCAGCACGGGCAGCCCGGGGGGGAGCCGGTCGGGATCGGGCGCGTCGGGATCGGGTGCCGGGAGATCGGCAAGGAACGGCGACAGGGTGCGGAACATGTCCTCGGTACGGCGCAGCTCGTCGCGCTCGGCGAGCTCGGCCAGGCGCCAGGACAGGGCGTGCGCGACCGTCTCCGCCGCCTGCCGGCGCTCGTGGTCGACGAACAAGGGTCCGTGCTGGTGGTGGCAGGCGAGCAGGCCCCAGAGCCGCGTGGTGCCGCCGGATCCGGGCACGGCGATGGCCACCGACATGGAAGCGTGCACCCCCATGTTGGCGAGGTACTGGAGGTGCACCGGCGCCACCCCGCGCAGCACCGCGCGGGACAGGTCGATCGGGCCGGTGCCCGGCTCGGCGCGCAGCGGCAGCTGGGGCGCAGCCGCGTCGGGGATCAGGCGCAGCCGGTTGCTGGCGTAGAGCGCGCGGGCGGGCGCCGGGATGTCGGACGCGGGGAACACCAGGCCGAGATAGGAGTCGACCGGCGGGTCGCGCAGCGCCTCGGCGATCACCTCGCCGCTCCAGTCCGGCATGAAGCGGTAGGCCATCACCCGGTCGAAGCCGGTGAGCGCCTGCAGGTGGCGCGCCGCGACCGCACAGGCGGCGGCGGGATCGGGCTGCGTGCGCAGGGCGGCGACGGCGGCGTTGAGAGTTCGCAGCACCGCGCGGGCGGCGGTGGGATCGGCCGGGGGTTCCGGCTCCAGTTCCAGCAGCGGGGCGGGTCCGTCGCGTCGGAGCAGGCCGGTCCAGCAGCGGCCGTCCTGGCTGCGGAGCCGTTCCAGCACCTGGTCGGCGGCGTCGGCAGGGGCGGCCAGGGCGGCGGCGACAACGGCGGCCGAGTCGGGCAGCAGCAGCCCGTCCAGGCGACGAGGATCCGGGAGCGGCAGCGCGCCGCCGGCGGCGAGGATCCGGTGATCCGGGTCCGGCGACAACGCCAGCAGGAGGCCGTGCGGCTGGATCGTGCCGGGGATGTGCACCGGGTCGCGGTCGCAGGCGGTCCCGCCGCCGGTCGATGTCCCGGGGGCCTGCGATCCGGCCGGCCGGTCGCCGGACCCGGGAGCCTTGCGGGACGTCGAAACCACGGTGTCGCTCAAGGGCAGGCTTTCCCGGCAGGGTTGTCTTCGAGCATGATGGCGTCGCAGCCTGGGCTGGGCGCGGGGGCCAATATGGCCCGATCCTAGCCGCTCGGATACGGGCCGAACAGGGTTGACGCGGCCCGACTCCGGGCAACAGGAGCAGCATGTCCGAACACCACGACCACGGCCCGATCGTTTCGCTACTCGAAGGAGCGAAGGATTTCAACCTCCGCGTGTTTCCGGGCAAGGCGGAGCTGTTCACCGACCTGGCGGAAGGGCAGTCGCCGCACACCCTGTTCATCACCTGCGCCGACAGCCGGGTCAGCCCGGAGATGATCACGCAGCAGCGGCCGGGCGCGATGTTCGTGCTGCGCAACATCGGCAACATCGTGCCGACCTACGGCGAGATGCTGGGCGGCGTGTCGGCGGCGATCGAGTACGCGGTGGTGGCGCTGGAGGTGAGGCAGATCGTGGTCTGCGGCCATTCCGACTGCGGGGCGATGAAGGCGCTGCTGGATCCGGCGGCGCACCGGCTGGACGCCATGCCCACGGTGTCGAGCTGGCTGCGCAACGCGGAAGCGGCGCGGGCGGTGACGGCGGCGCTGCATCCCGAGGCCGAGGGTGCGGAAGCGGTGTCGGCGCTGGCGCAGCAGAACGTGCTGCTGCAGCTCGATCACCTGCGCACCCACCCGGCGGTGGCGGCACGGGTGGCGGAAGGGCGCCTGCTGCTGCAGGGCTGGCTGTACGACATCGGCAGCGGCGCGATCCTGGTGTTCGACGGCCGCTCGCGGGAGCCGCAGACGCTGGACGCGGCGCTGGCGGCGCTGCGCGCGGAGGCGGCGGACGCGTGAACAGGACCGGACCACGCCTGCGGGCGCTGCTGTCCGGGTTGCTGCTGCCCGGGCTGCTGCTGACCGGGCTGCTGCTGACCGCGGCGCCGCAGACGGCGCATGCGGATCAGGGGATCAAGATCGCCACCTGGAACATGGAATGGCTGACCACGCGCAAGTCGGGCGATCCGGCGCTGCCGGACGATGCCAAGCCGAAGGGGGATGCGGACATCGTCACCCTGGCCGGCTACGCGTCGCAGCTCGACGCGGCTGCGGTGGCGCTGGAGGAGGTGGACGATCCGGCGCTGGTGGCGCGGATCTTTCCGCCGGACCGCTACCACATCCTGATCACCGGCGACCGCGAGGTGGTGCAGCGGGTGGCGCTGGTGGTGCGGCAGGACATCCCGGTGGTGCAGCATCCCGACTTCGCCGCCCTGGACGTCAGCCTGCCCGGGCACCGGCACCTGCGCACCGGGCTGGACGCGACGCTGACCGTGCACGGCGTCGCGGTGCGCGTGCTGGCGGTGCACCTGAAGAGCGGGTGCTGGGAGGGGCCGCTGTCGGACAGCCCGAAGGGGGCCTGCAAGGCGCTGACGGCGCAGCTGCCGGTGCTGGAATCATGGATCGCGGCGCGACGAGCGGAAGGCGTGCCGTTCCTGGTGCTGGGTGACTTCAACCGCAGGCTGAAGGCGGACGACGCGTTCCTGGCCGGGCTGGAAGGCACCGCGGCGCTGGCGGTGGCAACCGCCGGACATGCCAGCCCGTGCTGGGGCGGCGAGGACTTCATCGACCACATCCTGGCCGGCGGGCCGGCGGCGCAGTGGATGATGCCGCAGACGCTCCGGGTGCTGGTGTATCGCGAGACGACGCCGGAGATGAAGGAGCGGTTGTCGGACCATTGCCCGGTGTCGGTGCGGTTCGCGGTGCCGTAGCACCGGTCGAGGGGAGGAGGGCCCGGCCGTAGCCGGGCCGCCCTGGTGCTAGAAGCTGTTGTCGCCGCCGCCCCAGTCGCCGCCGCCGCCGAAATCGGCATCGCCGCCGCCACCACCGCCGTTGAAGTCGGGGTCGACGTCGCCGCCGGCGTTGCCGAACGGGTCGGCGCCGGCACCGCCGGCCGCGTCGCCGTAGTTGTTGTTGATGACCGTCTCGCCGCCGCCACCACCGCCGAACCCTTCACCGCCGCCGAAGCCGCCGCCGCCGCCGTGGCCGCCGAACGCGTCCATCAGCAGGTTGCCGGCCACCATGCCGCCGGCGACGCCGGCCGCGGTGGTCAGGGCGGAGCCGAGGAAGCCGGAGCCCTGGCGCTGGAACATGCCGGGCTGGTAGCCGGGCGGATAGGACGGTGCGGGCGGCGGACCGGCCTGGTAGCCGCCACCCTGCTGCGCATAGCCCTGCTGGCCGAGGCCGCCGGGGGCCTGCTGCCCGCCGCCCCAGCGCGGCGGCGGGGCCGCCTGCTGCTGCTGCTGCTGGGCACCGCCGCCGAACAGGCCGCCGAAAAAGCCGCCGCCGCTGCGTGGCGCCTGCTGCTGCTGCGATTGCTGCGCCGTCTGCAGCTGCTGCTGCGCCTGCTGCAGATCCCATTCCAGGCGCTTGATGCGGTTCTGCGACTCCGCCAGCGCCGCTTCCTGCACCACCGCCATCTGGGTGATGCGATAGGGCGCTTCCGGATGGCGGGCGAAGTTGTCGCGTATGGTTCGATCCGCGTCCGGGTCCAGCGGCGGAAGGGCGACCTGGGTCTGCGGCACGCTGCCGAAGGCGCCGCCGGACTGGGGATTGCCGCCGACCCGGGCGATGAATTTCTCGATGAGGTCGCGTTCTTCGTTGGTCATGACGGAAGGATCCGATCGCTGTTGTGCTTGAAGGTCGGAGCGGCGGGGCGGCGCGTCAAGGCGAGGCGTCGGGACGGAGGCGGAGGCGGGGCCACTCGATCGCCGGGCAGCGGTCCATTGCCACCACCAGCCCGGCCCGGCGGGCCCGTTCGGCGGATGCGGGCTCGACCAGGCCGAGCTGCATCCACACGCTTCGTGCGCCGAGGCGGATCGCCTCGTCCACCAGCGCCGGGATCTGGTCGAGGCTGCGGAACACGTCGACCATGTCGAGCGGCGCGGCGTCGGCCAGGGCGGCGGCCACGGGCCGGCCGTGCAGTGGCTGGCCGGCGAGGCCCGGGTTGACCGGGACGACGTCGTAGCCGCAGGACAACAGGAACCGCATCACCCCGAAGGACGGGCGTTCCGGCCGGGCGGACGCGCCGACCAGGGCGATGCGGCGGGTGCGGCGAAGCAGGGCGGCCACCGCCTCGTCGTCCAGCCCGTCATCAGGATCGCGGTGCCGCACGGCGCCTTCCTTTGTCCTGCCGGGACCCGGCTTCAGCGCCGCTCGGCGGCCAGCCGGCAGGCGAGCCCGACGAAGGTGACGGCGGCGAGGCGGTTGGCGAGCTTCAGGAAGGCAGGGTGGCGCACCACGCCGTCCCTGAACCGGACGACCAGCGCCACCATCAGACCGATCCACATCACCCCCATGGCGGCCAGCGTCATGCCGAGCACGACGCTTTGCAGCGCCAGCGAACCGTGTCCCGGGCGGACGAACTGCGGGAACAGCGCCAGGAAGAAGGCGATCATCTTCGGGTTGGACAGGTTGTTGGTCAGCCCCTGGACGAAGAAGCGGCCCGGGCGAACAGCCGGGCCGGCCAGCCTGCCATCCAGCTTCAGCGTGGCCGGCGCCCGCCAGGCCGCCACGGCCAGGTAGAGCAGGTATGCGACGCCCGCGGCCTTGAGCGCCGTGAAGGCGGCCGGGAACAGCAGGATCACGGTGGACACGCCGATGCCGGCCAGCATGGCGTGGATCACGTTGCCGAGCTGCGTGCCGAGCAGCGTCGCCAGCCCCGGCCGGGCGCCGGAGGCCAGGGTGCGCGACAGGATCAGCACGGTGTCCGGGCCGGGCGTGAGCACGAGCACCAGCGCGGTGGCGAGGAACAGCCGGTAGGCGTGGAGGTCGAGCATCGACCGGTGCTCCTGGTGGGCCGGACCGGTCTAGCGCAGCCCGTGGCTCCGGCAGAAGGTGTTTCGGCGGCACGGGTTCATCGGGTCCGGTATGCGACCGGCGAAGGCGGTTTCTTGCCGGCGCGGCGGCGCGTTCATATGGTGCCGTCCCCTCGCCTGCCCGTCCCCGGAGTAGCAACGACATGGAAACGGTTACGGCGCCCGGCGAGGACGCAGCGCGCGAGGCCGGGCGCCGGTCCGCCACGGCCGGCAGGCCGGGCGCGCCGTCGTTCCAGGACCTGATCCTGATCCTGCACCGGTTCTGGGCCGACCAGGGCTGCGCGATCCTGCAGCCGTACGACACCGAGGTGGGCGCCGGGACGCTGCATCCGGCCACCAGCCTGCGCGCGCTGGGGCCGAGGCCATGGCGGACGGCGTATGTGCAGCCGTGCCGTCGGCCATCGGACGGGCGCTACGGCGAGAACCCGAACCGGCTGGGGCACTACTACCAGTACCAGGTGCTGCTGAAGCCGACGCCGGCGGAAAGCCAGGCGCTGCTGCTGGACAGCTACCGGGCGATCGGCATCGATCCGGGCGAGCACGACATCCGCTTCGTCGAGGACGACTGGGAGAACCCGACCATCGGCGCCTGGGGGCTCGGCTGGGAGGTGTGGTGCGACGGCATGGAGGTGACGCAGTTCACCTACTTCCAGCAGGTCGGCGGGATCGCCACCGTGCTGCCGTCCACCGAGCTGACCTACGGGCTGGAACGGCTGGCGATGTACGTGCAGGGGGTCGAGAACGTATATGAGCTCGACTTTGACGGGCGCGGCCTGCGCTACGGCGACGTGTTCGGGCGGGCGGAGCGGGAGTACTCGCGCTACAGCTTCGAGCTGGCAGACACCGCCATGCTGCTGCGCCAGTTCGGGGACGCGGAGCGGGAAAGCGCGGCACTGGCGGCGCACGGGGTGGCGCAGCCGGCCTACGACCAGTGTCTGAAGGCGAGCCACCTGTTCAACCTGCTGGACGCGCGCGGCGTGATCTCGGTCGCCGAGCGGGCGTCGTTCATCGGGCGGGTGCGGACGCTGGCGCGCGCCTGTGCCGAGGAATGGCTGAAGGGCGAGGGCTGACACCGATGCCGGAGCTGTTCGTCGAGCTGTTCAGCGAGGAGATCCCGGCGCGGATGCAGGGGGCGGGCGCCGAGGCGCTGCTGCGTGCGGTGGGGGAAGCATTGTCGCCGTTGTCGCCGTCGGACGGGCGGAGCTGGTCGGGGCCGAGGCGGATCGCGATCTCGCTGGCGGTGGGGGCGAGCGTGGCGGCGAGCGAGGCGGTGGAGCGCGGGCCGCGTGACGGAGCGCCGGAGCAGGCGATCGCCGGGTTCCTGCGCAAGCACGGCGCGGAGCGGTCAGCGCTCGTGTCCGAGAATGGGTTCTGGGTGCTGCGCAGGCAGGTGGCGGCGGTGGAGGCGGCCTCGCTGGTGGCCGACGCGATGCCGGGGCTGCTGCGCCGGTTCGCCTGGCCGAAGTCGATGCGCTGGGGTGAGAGCAGCGCGTTCACCTGGGTCCGGCCGCTGCGCCGGATCGTGTGCCTGCTGGAAGGGGCGGTGGTGCCGTTCGCGCTCGCCGAGGGTGCGGATGACGGGCACGGGCTGATCGCCTCGAACCTGACCGAGGGGCACCGGTTCCTGTCGCCGGACGCGGTCGCGGTGTCGGGAGCGGAGGACTGGCAGGCAATCCTCGGGCGGCGGCACGTGGTGGCGGACGCGTCGGAACGGCGGCGCCTGGTCCTGGAGGGCGTGGCGTCGGCGGCGGCGGCGGAGGAGCTGTCGGTGGTGCCGGATGACGGGCTCGCGGACGAGGTGGCGGGACTGGTCGAATGGCCGGTGACGCTGCTCGGGCGGATCGACGACGGGTTCATGGACCTGCCGCCGGAGGTGATGCAGGTGTCGATGCGGGTGAACCAGCGCTACTTCGCGCTGCGCACCCCGGACGGCAAGGCGGCGCCGCGCTTCGCGTTCGTGGCCAACACGGTACCGCGGGACGACGGTGCCACGATCGTCGCGGGCAACGAGCGGGTGCTGCGGGCGCGGTTCGCCGACGCCCGGCACTTCTGGGACAGGGACCGCACGGTCCGGCTGGCGGACCGGGTGGCGGCGCTGGAAGGCGTGACCTTCCATGCCAGGCTGGGCAGCCAGGGCGCACGGGCGCAGCGGCTGTCTCGGCTGGCCGGGATCGTCGCGGGCCGGATCGGGGCGGATGCAGAGCTGGCGGCGCGGGCCGGGTTGCTTGCGAAGGCGGACCTGACCACCGGCATGGTGGGCGAGTTCCCGGAGCTGCAGGGGGTGATGGGCGGCTACTACGCTCAACATGACAACGAGCGATGGGAGGTCGCAGCCGCGGTTAGACAGCACTACCAACCGCGCGGCCCGACTGATGATGTGCCCGCGGGGCAGGTTACGATTGCGGTGGCGCTCGCCGACAAGATCGACACCCTGGTGGGGTTCTTCGCCGCCGGCGAGAAGCCGGGCGGGTCTGGCGATCCGTACGCACTGCGGCGTGCGGCGCTGGGCGTGATCCGGATCGTGCGCGAGAACCGGTTGCGGCTCGATCTGCACGCGCTGTTCGTGGAGGCGGCGGGGGGATATCCGGCGCCGCTGTCGGAGGCGGCCGACCTTTCCCTGCTGCCGGGGTTCATCGCCGAGCGGCTGCGTGTTCAGCTGCGTGCGGACGGGGCGCGGCACGACGTGCTGGTGGCGGTGTCGGCGGCGGGACAGGATCCGGACCTCGTGCGGCTGCTGGCGCGCACCGGGGCGGTGGCGGCGCTGCTCGAGGGCGAGGACGGGCGCAACCTGCTCCTGGCGGCGAAGCGGGCGGCAAACATCCTGCGCATCGAGGAAAGGAAGGACGGGCCGCATGACGGTGCGGTCGATCCGGTCCTGTTCGGACAGGCGGAGGAGCGGGCGTTGGACGGGGCGCTGGCGGAGGCCGAGCCGCGGATCGAGGCGGCGATGCGGGCGGAACGCTACGAGGAGGCGATGACGGCGATGGGGGCGCTGCGCGCGCCGCTCGACCGCTTCTTCGACGCGGTGACCGTGAACGCTCCGGACCCGGCGCTGCGGTCCAACAGGCTTCGCCTGCTGTCGCGGGTCAGGGCGACGCTGAGCCAGGTCGCGGACTTCGCGCTGATCGAAGGCTAGGCGGACTGGCGCGGAATGGATGGGGGCAGGTCCGGAATGGTCGCGGCGCTGCAGGCGGCGCTGGACGGCAGCGACAGCACCACGGCGACGCTGGAGCGATGGTGCGACGCGCACGGACTTGCCGGCCCGGGCCGCCTGGTGGCGCAGCGGCTGCCCGGGCCGGCGCGTCCGCCGGGACGGTTGCGCCGACGCCGGTTGCGGCTCGGCGCGCACGAGCGGCTGCGCTACCGGCGGGTACTGCTGCGGCTCGGCGCGCTGGTGCTGTGCGAGGCGGAGAACTGGTACGTGCCGGAACGGCTCCCGGTGTGGATGAGCCGCCTGCTCGACCGCAGCACGGTCCCGTTCGGACGAGTGGTGGCGCCGCTCGGGTTCCGGCGCCATCGACTGTCCGTGCGGGTGTTGCGCACACCAGCAACCGGCCGCGGCATCGGGCGCGGTCGCCACCCGATCCTGCGTCAGGAAGCGGTGCTGACCCTTCCAGGCGGGCGGCCGTTCTGCGAGGTGGTGGAAACCTTCACCAGCGCGCTGCTGGCGCCGGCCGCCGCCTGGAACACGGCGGGGAAAGGCTCGATCGCGAACATCACCGGCGACGGGGCTCTCGCCCGTCAGGTCGCGGCCACGATCAGGGAGCGAGACCGTTGGTCAGAAGCGGCGGCCCCTCGTTGTCCGCGTGGGGTTTGGCGTTGGTGACCGGGCCATCGTACGACGCGCAGGCGCCGAGCTGCAGGCAGATGGCGCTGGCGATGACGCATCGGGCGGCGCCGGCGAGCAATGGATGAGGTGTGTCCCGCATCGGTTCGACCTGTTCCCTGTGTTGCTGAGGATGCGCCGGCCCAGGCGGGATGGCTGGCCCGGCAACAGAAGGCCGGGCGGCAAGTTGCCGGCCGGCCGCGTTCATCCTTCCGAGGTGGGACAGGTCGATGATGGCCGGGATGGGCACGGTCGCGGCTGGCGCCATGCCGTGCGCCGCCGGGTCGGGTGCGGGAACCCGCTGGAACGGCCCGATCCGAGCCAGCTCCTCGCCGAACACGTCGGGATCGACCTCGCGGTAGCTGGTGCGGAAGCCGGCTTCGCGCAGCGGCGGCTCGACGACGACGCGGAACGGGTCGTGGCCGCCCTCGATCGCGATCCCGGTGAACAACAGAAGCGTGCCGCCCGGTGCCAGGCGCTCGCTCGCGGACCGGACGATGGCGATGGCGAGGTCGGCGCCGAGCGCGCCGCCGCCGTGGCGGTAGGCACGGCCGCGCCCGTCGATCAGGTTAGGGCGGATGCGCGACCACCAGATCGAACTCGCCCTCCACGTCGGACAGCAGGTTGCTGTGGCGGAACCGGAGGTCGGCCAGGTCGCCGAGTGCGGCGTTGACGGCAGCGAGCTGGAGCGCCGTGTCGTTGATGTCGACCGCCAGCATCTCGGCTGCCGGGACGCGCGCGGCGATGCGGAGCGCCGCCGGGCCGGCGCCGGAGCGGATGTCCACCGCACGCCGGATCGGCCGGATGGCGGTGTCGAGCCAGGCGTCG
>CAXUDP010000096.1:0-13606 GCA_964249735.1 uncultured Acetobacteraceae bacterium | reverse complement strand
GGCGTGGTGGCGGCGGCGAGCTACGAGGCCAGGCGTTACGGCGTGCGCTCGGCGATGCCGTCGGTCACCGCGCGACGGCTGTGTCCGGAGCTGGTGTTCGTGCCGCCCCGCTTCGACACCTACAAGGCGGTGTCGCAGCAGATCCGGCGCGTGTTCGAGACCTACACCGACCTGATCCAGCCCTTGTCGCTGGACGAGGCCTATCTCGACGTGTCCCGGCCGCTGCGGGACCTGGGCTCGGCCACCGCGATCGCCGCAGAGATCCGCGCCCGGATTCGCGCGGAGACCGGCCTGACCGCTTCGGCCGGGGTGTCCTACAACAAGTTCCTGGCCAAGCTCGCCTCCGACCAGCGCAAGCCGGACGGGCTGTTCGTGATCACGCCCTCGCGCGGTCCGGGCTTCGTCGAAACGCTGGCGGTGGACCGGTTCCACGGGGTGGGCCCGGTGACGGCGGCGAAGATGCGCGGGCTCGGCATCCAGACCGGGCTCGACCTGCGCGGCTGGACGCTGGAGCGCCTGGTCCGGCATTTCGGCAAGGCCGGGCCGCACTACCACGCCATCGCGCGCGGCGAGGACGACCGGCCGGTGGTGACCGACCGGCCGCGCAAGTCGCTCGGCTCGGAACACACCTTTGCCGCCGACGTGTCGGACTGGGAAGAAGCCTGTGCGGCGCTTCGGCCCGCGATCGACAAGGTCTGGGCCGGCTACGAGACCGCGGGACGGCCGGCGCGCACGGTGACGCTGAAGGTGAAGTTCTCCGACTTCCGCATCGTCACCCGTGCCGCCTCCAGCCCGGCGCCGTTCGCGACCCGGACCGCGCTCGCCGACGCGGCGGTCCTGCTGCTGCGCGGACTGTTCCCGTTCGAGCGCAGCATCCGGCTGCTGGGCGTCAGCGTGTCGCGCTTCGACCAGGCCAGCCCGACCGCGATGCCCGACCTGTTTGGCTGATCGCCGGCCTGATCCTGCCCGGGTTCCGCCGGACGCCCGAACGTGATAGGGTTTGATATCACCATAACGCTATGGCAGCCGATCCCCGTCGTCACGCCCCCCCGCGTGACGATCCGGAAGCGGCCGGGCGCACGGTGCGGCATCCCCGAGGCCGGGCGAGCAGGAGACGGCAGGCTTATGCTGACCAAGACGGCGACACAAATCCAGGATGACCAGGTGGACGGCGACGTCATTCCCGACGACGTGTCGGACGAGGCGGTGTCGGCGGAGTCCGATGCGGACGACGCCCAGGCAGACAACAGACCGCGTCCCAATGCGGCCCGCAAGCCCCGCGACGACGAGCCGTTCGCGGAAGGCGATCATGTGGTGTACCCGACACACGGCGTTGGCAAGGTCGAGCGAATCGCCATCGAGGAGATCGCCGGCCACAAGCTGGAGCTGATCCACATCACCTTCGAGGAAAACCGGATGACGCTGCGCGTCCCGGTGGCGAAGGCGAAGAGTGCTGGCCTGCGCAAGCTGGCGACGCGCAAGCTGTT
Source organism: uncultured Acetobacteraceae bacterium (assembly GCA_964249735.1). Taxonomy (GTDB): domain Bacteria; phylum Pseudomonadota; class Alphaproteobacteria; order Acetobacterales; family Acetobacteraceae; genus Lichenicola. Next base: position 12,119 of record CAXUDP010000096.1, on the reverse strand, counting down.
CGACGAGGCGCTGGCGATCCTGAAGGGACGGGCGCGGATCAAGCGCACCATGTGGTCCAGGCGGGCGCAGGAATACGAGGCCAAGATCAACTCGGGCGACCCGCTGGCGATCGCCGAGGTGGTGCGCGACCTGCACCGCAACGCCGGCCAGCCGGACCAGAGCTTCTCCGAGCGGCAGATCTACGAGGCGGCGATGGACCGTCTCGCCGCGGAGCTCGGCGCGCTGGAGCGGATCGACAAGAACGCCGCCGCGGTGAAGCTGGCCGAGTACCTCAAGACCATCGTCTAGGGTTCATGGCTGAACTGGCTGGCTGCTGCAGCCTTGCGTTCTTTTCCGGCGGTGCCTCCTGAAAGGTTCAGGCTGTCAACGAACACTGCCATGGCCGGGACAGGCATGTAAGCGTCGCCGGCCTGGGCGTGGTCGTCGCAAGCATGCCACCGCCGGTGTTCGCGATCATGGACGACGGCCACTTCGACGACCTGCTGTTGGGGCGCCCGCTGTTTCTGCGTCATGACGAGCGGGACGTCGAGAACGTTTGCCGGCATCTGGCGTGCAAAGAGCCTCGTGTCCGAAAAACAAACTCAACAGGTATTACGTCTTTGGAACAAGTTCTTGAAGTCGATGCCGTAGGAAATAGGAATAGCTGACCTTTATGGCGTTGATTTCCTGATCAACCAAGCGGAGCGGCTGCGCTGATCAACGCTCCGAGTCTCGTCATGCCGAAAACACCATACTTTTTTCGAGAATGAAGAGCTTCTTCGCTATGTCGACTTGCCAGGGGTCAAGAACCCGGCAGTAGCGCGGCTGCTTGATCCGGAAAACGATCTTGCCCGGAAACAACTATCGAGAGCGCCCCTCCTCGTGGCTAGGCCAAGTGATGAGATATTTCAGTGCTCATCGTATGTATTCTATTTTCCGGGTGAGCTACTCCACGAAGCCTTCACAGACGAAGAGGAAGAGGGCTCGAAGGGCAAGAAAGACATGGCGTCATGAGCCTCTAAAATCATCGGCCTGAATTCAAGTCGAGACCGACATGCTGATTCTGGAGCGTGCCGGCTCCGTCCTCCGACCCATCTCTCAATCAGGGGTGAAGGGGATGACCATCCCCTTCCGGGTGCAGGGCAGAGCCCTGCCGTAACGGGTCCGGACGCGGAACAGTGCTTCAGGGAAGCAGGCCGCCGAGGTCACAGTTCCCGGTGCTGCTCATGGTGGCAAGCACGCTGTTGGTGGACGTCTCGTGCCGGGTGACGCAGCCGGTCAGGGTGCCGGCGGACAGGTATTTGGCGGTGCTGCTGCCGGCATGCGACGACACCGATCCATCCGCCGCCAGGTCCAGCACGTCGCTCGGCGTCACCGCCTCGTGCAGCAGCGACGCCTCGGTCGGCACCCCGTCCACCAGACGCAGCGTGCCGTGTTCCAGCGACTGACGCACCGCCGTGGTCTGGACAGCGCTGCCGTTGGCGTTGACGGTGTAGGCGTAGTGGAGGTCGAGCGGGTAGGAGAAGCTCCGCACCGACACCGTTTGCCGCCCGGCGGCGACGGTGGTCACGGTGCTGACGGTGTCGGTGCGCTGGGTGACGTCCTGGTCGTCCACCGTGTCCGACACGTCGAAGCTCTGGCTGTTGGAGAACCGTCCGACCTGCGCCACCGTGGTGGTGACGGCGCCGTGCGAGGTGATGGCGGTGCCGCTGATGGTGTAGTCGTGCTGCGACGTGGTCAGCACGGTGCCGGTGGCGACGCCGTTGTTCTGCGCGATGTTGCTGGTCACGACCGGGGCGGGTGCTGCCAGGGTGTTGCGGGTGACAGCGCCCGACACCGTGCTGCTGCCGTGGTCGAGGAACAGGTAGAGCGCGCCGGTGACCGAGAAGTACTGGTTCGCGCCGGCGACGGACAGGGAGATCGTGTGCGGCCGGCCGTCGTTGATGGCGCCGACGAACGGGGTCAGCTCCACCGAGTACGGCTTGAACGCCAGGGTCTGCACGCCCGGGATCGGCTCCCAGAGATAAGGATCGATGCCGCCGGTGAAGATGAACGGATACACCGGGGCTGCGCCGGCCGGGACGCCGTCGATCGCCACCTGCCCTTCCCGGAACGCCCCGCCGCCGCAGGTGTCGAGTGTGCCGGCGAGCGCGTCCGGCACGCAGGTGTACCAGAACTCGTCGCCCTGCTGGCTTTGTAGCAGCACGTCGAGGCGCGCGCGCTCCACGTTGGTCGGCAGCACCCCGGTGCGGCTCAGCGACTGGGTGCCGTCGTTCAGCGCCACCGTGTCGGCGGTCGGGTCGCTGTTGAGCGGGATCACTAGGTCGGGGGTGGCGGGCGCCGGATAGCGGGCGGTGGCCGGATAGAACAGCAGGCTGGCGTTGGCGGTGATGATGCTGGTGTCGGTGCTGTTCGTGTAGTTGGCGATCAGCACGTGGCCGGGCTGTGCGGTCTCGAGCAGGGCGGTGTCGTCGGTGACGTCGCGTTCCACGTGCCAGGACGGCGCCAGCGCGGCGCGCGGCTCCGCGGTGGTGCCGAACAGGAGGTTGACCCCGCCGAGGAAGATGGTGGCGGTGCGGTCGTACTGCCGGCCGGCGTCGAGCGAGATGTCGGTGCTCAGCACCACCTTGGCCCAGGGGCCGGGACAGGAAGCCGGCGGCGCGAAGGTGAAGGGGACGGCACTGCCGCCGAAGCTGGCGTTGCTGAACAGCGTCACGCGGCAGGGCGTCTCGTCCGGATGCGGCACGTCCGGCTCGATCGGTGCCACGTTGCTGCTGCCGACCGCCGGCTGCGCCCGGGCAGGCAGCGAGGACAGCGCGGCAAGTGCCACGCCGGACAGGAGGATCCGGGTGGGCAGGAACGAGCGGGCGGGATGTCGCATGAACTGGATCCACGTGTTGCAACACGTATCCATGCACGAGCGACGGGCATGAAAAAAGCCCCCGATCTCACGACCGGGAGCTTTTCCGTGACCGAGGAAGGCAGATCAGTTGTTGCTGCTGCGCGTCCCGGTGAGCTGGAGCAGGAAGGTGAACAGGTTGATGAAGGTCAGGTAGAGCATCAGCGCGTCGCTCACGCTCTGCTTCGCCGCACCGTCCGCGCCCTGGTAGTAGGCCAGCTGGCCGTAGTTCCACTTGATCCGCTGCGTGTCGTAGGCGGTGAGACCGGTGAAGATCAGCACACCCAGCACGCTCACCACGAAGTAGAGCCCGGCGCTGTGGGTGAAGATGTTGACGACGCTGGCGATGATGATGCCGAACAGGCCCATGATCAGGAACGAGCCGAACCGGGTCAGGTCGGTCTTCGTGGTGTAGCCCCACAAGCTCATCGCCGCGAAGGTGCCGGCGGTAATGAAGAACACCCGCACGATCGACAGATCCGTGTAGATAAAGAACAGGTTGGTCAGGCTCACGCCCATCGCGGCCGAGAATGCCCAGAACAGCGCCTGCGTGGTTTGGCGCGACAACCGGTTGATGCCGAAGCTCAGCACCATGACGAAGCCGAGCGGCGCGATCATGGCGACGAAGCCGAGCATGGTCGGGCGGATCGCCACGGTGCCGTTGGACAACATCACCGTCTGGTGGAACAGGGCCGACAGCTGGCTGTGGGCGATGCCGTAGGCGACCAGACCGGTCAGCACCAGGCCGGATGCCATCCAGTTGTAGACGCGCAGCATGTAGGCACGCAGCCCGAGATCCACGGCTCCGGCCTGGACACCGACGCCGGTCCTGCTGGGGGTGGTCCGATAATCGGGAACGAACGCCATGGTCTTTCATTTCCTGTGGGGCCGGGCAATCCCGGCGGTCCATCGAACTATGTTGGAGGTTCCGCGCGCAAGGTCAAGGATGCCGGCACGGCCGGCGCCCGATGGCGGCGGCGATTGACCGGCGGAATCGCCGCGGGCACCGTGATCAGCCGCCTGGCCTCGACTCCAGCGGGCTCATCCAGGGGGCAGATGTCGTCGACATGACCGGTGTGCAACCTGCGGCGGGACGGCCGCCGTCGCGCGTGGCGGTCATGCTCGCCGTGCTCGCGGCCGTGATGCTGCTGTTCCCGCGTCGGCCGCCCAAGCGCTGATGCGCCTGTTCGTCGCGCTGGACCTGCCTTGGACCGTGCGCGAAACCTTGTCCGGCCTGTGCGGCGGCCTCTCCGGCGCACGCTGGGTGGCGCCCGAGAATCTGCACCTGACGCTCCGCTTCATCGGCGAGGTACGGCGCGACCGCGCCGAGGAGATCGACCTGGCCCTGCACGCGCTGCGCGGCCGGCGCTTCGAGCTGGCGTTGTCCGGCACCGGCGTGTTCGAGCGGAACGGCCGTCCCAGCAAGCTGTGGGCCGGGATCGTCCGCTGCGAGCGCCTCGACCACCTGCAAACCAAGATCGAGACCGCCCTGCAGCGCGTAGGCGTGGCCGCGGAACGGCGCCGGTTCCAGCCGCACGTTTCGCTGGCCCGGGTGGACGCGGTGGCCGAGCCGCTGCTTGCCGGCTGGGTGCAGAGCCACAACCTGCTTCGCACCGGGCCGGTGCCGGTCGACAGCTTCACGCTGTTCAGCTCGCAGCCCGGTCCCGATCAGCCGGTCTACACCGCGGAGGTCGATTATGAACTGGAGTGAGCACGGATCCGCGGGGGGAGCGTGGCGCGGCCTCGCGGCACTGGCGTGCGGCCTGTGCCTGGCGCTGCCGGCGCGGGCGGCGGTGCAGGTGCCGGGGCCGATGCAGGTCGGTCCGTCCTGGGCGCAGGCCGACGCCGCGCACTCGACCGCGCTGCTCAGCACGGTCATCGTCAACCACGGTACGCTGACCGACCGCCTGATCCGGGTCGAGTGTCCCGCTTCCGGACACGTGGCGCTGCGCAACGGGACGCTGCACAACGACATCGCCACCCCGACCGCCTCGCAGCAGCACGAGGCTGAGACCACCACGCGCACCCAGAACGGCCTCGACACGCCGCCCGCCCTGCACGGCCAGATGCATCCGGTGACGGCGCTGATCGACCTGACCCAGGCGACGCAGCCGCTGTCGGACGGCGCGCTGGTGCCGTGCACGGTCACCTTCGCGCATAGCGGCGAGCAGGTGGTGATCTTCACCGTGGGCGAGCAGCCGACCCCAACCACGGAACCCTGAGGGGCGGCCGACGACGGTGGCAGACGGCGCGATCCTGGGCGACGGGCCGGATGCGGCCCTGGCCCGGCTGGTGGCCGAGGTGCGGGCGTGCCGGGTATGCGCGCCGGTCCTGCCGCTGGGGCCGCGGCCGATCCTGCACGTGTCCACCACCGCCCGGCTGCTGATCGCGAGCCAGGCGCCCGGTACCGTGGTGCACGAGAAGGGGATCTCGTTCTGGGACGCGTCCGGCGACCGGCTGCGCGGCTGGCTCGGGCTGGACAAGGCCGTGTTCTACGACCCCGCCCGGGTGGCGATCCTGCCGATGGGGCTATGCTATCCCGGCCGCCTGTCACAGGGCGGGGACTGCCCGCCGCGCCCCGAATGTGCGCCGATCTGGCGCGACCGGGTGCTGTCGCACATGCACGGGCTCCGTCTCACCCTGCTGATCGGCAGCTACGCGCAGAACCACGTGCTCGGTCGCGCGCCGATGACCAAGCGGGTGCGCGCCTTCCGCGATCACCTGCCGCGCGGGCTGTTCCCGCTGCCACACCCGTCCTGGCGCACCGGCATCTGGGAGGCGCGCAACCCTTGGTTCGGGGAGATCGTGCTGCCTGCGCTGAAGGCAGAGGTGGCATGCGCCCTCGACATGGAGGGAGGTGGAAGCTAGGACGGACGGGTGTCCAGTTCCTGGTTTCCGGTCTCGGTTTTGATGCTCTTCCTGTTCGCCGGTTCGCCACTGCGGGCGGAACAGGCGGGCTGCGGCAGCGTGATCGTGCCCACCGGCGTCGGCCTTGGGCCGCCGGCCGGGGTCAACTCGCTCAACCCGCTGCTGACCAACTCGGTCTATTCACATGAGGTGATCGAACAGTTCCTGCGGCCGCTGGTCTGGATCGACCGGCACGGCCGGCCAGACTACGACCGCAGCGTGGCCGCTTCGGTGGACACCCCAGACGACGGCTCGACCTTCCTGGTCACCCTGCACGACTGGCGCTGGTCGGACGGGGTGCCGGTAACGGCATCCGACCTCTCCTTCACCCTGGACCTGATCCGGACCATGGGGCCGAGCTATGTCTGGTACGGCCTGGGCGGGGTGCCGACACTGATCGCGTCGAGCCGCGTCGTGTCACCGCACCAGCTCGAGCTGCGCATGGTGCGCAAGGTCAACCCGCGCTGGTTCGTCTCGCTCGGCCTCGGCAACCTGCTGTTCCCGCTGCCCCGGCACGTGTTCGCCGGCATGAGCCCGGTCGAGCTGCGCCGGCGGCAGAACGATGCCACCCTGTTCGCGGTCGGCGACGGCCCGTTCGTGCTGAAGGAGTACGCGGTCGGGCGACACGCGGTGCTGGTGCCGAACCCCCTCTACGGCGGCCACCATCCGCAGGTCCGGCGCCTGGTGATCGCCTTTCCCACCGGCAACACCGCGCTTGAGCAGATGCGGGCCGGCGCGCTCGACATGGCGAGCATCCCCTACCTGCTGACACAGTTCGCCACCCGCCTGCCGGGGTTCGGGGTGGTGAAGCTGACCCCGATCTTCTCCTACGGCGACGGCTACATCAACTTCCGCTCGAAGACGGCGCCGTTCCTGGCCGACGACGCGGTGCGGCGGGCGATCACGCGCGGCATCGACCAGAAGGAGATCGTGGACCTGATCTACCGCGGCCAGGCCAGCGTCGACCACGGCCCGGTGCCGCCCTCCATGGTGGACCTGCAATCCGACGCCGCCCGTGCTGGCTATCCGGACCTGTCCTTCGATCCCGCCGCCGCGAGCGCGCTGCTGGCGACCGACGGCTGGAGCCCCGGCCCGGATGGGATCCTGGCGCGCCGCGGTCAGCGGCTCGCCTTCTCGATCCTGACCTCGTCGGAAAGCGCCGACGGGATCATCCAGGCGCAGCTGATCCAGCGCAACCTGCGCCGCATCGGCATGGACGTGTCGATCCGCACCATCGGCTTCAACCAGCTGCTGGCGATCCTGGACGGCAACGGCCACGACTGGGACGTGGTCACCCTGCGCTGGTCGATCACGACCTATCCAAACATGCACGACTTCTTCTCGTCCGACGGCACGATGAACGACGGCCACTACCTCGACGCGCGGATGGACGCGCTGAACCGCGACGTGATGTTCGGCTCTGGCGACGGCCCGCTGCGCGCGGTGGAGGACTACACCGCCGAGCAGGCGCCGCACCTCTACCTGCCGTCCGGCACGCCGGAGGTGCTGGTGCGGCCCGGGATTGGCCACGTGTCCGACTTCCTCAGCCCGAACGGGATGTGGTCGGCCGAGCTGCTGACGCTGTTCGGCCCGCTTGCCTGCACGGCAGACGGGAGAGGCGACGATGCTGCGCGTCGTTAGGACACGCCTCGGCAGCGCCGCGCTGTCGCTGCTGATCCTGACGCTGCTGGCCTTCGTGATGAGCCACCTGACCCCGGGCGGGCCGGCCTACTCGATCCTGGGGCCGGCGGCGCGGCCGGACACGGTGGCGGCGATCAACCACGAGTTCGGCCTCGACCTGCCGATCTGGCAGCAGTACCTGCGCTGGCTGTGGCAGCTCGGGCACGGGCGGCTGGGCAGCTCCTACCTGTCGAACCAGCCGGTCGGCGCCATGCTGCTGTCCTACGAGGCCAACACGATCCTGCTGCAGCTGGTGGCGCTGACCGCCAGCCTCGCCATCGCGTTCGGGCTTGGGCTGCTGCACGGCGTGTTCCACGAGCGCCGCCTCGGCCGGGTGATCGGCACGGTGGAGCTGGCGCTGTTCGCTCTGCCCTCCTTCTTCGTCGGCACCCTGCTGATCCTGTGGGTGTCGATGGGGCTGGGCTGGCTGCCGGCGGGCGGCCTGGAGGACCTGCGCCTTGCGCACCAGACGCCCGGCTCGGTCCTGTCGCACCTGGCGCTGCCGGCGGCCACGATCACCCTGTTCACGGTGCCGGCGCTGTCGCGCTACCTCGCCCAGAGCGTGCACGAGGAGCTCGGCCGCGACTACGTGCGCTCGGCCGCCGCGCGCGGCGCGTCCCCGGTCCGCATCCTGTTCCGACACGTGCTGCGCAACGCGCTGCGTCCGGTGGTGACGCTGCTGGGCCTGTCGCTGCCTACCATCTTCGCCGGCGGCATCGTCACCGAGACCGTGTTCTCCTACCCCGGTCTCGGCTGGCTGCTGTGGCAGTCGGCGATCGGCCAGGACTATCCCGTGCTGATCGGCATCGTGCTGGTGATCGGCATATTGACCGTGCTCGGCAACCTCCTCGCCGACCTGCTCAACGGCCTGCTCGACCCCCGGACCAGCTATGCCTGACGCGGCATCCCTTCCCCGCACCGGCGCACGCCTCCGCTTCCGCAGCGCTGCCTCCCTGCTCGGCGGCGGCAGCCTGCTGGGCGGCGCTGCGCTGGCGGTGCTGGTCCTGGCGCTGTGCTTCCTGTTGCCGTTCGCCTGGCCTGCCGATCCGTACGCGCTCAACCCCTTGTCGCCGTTGTCGCACCCGAGCCGGGCGTTTCTGCTCGGCACCGACGAGCTCGGCCGCGACAACCTGGCGCGGGTGATGGACGCCGGCCAGGCGACGCTGCTGGTGGCGCTGCCGGCGGCGATGGTCACCTTCCTCGCCGGCCTGCTTTATGGCCTCGCCTCCGGACTTGGCCCGCGCCTGCTCGACGCGGCGATGATGCGCCTGCTCGACGCGGTGCTGGCGCTGCCGGGGCTGGTGGTGCTGATCTTCTTCGCCGCCATCCTGCGCCTGTCGACCGCGTCGCTGATCCTGCTGCTCGGGCTGATCTCCTGGCCGCCGCTGGCTCGCCTGGTGCGCAACGAGACGCGGGCGGCGCGCGACCGCGAGTTCGTCCAGGCGGCGCGCCAGATGGGCGGCGGCTTCTTCCACGTCGCCACCACCCACCTGTTGCGGGTGATGGCGCCGGTGCTGGCAGTGAACTTCACCTTTCTGGTCGGCGAGATGATCCTGCTGCTGTCGGCGCTGTCGTTCCTGGGCCTGGGCGTGCAGCCGCCGCAGACCAGCTGGGGCGGGCTGCTGGAGGGGGCGCTTCAGCTGGTGGCGCTCGACCCGTGGTGGCTGGTGCTGCCGCCCGGGCTGCTGATCTTCGCTTCCCTGCTGTCGGCCTCGCTGATCGGCCAGGGACTGCTGGCCAGGCAGGGCGGCACCAGGTGAGCACGGTGCTGGAGCTCCAGGCGCTGTCGGTGTCGCTGCCGGCGCATGGCGGCGGCCGGCCGCTGCCGGTGCTGGACGCGCTGGACCTCCAGGTGCGGGCCGGCGAGATGGCCGCGCTGGTGGGAGAAAGCGGCTCGGGCAAGACGATCGCAGCCCTGGCGGCGATGCGCCTGCTGCCGCGCGGCGCCCGCACCTCGGGGGAGGTGCGCTTCGACGGGCTCGACCTGCTGGCCCAGGACGAGCGGCAGATGCGCCGCCTGCGCGGCCGCATCGGCATGGTGTTCCAGAACCCGCTCTCGGCGCTGAACCCGAGTGCCACGATCGGTGCGCAGGTGGCGGAAGGGTACCGGCTGCACGAGGGCGGCACCCGGGCGCAGGCACGGCGGCGTGCGATCGAGCTGCTGGGCGAGGTCGGCATACCGGACCCGGCGCGCCGCCTCGACGACTACCCGCACCAGTTCTCCGGCGGGCAGCGGCAGCGGGTGATGATCGCGGCGGCACTGGCCTGCGAGCCGACCGTGCTGATCGCCGACGAGCCCACCACCGGGCTCGATCCGCTGGTGGCGCGTCAGATCCTGGCGCTGCTGGCCCGGCTGCAGCGCAGCCACCGGCTCGGCGTGCTGTTCATCACCCACGACCTGTCGATCGTGGAGGCGCATGCCGACCGGCTGACGGTGCTGTACGCGGGCCGGGCGGTGGAATGGGGCGCGGCAGGGCGGTTCTTTGCACGACCCTGTCACCCGTACAGCCAGGCCCTGCTCGCCGCGGTGCCGCGGATCGGCCAGGCGGCGCTGCAGGGGATCCCCGGCACGCTGCCGGACCCGTCGGCACGGCCGCCTGGCTGCCGCTTCGCGCCGCGCTGCCCGCACCACCGCCCGCCCTGCGACGATGGCGACCCGCCAGCGCTGGGCGACGCCGAGGACGCGGCACGCTGCCTTTATCCGCCGCCGCCGCCGGACTTGAACGTTGTTCACGCGCCGCAGCCCTATGGAGCGGCCGTCGCTGCCTCCGCCGCCCCGCTGCTGGTGCTGGATGAGGTGTCGGTGCGCTATCCCGGTTCCGGCCGGCGGCCGGCGGCGCCGTCGCTGCAGGGCGTCTCCCTGACGCTGCGCCGTGGCGAATGCCTCGGCATCGTCGGCGAAAGCGGCTCGGGCAAGTCGACGCTGGGGCGGGCGATCCTGCACATGCTGCGCCATGACGGCCGCATCCTGCTCGACGGCCAGCCGGTGGCCGACCTGCCCGGTCCGGAGCGACGTAGGGCGCGGCGCCGGATCCAGCCGGTGTTCCAGGACCCGCGCGAGTCGCTCAACCCGCGTCTGCGCGTACGCGACACGCTGGCCGAACCGCTCCGGCTCGGCGGCGTGTTCGACCGCACCCGGCTCGACCGCGAGGTGGCGGTGCTGCTGGCGAAGGTCGGGCTCGATCCGTCATTAGCCGGACGCTGGCCCGGGCAGATCTCCGGCGGCCAGGCGCAGCGCGTGGCGGTGGCGCGCGCGCTGGCGGCGCGTCCGGAGATCATCGTGCTGGACGAGCCCACCTCGGCGCTCGACGTGTCGACGCAGGCGATGATGCTGACCCTGCTGCGCGACCTCGCCCGCAGCGAGCACGTCGCCTACGTGGTGATCAGCCACGACCTGGCCGCGGTCAGCTGGCTCGCCGACCGGATCGCGGTGCTGAAGGACGGCCGCATCGTCGAGATGGCGGACACCGCGACCCTGCTCGCGCACCCGGTGCATGCCTACAGCGCCGCCCTGATCGCCACGGCGCCGCGCGTGCCGGACGGAGCCGGACCGGTCAGGCCGTCGTCACCACCTGCTTGATCCGGCGCGCCAGCAGCTCCATCGGGAACGGCTTGACCAGCACGTGCATGCCGGGCTCGAGATGGCCGTGGCTCAGCACCGCGTTCTCGGCGTAGCCGGTGATGAACAGCACCTTGAGCCCGGGGCGCAGCGTCCGCGCCGCGTCCGCCACCTGCCGACCGTTCATGCCGCCGGGCAGGCCGACGTCGGTCACCAGCAGGTCGATCCGCGCCTCCGACTGCAGCACGCGCAGGCCGGCCGCGCCGTCCGCCGCCTCAAGGGTGTGGTAGCCGAGCTCCTCCAGCACCTCGGCCACCAGCATGCGCACCGTGGGCTCGTCGTCGACCACCAGCACCGTTTCGCCGGGGCGCGCGCGTGGCGGTTCCGACAGCGCCGGCGGCACGGCGGCGGCCTCGGCCTCGGCCTTGTGCCGGGGCAGGTAGAGGCAGACGGTGGTGCCGATCCCGGGGGTGGAGTGGATCCGCGCCTGGCCGCCGGACTGCCGGATGAAGCCGTAGATCATGGACAGCCCGAGCCCGGTGCCCTGGCCGATCGGCTTGGTGGTGAAGAACGGGTCGAACGCCATGGCGATCACGTCGGGGGTCATGCCGGTGCCGGTGTCGCTGACGCAGAGCGAGACATAGGATCCGGCCGGCAGCTCGCGTTCCTGCGCGGCCCGCCCGTCCAGCCGCACCTGCCCGGTCTCGACCGTCAGCTTTCCACCGTCCGGCATGGCGTCGCGGGCGTTGATGCACAGGTTGAGCAGCGCGTTTTCCAGCTGGTTCGGATCCACCAGGATGGAGTCCGGATCGGGCGTGCCGACCACCGCCACGGCGATGGAGGGTCCCACCGTGCGTCGGATCAGCTCCTCCATGCCGGCGATCAGCCGGTTCACGTCGGTCGCCTTGGGTTCCAGCGTCTGCCGTCGCGAGAACGCCAGCAACCGGTGCGTCAGTGCCGCCGCCCGGTCGGCAGCGCCCTGCGCGGCCTCGATGTAGCGCGGCGCCTCGTCATGGCGCCCCTGCCCCATCCGCGTCTTCAGCAGCTCCAGGCTGCCGGCGATCCCGGTCAGCAGGTTGTTGAAGTCGTGCGCC
>CAXUDP010000095.1:0-14119 GCA_964249735.1 uncultured Acetobacteraceae bacterium | reverse complement strand
GGATCATCTGGAGCTTCATCAAGGAGAAGCTGATCCTCCCCTATCTCGACGTCGATCTGAAGTACTACGACCTCGGCATCGAGTACCGCGACCAAACCGACGACCAGGTCACGGTGGACGCCGCCCACGCGATCAGGACCTACGGCGTCGGCGTGAAGTGCGCCACCATCACCCCCGACGAGACGCGCGTCGCCGAGTTCAAGCTGAAGAAAATGTGGCGCAGCCCGAACGGCACCATTCGCAACATCCTCGACGGCACCATCTTCCGCGAGCCGATCATCTGCTCGAACGTGCCGCGCCTGGTGCCGCACTGGACCCAGCCGATCATCATCGGCCGCCATGCCTACGGCGACATCTACCGCGCTGCCGAGTTCAAGGTGCCGGGTCCTGGCACGGTCACCATCACCTACCAGCCCGCCGACGGCGGAGCGCCGATCCAGCACGAGGTGCACGATTTCAAGGGGCCCGGCGTGGCGCTTGGCATCCACAACACCAAGGCCTCGATCGAGGGCTTCGCGCGAGCCAGCTTCAACTACGGCCTGTCGCGCTCGCTGCCGGTCTACCTGTCGACCAAGAACACCATCCTCAAGGCCTATGACGGCATGTTCAAGGACGTGTTCCAGGACGTGTTCGACGCCGAGTTCAAGTCCGAGTTCACGACACGTGGCCTGACCTACGAGCACCGTCTGATCGACGACATGGTGGCAGCCGCTCTGAAGTGGTCCGGCGGCTACGTCTGGGCCTGCAAGAACTACGACGGCGACGTGCAGAGCGACATCGTGGCGCAGGGCTTCGGCTCGCTCGGCCTCATGACCTCCGTGCTGCTGTCGCCCGACGGCAACACCATCGAGTCGGAAGCCGCGCACGGCACGGTGACGCGTCACTATCGCGAGCACCAGAAGGGCCGCCAGACCAGCACCAACCCGATCGCCTCGGTCTTCGCCTGGACCCGCGGCCTGGTTTATCGCGGCCGCTTCGACGACACCCCGGACGTGACGCATTTCGCCGAAACGCTGGAGAAGGTGTGCATCGACACGGTGGAAGCCGGCCACATGACCAAGGACCTGTCGCTGCTGATCGGCGCTGACCAGCCCTGGCTCACCACCCAGGACTTTCTGGCCAAGATCGACGAGAACCTCCAGGGCGCGTTCGCTCGCAGCTGACCTCCCGCCCGGCCCGTCACAACGGGTCGGGCATCGCCGCGACCTCCTGCTCCTCCTCCTGGATCTGTCGCAGGGCGATCTGCCAGTACTCGTCGTTGCGGCCATGTGGGCGACCGTCCTGCTCCCACAGGTGGTAGGCACGCAGCCTGACCCGCTCGTCGTTCCTGCCGATCTGCCCCGACATCCCGGTCTTCTCCCGCCGTTCGGCCCTTGATAGCCGATCGCGGCCCGGGTTGCGCCGGAATCAGGCTTCCTCGTCGCCCCGGCGATAGGGCGACAGGGTCGACAAGGCCTGCATCTCCTCCAGCCGCGCCGGCCGTTCCTGCCGGAGGTAGTCGGACACCGCCGCACGCAACCCCGGATGCTCGATCCAGTGCGCCGAGTAGGTCGGGCGCGGCAGGTAGCCGCGCTGGATCTTGTGTTCGCCCTGCGCGCCTGCCTCGACCCGCTTCAGGCCCCGCTCGATCGCGAAGTCGATGGCGCGGTAGTAGCAGAGCTCGAAATGCAGGAACGGCCAGTCGCCGATGCAGCCCCAGTTGCGACCGTACAAAGCGTCGCGGCCCAGCAGGTTGAGCGCGCCCGCCACCGGGTGGCCGTCCTGCTCGGCCAGCATCAGCACCACCTTGTCGCCGAGCCGCTCGGACAGCAGCGGGAAGAACCGCTCGGTCAGGTAGGCGCTGCCCCACTTGCGGTCCACGGTGGACATGTAGAAGCGGTGGAACGCCTTCCAGTGGCGGGCGGTGATCTCGTGGCCCTGCAGGGTGCGGAACTGGAGGCCGGCTGCGTTGGCGTCGCGCCGCTCGCGCCGCAGCCCCTTGCGCTTGCGCGAGCTGAGCGCGCCCAGGAAGTCGTCGAAGCTCGCGTAGCCGGCGTTCTCCCAGTGGAACTGCATGCCGAGTCGCTGCAGCCAGCCGGCGGCGCCAAGCGCCTCGTACTCGTCCTCGTTGCAGAAAGTCACGTGCACCGAGGACAGCGACAGCTCGCCGCAGGCCTGGCGCAGCGCCCCCGCCAGCGCCGCCATCAGCACCGCGGGCGGATGGCCGGCGTCGGGATGCACCAGCAGGCGCGGGCCCGGCACCGGACTGAAGGGGGCCGCCACCTGCAGCTTGGGATAATAGCGGCCGCCCGCCTGCTCGAACGCGTTGGCCCAGCCGTGGTCGAACACGTACTCGCCATAGGAATGCGACTTGGCATACATCGGCGCCGCACCCAGCAGGCGCCCGGTCCCGTCGCGCAGCACGGCGTGCTGCGGCATCCAGCCGGTGCGACGGCCGGTCGAGCCGCTGTCCTCGACCGCGGACAGGAAGGCGTGGCTGACGAACGGGTTGTCGCCGCCGCCGCAGGCATCCCATTCGACCGGGTCGATCGCGTCGATCGAGGGATGCAGAGACAGCGAGAAGGTGGGTGCCGGTTCAGCCATCAGCCCGATATGGCCCGCCTGGCCTCAGCTCAAAGCCCGTCCACCTCGAACAGCGCTTCCACCTCGACCGGCGCGTCCAGCGGCAGCGACGGCACGCCGACCGTGGAGCGGGCATGTCGCCCGTTCTCGCCGAACACCGCCACCGCCAGGTCCGACGCGCCGTTCATCACCGTGGCATGCTGGGTGAAGTCCGGGGTGCAGGCGACAAACCCGCCGAGCCGCACCACGCGACGGACCGCGTGCAGCCCGCCCAGTGCCGCCTCGACCTGGGCGATCACGTTGATCATGCACCAGCGTGCCGCCTCCGCACCCTTCTCCACCGTGACCCCGCCGCCCAGCTTGCCGCTGGCGCTCAGCCGCCCCTCCACCAGCGGCAGCTGCCCCGACACCACCAGCAGGCCGCCGCTCCGTACCGCAGCCACGTAGTTGGCGACCGGCGCGGCTGCGGTCGGCAGCACGATCCCGAGCGCCTGCAGGCGCCCGGCCGGGGTGTCGCCGCTCATCCGTGTCCTCCCACCAGGCGGAGCCCGCTGCGGCCGGCGGCCCTCGGCCGGGTGCCGGTCTCCGGCAGGTCGAGCGGCAGCAGCGGCCGCTCGTCGTGCGCGTCCGCCTCCGGGTGCGGCGCGTCCGGCAGCGGCCGGCCGAGATAGGTCTCGGACAGCATGCGGAACGCGTAGTCCAGCAGGGAGGTGGCGTGGGCGATGCCGCCGTCGCCGTCCACCGGGCCGGCCGGGCCGAAACGGGTATAGGCGAAGGCGTCGACATAGGCCTCCAGCGGCACGCCGTGCTGCAGGCCCAGGCTGACCGAGCGGGCGAAGGCGTCCATCAGCCCGCGCATCGCCGGCGTCTCCCGTGGGGGCGTGATGGCGAGCTCGCCCAGGCTGCCATCCTCGAACTCGCCGGTCTGCAGGAACACGCGGTGGCCGCCGATCGCCGCCTTCTGGGTGAAGCCGCGTCGGCGCGCCGGCAGCTCGCGACGGGCCGGGCCGGCCGCCGCGAGCACCGGCTGGTGCTCCGGCAGCGGCGGCATGTGGTCGACCAGACCGGCCAGGGCGCGGTGCATCGCAAGCCACGCGTCGCGCCCGGGACGCGGCAGCACCCCGTCGCCGGACAGGCTGAGCGCCAGCGCCGCTTCCGGGGTCAGGCCGCGCCCGGACAGCCGCGCCAGCGTGCTGGTGGACAGGCGCCCGTCCGGCCGCAGCGGCGAGAAGATCGGCGCCAGGCCGCAGCCCTCGACGCCGAGCAGCGTGTCGACCGCGCCCGGCTGCGAGAAGCCGGTTTCGACCCGGCAGCCCGGCGGCGGCGCCTCGCGCACCACCGCCGCCAGGGCCGCCAGACCCGGCACCGCGCAGCGCGTCGGCGGCCGCACCAGAGACAGCTGTCCGCCATCCGCGTCGCCGCGCAACAGCCCGGCGGCGGCGGTGGCGAGGCAGCGCGCCACGTCGCGGCCGTTCTCGTCGTCGTAGTCGAGCCCGAGCCCGGCCAGGCAGGCATCGAGGTTGGTCAGCAGCAGGCGCGGCGGCGCCGCACCGGACCGTGCCGACACGAGCCGCAGCGCGTGCGCCACGGTGCCGAGTGCGGCCTCGTAGCTGTCGGTCTCGAAGCCGCTGCCCGGCTTCACGAAGGCGGCCAGGTTGAGCACGAACAGCGGCGCCGGCCCTGCCGGTTCCGTTTCCGCACCGGCCCAGGTTCCGGGCCCGGGCGCCGCGCGGCGCAGCAGCAGCAGCACGGCGAGCGCCCGTCCGAGGCCGTCGGGCGCGCCGGGCAGGCCCGCCAGCCGGTCGATCCAGCGATCGGCCGCCTCCGCCAGCGACGCGTTCCCGCTGCCCGGGACCAGCGCCGCCAGTGCCTGTGCCGCTCCGTCGTCCCAGTCGGCCGGCAGGGTGATGCGGCGCGGGGTCGCGTCCGGATCCGCGGCCTCGTGCGCTGTGCGCATCCTGACCCCGTTCCAGCGCCCCCGGCTGCTCGGCGCGGCGCTCATCGACGGGACGGGGGACGGGTCGGAGAATGGGCCATCGGTCGACCCTAGACGGTCGGTCCGTCCGGAGAAAGCCGTATCGCCGCAGCGCCGCGGTTGCCATGGGTGCGGATAGACCGGACCGCCCCGGCTGCGTATAGGTGGCCGTCATGACCAGCATCGGCACCCGACTGTTCACCCTGCTCCGGGGCCGCTTGATCGGCCGCGATGCGGACGGCCGTGCCTACTACGAGTCGCGCCGGCCGGGCGGCTATACCAACCGCATGCGCCGCTGGGTGATCTACAACCCGGGCGACGACGCTTCCGCGGTGCCGGCGGAATGGTGGAACTGGCTGCACCACGCCGACGACGCGCCGCTGCCGCCGGCCGCCCGTAGGCCATGGCAGCTGCCGTTCCAGCCGAACCGCACCGGCGACCCGGGCGCTTACCACCCGCCGGGCAGCGACTACCGCGGCGGGCTCCGGCCGCAATCCACCGGCGACTACGAGTCCTGGACCCCGGACGCCTGAGCCGTGCCCGACACCGCGCCTCCTGACAGCACCATCCTCGCCGCGGCGCCGCAGCGCAGCCGCGGCGGCGGACGCGCCGCGATCGAGTTCCTCACCGGGCTTGTGGTCCTGCTGGGGCTGGCCGGGCTGCTGGCGCTGGCGCTGCTCGGCAGCGGGCGCAAGTCCGACGGCGGCTACCGGCTCCTCGCCCGCTTCGCCCATATCGACGGGCTGTCCGTCGGCTCCGACGTGCGCCTGGCCGGGGTGGCGGTGGGGCAGGTGGTGTCGGAGCGGGTCGACCCCGCCTCCTACCAGGCTGAGGTGGCGTTCACCGTGCGCGACGGCATCCGCCTGCCCACCGACAGCTCGGCGATCGTGACCAGCGACAGCCTGCTCGGTGGCAAGTACCTGGCGCTGGAGCCGGGCGGCGCCGACCAGGTGCTGCACCCGGGTGCGCGGGTGACGCTGACCCAGGGCTCGATCAGCCTGGAGCAGCTGCTGAGCAAGTTCATCTTCAGCGTGACCGACGCGATGTCGGCGCAGAAGAAGGGCGCTGCGTCCGCTGCCCCGCCTGCCGCCCCACCTGCCGCTTCGTCGCCATGACCGCACCGGTGCGCTGGCCGCAGGCGGACGGCACGCCGATCTCTTGCACCGAGAAGCTGCGCGTGCTGCTGGAGAACCAGTCCGAGCTGCGCGCCACCCTGCGCGACGTGTTCGACGACGCGGTGCTGATGGGCGTGGACGACGCCGCCATGCGTCGTATCCTGATCGACGAGATCCTGGCGCTGCCCGGCCCTCGACGGCCGGTCGGCGCATGAGCCGCCGCCTGCCTCTGCCGGCGGTCCTGGCGGGTGTCGTCCTGCTTGCCGCGCCGACATCGCGCGCGGCCGAATACGTCCCGCCGCCGATCATGCCGGTGCCGAACGCCTGGCAGGGCCGGTCCGGGGCGGTGGTGCGGGTGCTCGACAAGCTCGACGCCCATATCGAGACGCTGACCCTGAAGGCGGGCGAGACCGGCAGCTACAAGAGCCTCGGCGTGACGGTGCGTTCGTGCATGGACCGGCCCGACGGGTTGCCTCGCGACGCAGGCGCCTTTCTCGACATCCAGGATCATCGCGCCGGCGACGTGGCCCCGTTCAACGGCTGGACCTTTTCCGGCGACCCGTCGGTCGGTGTGTTCGAAAGCCCGGTCTATGCCGTGCAGCTGGTGACGTGCCAGGGCGATCTGGTGGCACCCATGGCGCCGCCCCTGCCGCCGCCGGTGCCGCCGCCGCCCTCGATGCTGCCGCCACCGCCGTCGGCGCCCCCCGCCGCCGCCGATGCCGACGACGGCGCCCCTGATGCCCCGGTGGCCGTGACCCCGCTTCAGCCGGCCGCACCCGGAGCGTCGTCGTCCGGAGTCGACGACGTGACGCCTCCGGACCAGCCGGGGCAGCCGGACGACGCCGCGGCGCGGCCGGACGCGGTGTATCCCGACGGCGCCCCGCCTCCCGCGCCGCTGCCCCCTCCCGTGCCGCCGCCGCAATGAGTCGCCGCCTGCCTCCCGCCGGGAACCCGGCCATCGCTCGTCCGGTTCTCCCCTCATGAGCCCGCACCCGTTTCCTGCCGACCTGCCTGCCCCGTCGCAGGCCGCCTTCCTGCTCGACTTCGATGGCACCCTGGTGGACATCGCGCCCACGCCGGAATCGGTGGTGGTGCCGGAGCGGCTGCCCGACACCCTGCGCGCCCTGCGCGCGCTGTGCGGCGGCGCGCTCGGCCTGGTCAGCGGCCGGCCGATCGCGCAGATCGACCATTTCCTGCCCGGCATCCCCTATGCGGTGGCGGGCGAGCACGGCATCGCGGTGCGACACGCGCCGGAGGCCGCGGTGGAGCGGGCGGTGCTGCCGGTCGTGCCGGCGGAGTGGCTGGACGAAGCCGAGCGCATGGTGGCGGCGCATCCCGGCGCCCATGTGGAGCGCAAGCACACCGGCTTCGTGCTGCACTTCCGCGCCGTGCCCGAGGCCGCCGGACCGTTGCGGGACGCGGCGGACGCGCTGCTGGCAGGCGATCCCGAGCACCGCTTCCACCTGCAGCCGGCGAAGATGGCCTGGGAGATCAAGCCCGCCGGCGTCGACAAGGAGAGCGCGGTCAGGCTGCTGATGCAGCGTCCGCCCTTCGCCGGGCGGCTGCCGATCTTCGTCGGCGACGACGCCACCGACGAGGACGGCATACGCGGCGCGGTGGCGCTTGGCGGGGTGGGGTTCAGGATCCCAAACGATTTTCCCGACCCGGACGCGTTCCGGGACTGGCTCGCCCAGCTTGCCGCCACGCCTGCCGGAGCCGAGGCATGGGGCGGCTAGTCGTCGTTTCCAACCGGGTGCCGTCGCCGCGCGAGGTGAGCCAGGCGGCGGGCGGCCTGACGGTGGGGCTGGCGGACGCGATCAAGGGCCAGCCCAGCCTGTGGTTCGGCTGGTCCGGCAGTTCCACCGCAAAGGAGGGCAGCGAGCCGGCACCGAGCGTGGTGGAGCAGGGCGGCGTCACCTACGCCACCATCGACCTGACGGCCCGGCAGCACAAAGGCTTCTACCAGGGCTTCTCCAACGGCATCCTGTGGCCGGTCTGCCATTACCGCCTCGGGCTGATGCAGTACAGCCGCGAGGAGCTGGACACCTACCTGGAGGTCAACGCCCGGTTCGCCCGCGCGCTCGAGCCGCTGCTTCGGCCCGACGACACGATCTGGGTGCAGGACTACCAGCTGTTCCCGCTCGGCGCAGCGCTTCGGCGCGACGGGGTAGGCAACCGGATCGGCTTCTTCCTGCACATCCCGTTCCCGCCGGAGCAGCTGTTCCGCGCCCTGCCTGGCGCCGACCTGCTGCTGGCCGACCTCGACGGCTACGACGTGGTCGGCGTGCAGACCGAACAGGATGCGGCCAACATGAACGGGTCGCTCCAGGCCGTCGGCGTCACGGTGCGGGCACGGGCGTTCCCGATCGGCATCGACCCGAAATCCTTCGCCAGGCAGGCGGCCAAGGGCGTCGACAGCAAGGAGATGGGCCGACTCACCCAGGCGCTGAACGGCCGCGCGCTGATCCTGGGCGTGGACCGGCTGGACTATTCCAAGGGCATCCCGGAGCGGTTCCGCGGCTTCGAGCGGCTGCTGCAGCGGTTCCCGGCGCATCGCGGCACCGTGTCGTTCATGCAGATCGCCCCGGTGTCGCGCGGCGAGGTGGCCGAATACAAGGCGCTGCGCCGACAGCTCGACGAGCTCGCCGGCCGGATCAACGGCGACTGGGCCGAGATCGACTGGATCCCGCTGCGCTACATCACCCGCGGCCTGCCGCGCAAGGTGCTGGCCGGCGTGCACCGCCGCGCCGCGGTGGGCCTGGTGACGCCGCTGCGCGACGGCATGAACCTGGTCGCCAAGGAGTACGTCGCCGCCCAGGACGCGGCCGATCCGGGCGTGCTGGTGCTGTCGCGCTTCGCCGGCGCGGCACCCGAGCTCGGCGACGCCGTGCTGGTCAACCCGTATGACCCGGACGAGATCGCCGAAGCGCTCGACCAGGCGCTGACCATGGCCCTGCCCGAGCGGCTGCGCCGCTGGGAGGCGATGCACGCCGCCGTGACCCGGGTGACGGCCGCCAGCTGGGCACGCGGCTTCCTCGATGTCCTGAACACCGTTCACGTCCGGGTGGCCGCGTGATCGCGCAGCGGCGCGGCACGGCGTCGGGCCTCGCCGGCGGGGTGTTCTGGATCCTGGCTGGGACCTGGGCGCTGGGCTGGGTCTGGTGGGCGCAGCACGTGGCCGGCATGGCGCCCTGCGCGCTGTGTTTTTGGGAGCGCTGGCCATACCGGGCGCTGATCGTCCTGGGGCTGCTGATCGCGGTCCTGTGGCGCGTCGGGCGCCCGGTGCGAACCGTCCTGTCGGCGCTGGTGGTCCTGACCCTGTTGTCGGCGATCGGCCTGTCCGGGCTGCATGTCGGAGTGGAGCAGGGCTGGTGGCCGAGCCCGCTGCCGGAATGTGCCGCGCCGCACTTCTCCGGCGGCACCTTTGCCGAGCGTCTGGCCTCGATGCCGCTTCGCCCCGCCAAGCCCTGCGACGCGCCGAACCGCCTGTGGGCCTTCCTGCCGGTGTCGATGACGACGCTGGACCTGCTCTACGCGATCCTGCTGCTCGGCGTCTCGGCCGTGCTGCTGCGCGGCCGGTCCGGCTCGGGCCGCCCGGGGCGGGGCTAGACCAGCCGCCCCGGCCGCTTCCCGGTCAAAGACCGCTTCGGCCGCGGCCCCGGCCCATGATCAGGCTCACCACGAACAGCACGATGAAGACGAAGAACAGGATCTTGGCGATCGAGGCGGCGCCGGCATAGATGCCGCCGAAGCCGAACACGCCTGCGATCAGGGCGATGACGAGAAAGATCAGGGTCCAGCGCAACAGGTCCACGGCGGGTCATCCTTTCGATCGGGAACCGGAACGGGCGCCGGCCGCGTCGCAACGGCTGCGCACCGGCCCGGTTCCGTGCTGCGGTTCTCAGTAGCCGTGATGCCAGTAGTGGTGATGGTGCCAGTGGTGCCAGTAGTGGTGGTGATGGTAGTAGCGCGGCCCGACGACCACAGCGACCTGCGCGTCGGCCACGGGTGCCGCCAGCGTCAGGCCGAGGCTCAGCATCGCGCCGAGCAGGATGAGCGTGCGCATCATGTCTCCTGTTGAGGATGGGTGTTCCTCCCCTCAACGCACGGAAACACGTTCCGGCTGCATCATCATGAGCATCTCCAGTTGTGCCGCCCGGTGCAACGCCGTGTGCGCCGACAGGACGCGCCGTCGCGCCGCGTTCCCGGCCTCCAGGCGCCGTTCCTCCGGCCAGTGCAGCAACGCCAACACGTCGGCCGTGGTGTCGGCCAGCATGATGTCGCGGCCCGGCTCCAGCACGTCGGCGATCCCGTCCCAGCGGTCGGACACGATCGGGCAGCCGCAGGCGCCGGCCTCGAACAGCCGCACGCTCGGGCTCCAGCCGGCACGGATCATGTCCGCGCGCGTGACGTTCAGGGTCCATCCGCAGGCGGAATAGAAGTCCGGATGCGCGTCGGGAGGAAGGTGCGCGATGCGCTCGACGTTGGGGGGCCAGTCGATCCCGTCCGGATATTGCGGCCCGGCGACGACGAAGGATCGTTCCGGTGCCAGCCGGGCTGCCTCGATCAGCAGGCGCTCGACGGTCGGCTGGCGGTCGTCGCTGTAGGTGCCGAGATAGCCCAGATCCCAGCGTCGTGCGGCGCCGGTGGGACGGTAGCGCTCGGGATCGACCGAACAATAAAAGCCCCGAGCGTCGCGGACGCCGAACTCCCGTTCCAGCCGGCGCAGGGTCGGCCCGGCGGTGAAGGAGAGCACGAGGTCGAACCCCGGCAGCACGTCGCGCGACACATAGGCGCAGTCGCCCCGCTCCAGCGCCGCCAGCGTGACCGGCGTGTCGATGTCGTAGTAGGCGGTCATGCCGCCGGCCCATGCCTGCACCCGCCGCGCCACCTCGATCCCGTCCGGAACATAGGAGCCGACGATCACCGCGTCGGCCGAGGCGATCGCCTCCGCGTGCGCCTGAAGCCCGTCCAACCCGTCGTACAGCGCCAGCCGACAGAAGCCGGGGTCGGGCAGGTCGCGGTTCTGCGCGTACCAGGGCACGTCGCGCTCGAGGAACAGGACCTCGTGGCCGCGCGACGCGAACGCGGCCAGCAGCGCGCGGTAGGTGGTGGCGTGGCCGTTGCCCCAGGAGGAGCTGAGGCTGAGGCCGAGCACGACCAGGCGCATCAGGCGCGCGCCAGGCGGACCGCCACCGCGTCCGCCAGCACCTGCTCCAGCAGCCCCGCCCGCCGGTCGTAGGTGTGGTGCGCAAGGATGCGGGTGCGGGCGCGCTCGCCGATCGCCCGGGCCCGTTCGGGGGTGAGGGCGCGCAGGTGCTCCGCCACGTCCTGCCCGTCGCGCGCGACCAGGATCTCCTGCTCCGGCTGGAGGAACAGCTCGATCCCGTCCCACAGGTCGGTGATCAGGCAGGCCCCGGCGCCGGCGGCCTCGAACACCCGCGTCGCCGGGGAGTACCCGACGGCGGCCATGTTGTCGCGCGCCACGTTCAGCACCGCGCGCGCCGACGCGTTCAGGGCGTTGTGGGCCGCGGTCGGCACATGACCGATCGCGTGAACGTTGTTCACGAGCGGCTTGTCGTGCCAGCCGGAACCGCCGAGCAGGAACCGCTCCTGCGGCAGCAGGGCGGCCGGACGGAGGAAGAACTCCTCGATCCGCGCTTCCCGGTCCGGCAGCCGGTTGGCCAGCAGGGACAGCGTCGACGCGTACGCCGGATCGGGCGGCACCGGGTGGTGGGTATCCGGGTCGAGCGCGTTGTAGATCGGCACGCAGTCATGCGCCCCGAAGCCCCGATAGGCGTCGCGCACCGGGTCGCCGCCGCCATAGGTCAGCACCAGGTCCAGCGTCGGCAGCACGAGGCGAAGCGGATGCCCGTTGGACGCCCGCAGCTCGGCCAGCGTCGCCGGGGCGTCGACGTCGAGAAACGCGCGCACCGCGTCGACGCGGCGGGGGTTCAGGATGCCGACCAGTAGTTCGTCGTCGAACATGCCGACGCCGCTGCACTTGATCACCACCTCGGCCTCGCCGGCCTCGGCAAGCGCCCCGCGCACCCCGTCCGGCGTCGCCTGGTAGACCACCACGCGGGCCCAGTCCGGCGGCGCGATGTCGCGGTGCTGCTGCCGGCCGAACGCGTCGGGCTCGAGGAAGACGATGCCGTGCCCGCGCCTGGCCATCGCGCCGAACAGGCCGCGGTAGTAGGTCGCCGCCCCGTTCCAGTACGAGGACAACAGGCTGGAACCGTAGACGGCGATCTGCATCAGGCGGGCATCTTGTCGGACACCGGTTGCAGGGCCTGGACGATCGCCAGCAGCTCCCGGGCGCGGTGTGCACAGGAATGGCGGGTGCGGATCGTGTCGAACCCGTGCCGGGCCAGCGCCTCCCGGAGCGACGGATCATGGGCGAGGGCGCGGAGCTGCCGGGTCATCTCCGCGCCGTCCCGCGCGACAAGGAAGTCCCGTCCCGGCGTGAACAGTGCTTCCGCATCGTCCCAGGGCGCGGACACCAGCGGGATGCCGCAGGCCAGCGCCTCGAACATCCGTATGGTGGGGATGCCGGGCAGCAGGGTCACGTAGTAGCGGCGCGGCACGTGCACCGTGAGGAGATGGCGCGCGAACACCTCCGGCGCCCGGGGGTTGGGCAGCCAGCCGCGCAGGGTGGCGCCGTGCCGGGCCAGCAGCGCCCTGGCCTCGTCGGGATAGCGCACGCCGTGGATGTCGAGCTTCAGGCCCGCCGCTTTGGCCGGGCGGAGCAGGAACTCCTCCAGCTCGGCGCTGCGCTCGTCGTCGCCCCAGTTGCCGATCCACACCATACCGTCGCGCGGCGTGGGTTCTGCCGGCGGCGCGAAGCGGCGCAGGTCGGCCGCCTCGTGCCAGACGAACACCCGGCCGGCCCAGCCCCAGTCCTCGTAGACGCGCGCCAGGGTGGCGCCGAAGGCGAGCACGCCATCATAGCCGGACAGGTCGAAGTGCCGGATCGCTTGCGGGTCGCTGACCGCCCGGTGGTGGGTGTCGTGGAACAGCAGCAGGAACCGCCCGCCCTGCGCGCGCCTGCGGCCGATCGCCGCCACCAGCCCCGGCGGGTTCCATTCGTGCACCAGCACCAGGTCGGCGCCGTCCAGCAGGACGTCGAGATCGGGCGAGTCGGGCGGGTAGAACCCGGCCTGGAGCTCCGGATAATGCTCGGCGAACACCGCGAGCCCGGCTGCCCCGCCGTCGGCGAGCAGGTTCTGCCGGCTCCAGGACCCGTCCGGTTCCCAGGCTTGCACCGCGTGTCCCATCGCCTGCAGCTCGCGCAGCACGCCGCGCAGGAAGTGGGCGTTGCCGTGGTTCCAGCAGGACGACAGGGAATGGGTGAACGCGACGACCTGCACGGTTCAGGCAATCCTTCTGGAGGCTCGGAGCGGGTGCAGCGCGTGCGTCGCCGTGGCCATCGCGGCGGCCGAATAACGCGAGGCGCGGCTCCGTGCGGCCTCGGCGAGCGGTGCCGGATCGTCCAGCGCGTGCCGCATCGCGTCGGCGAAACCGGTCGCGTCGCCGGCCGGAACGAACATGGCGGCGCCGTTCCACAGTTCGCGAAAGGTCGGGATGTCGGACAGCACCAGGGCCAGCCCCGCCTGCGCCGCTTCCAGCACCGCCAGACCGAACGGCTCGTAGCGCGCGGTCGAAACGAACACGCGCGCCGCGCCGAACGCGTCCGCCAGGCCGTGCTCGTCCAGGCTGCCGAGCCGGTGCAGCGTTCGTGTCGCGACCGCCCCGTCGTTCGGGCCGCGGAAGCTGCCTGCCGCCCGCACCGGCGCGTCCAGCAGCGCGGCGGCGGCATCCAGGGTGGCCGCGTCCTTGGCCTCGTCCCAGAACCGGCCGGCGGCGAGCGCCGCCCGCGGACGTCCGCCAACCGGCAGTGACGGCATCGACAACGGCACACGACCGTTGTGGATCGCCGCGATCTCCCGCCCGGTGCGGTAGGCGTCGCGCACGGCGTCGCGGAACGCCCGGCTCGGCGCCAGCACCCGGTCGGCCCGCTCGATGCCCTGGCCGGTGGCCTCGATCCGCCAGGCGAACCCGTCCGGAGGCGGGCCCGGCCGCATCGCCCGCCACCAGGTGAGGAGGCAGGAATGCAGCACCGCCACCACCGGCGCCGGCCAGCGTGCGTCGCGTCCGACCAGGGCGGGGGCGTGCAGGTGCACGGAGTCCACGCCGCACCGTCGTGCCAGGGCGGCAAGACCGGTGGCGCTACGTTCGAGCGCCTCGGGATCGGTGGCCGTCCAGTCGAGGTCGAGCCCGGTCCGGTGCAGCACGAGACCGGGGATCGCCTCGGCCTCCCGCACCTGCGGCGGCTCCGGATCCGGCCCCAGCACCGCCAGCTCCACCGCGATCCCGCCTGCGGCCCATTCCCGCGCCAGGCCCAGGCTGTAGCGCCAGACGCCGCCCACCGCGTCGGTCGTGACCAGGATGCGCAAGCGGGTCAGCG
>CAXUDP010000094.1:0-14246 GCA_964249735.1 uncultured Acetobacteraceae bacterium | reverse complement strand
GGATCCACCAGGTGGCGTAGGTGGAGAACTTGTAGCCGCGGCGATACTCGAACTTGTCCACCGCCTTCATCAGGCCGATGTTGCCCTCCTGGATCAGGTCCAGGAACTGCAGGCCGCGGTTGGTGTACTTCTTGGCGATCGAGATCACGAGCCGCAGGTTGGCCTCGATCATCTCCTTCTTGGCCCGCGCCGAGTCCCGCTCGCCGCGCGACACGGTGGCGTAGACCCGCCGGAACTCGGCGATCGGCAGCCCGGCATCCTGCGCCACCTGCGCCACCTTGGTGCGCAGCTCCATCACGTCCGGCGTGTGCTTGGCTACGAAGTTCTTCCACGCCTTGCCCGGCAGCACCGCCACGCTGTCCATCCAGCCCGGGTCCATTTCGTGGCCACGGTACTTGATGAGGAAGTCGTCGCGACTGACCTTGGCACTCTCCGCGTGGCGCAGCATGCGGCCCTCGAGGCCGTTCAGCAGCTGGCTGATCTGCTTGAGCTGGGTGACCAGCTCCTCGATGCGGTTGTTGTGCAGACGGACCTGCTCGACCTTGGCGACCAGCTCGTCGCGCAGCTTCTCGTAGCTCTTCTCCGAGCGGTCCGACATCTCCTCGCCGGCGGTGAGGCTGTCGAGGCGCTTGGCCTGGACCTTGTGCAGCTTCTTGTAGAGGGTCTCGATCTCCTCGAACTGCAGCAGCACCTCGGGCTTGAGCTTCTCCTCCAGCGCGGACAGGGACAGGCCGGCGCCCTCGCCCTCCTCCGCGTCGTCGTCGCCGCCCGGCGCGTCGAAGCTGGGCTCCGGCGCCGGTGGCGGCGGGGCTGCCCCTTCCACCACCTCCTCGCCGGCGACGGTGCCGGCCTGGGTCGCTTCCAGGTCGATGATGTCGCGCAGCAGCATCTGGCCGACCTTGAGCCGGTCGTGCCAGGAGATGATGGCGCGGAAGGTGAGCGGGCTTTCGCACAGGCCGCCGATCATCTCGTCGCGGCCGGCCTCGATCCGCTTGGCGATCGCGATCTCGCCCTCGCGCGACAGCAGCTCCACCGAGCCCATCTCGCGCAGGTACATGCGCACCGGATCGTCGGTGCGTCCCAGACTTTCGGCGTCGACGTTGCCGCTCGGGGCTTCAGGGTCATCGGGCTCGGCCTTCTTCTCGACCTCCTCCTCCTCGCGGACCACCTCGGCGTCCTCGTGGTCCTCGTTCTCGACCACCTGGATGCCCATCTCGGAGAGCACCGCCATCACGTCCTCGATCTGCTCCGACGACATCTGGTCGGGCGGCAGCACCGCGTTCAGCTCGTCGAAGGTGATGTAGCCGCGCTCACGCCCACGCGCGATCAGGCGCTTGACCGAGGCCGACTGCGTGTCGAGCAGGGTGGCGTCGGCGTCCTGCTCCGTTGCAGTTGCTTCGGTGGTCGCCGCAGTCTTGGTCGCCATGCTCAACCCAACTCCAACCCGATCCGGACGTCCCGCGCGCTGGCGGCGCGTCCCGGCATCCTCATCTGTCCTCGTCGTCATCGCCGGCCTGTTCGCCGCGTTCGACCGCGGCCAGGGCGGACTTCAGTAGAATCAACTGTTTCTGAGCCGCCAGGTCCCACCGCTCCGTCAACACTCGTTGGGCGGCCACGACCTGGTCGCGCAGGCCGGCGGCGTTCACAAGCCCGAAAAACTGCCACCACGCCTCCTCGGCATCGGCAGGCATCGCCGCCTCGGAAGCGGCGGCTGCGACCGGCAAGGGGCTCGGCGCCAGGATGACGTTCGTTTGAGCCGACAATCCGGCCGAGTGCAGGTGGGCCAGGAGGACTGCCGAGTCAAGTGGAGGTGATGACGGCGCCTCGCCATCGGCCGGGCGGCCGAACGCGTCAAGCGTGCCGCACGGAGTGCCGGCCCAATCCAGCAGCGCCGCCCGCACCTGCGCCAGCTCGTCGGGCAGCTCCAGGTGGCAGAAGGCCTGCTCGACGTCGTGCAGCAGGTCGGGGTGGCGCAGCAGGATCGCCAGCAGCATGCGCAGGCGTTCCAGCCGCACCCCGTCGGCTTCCGGCACCGGGCGGGCCGCCGGCATCGCCGTGATCCGCGGCGGCGCCTGCCCCGCCTGACCCGCGCGTGCACCGCCGCCGCGTCGTGCGAAGGTTTCGAAGAACCGCTGCTGCAGGGTACGCCGGTATTCTGCCGCCAGGCCCTTGTGGCCGATGGTGGCGGCGGCCGCGGTCAGCCTCCCGTGCAGGGCCGCCCGCTGCTCCGGTCCCGGATCACGCACCCCTTCGCTCAGCAGCTCGAACAGCACGTCGGCCAGTGGCACCGGGTCCTTGAGCGCCGCTGCCATGCCGGACGCGCCGCGGGTGCGCAGGAGGCTGTCCGGGTCCTCGCCCTCCGGCAGCCGGATGAAGCGCAGCGTGCGCTCCGGGTCCAGCAGCGGCAGCGCGGTTTCCGCCGCCCGGATCGCGGCACGCCGGCCGGCAGCGTCGCCGTCGAAGCACAGCACCGGCGCCGGGTGCACGCGCCACAGCGATTCGAGCTGCTCGGTCGTCAGCGCGGTGCCGAGCGGCGCCACCGCGCCGCCGAACCCGGCCTGGTGCAGCGCGATCACGTCCATGTAGCCTTCGACCACCACCAGATCGCGGGACGACGACGCGTTCGATCCCGGCCGGGCCGTGCGCAGCGCCGCGGCCGCCCGGTGCAGCCCGTACAAGGTGCGCCGCTTCACGAACAACGGGGTTTCCGGCCCGTTCAGGTACTTGGGCTGCCCGTCGCCAAGGATCCGCCCGCCGAAGCTGATCAGGCTGCCGCGCCGGTCGCGGATCGGGAACGTCACCCGGTTGAAGAACAGCTCGCCCTTGGGAGCGCCCTGCTCGTCCAGGCGCATCAGCCCGGCCTCCGCGACCAGCTCGACCGGGAAGCCCTGCTCCTTCAGCTCGGCCAGCAGGGAGCCGCGGCCGTCGCCGGACCAGCCGAGCCCCTGCTCGGCGATCGTCGCCTCGCTCAAGGCCCGCCCGCGCAGGTAGGACAGGCCGTCGCGTCCCTGCCCGTCGCGGAGCCGGCGCTGGTAGCTCGCCTGCGCCGCCTCCAGCACGTCGACCAGCGTGCGTGCCCGTTCCCCCCGGCCGCGGTCGGCCGGCGCCTGCTTGGGCACCTCCAGCCCGGCCTCGCCCGCCAGCCCTTCCACCGCTTCCAGGAAGGATCGGCCTTCCGACTGCATGACGAACGAGATCGCGTCGCCGTGCGCGCCGCAGCCGAAGCAGTGGAAGTGGTCGTCATAAACGTAGAAGGAGGGCGTCTTCTCGCCGTGGAACGGGCAGCATCCCTTGAACTGACGTCCAGACCGGGCGAGCTTCGTCTTCCGCCCGACTACCGCGGCGATCGGCGTGCGCGCGCGCAGCTCGTCCAGGAAGGCAGGGTCGAAGGCCAAACGACCGGCCCGCGCTCAGGGCGACAGCCGCGCCTTGACCAGCGCGTTCGCGCGCCCGAGGTCGAGCGACGCGCCGTGCCGGGCCTTCAGCGCCGCCATCACTCGGCCCATGTCCTTCATCGAGCCGGCCCCGGTTTCCTGCACGGCGTCCGCCACCGCCATGCTCAACGCCGCGTCGTCCATCGGTGCCGGCAGGAACTCCTCGATCACCACGATCTCGGCGTCCTCCTTGGCCGCCAGCTCGCCGCGGCCGCCCTGGAGGTAGAGCGCCGACGACTCCGAGCGCGACTTCACCATGTTGCGCAGCATGGACACGATCTCGTCCTCGCCGATCTGCTCGATCCCTTTCGGACGGGCGGCGATGTCGAGGTCCTTTAGCCGCGCCAGCACCATGCGCAGCGTGGACACGCGGGCGGTGTCGCCGGCCTTCATCGCCGTCTTGAGGCCGTCGGTGAAGCGGACACGCAAGCTCATGGTCAAACTCCTGATCCAGCGTACCGGTCCGGAACGCATTTCCGGATGTCGATCGCTGGGAATTATATTCCCAACTCGCCATGGGCTTGCTACAGCCTCCGCGTCGAGGCCGGAAAGGGTTTATCATGGCGCTGTCGGTGGACGCGATCCTGGAACGACTGGGCGGCCCGGCGCAGGCGGCGCTGCTCACGGGCGTCGGCACCGAGGCGATCCGCAAGTGGCGGCAGGCCGGTGCCGTGCCGCCGAAGCACTGGAGCGCGATCCTGCGTGCCACCGGCCTCGGCGTGCACGACCTGTCCGACGTCCCGGCAGCCGCCGTGCAGGAAGCTTTCGGTCCAGACGCCGGCCCGGACGCGCCGCCGGACGGCGCCACCGCGGTGCTGGTGCTGGCGGACGGCGCCGTGCTGTGGGGCCGCGGCTTCGGCGCCCACACCGAGGCCGCCCGCTCGGTCGGCGAGATCTGCTTCTCCACCGGAATGACCGGCTACCAGGAAACCCTGACCGACCCCTCCTTCGCCGGGCAGATCATCACCTTCACCTTTCCCCACATCGGCAACGTCGGCACCACGCCCGAGGACGACGAGGCGATCAACGTCGCCGCCTGCGGTCTGGTGGTGCGCGACGACCTGACCGAGCCGTCGAACTGGCGCTCCACCCATACCCTGGATGCCTGGCTCAGGATCCGGGGCATCCCGGGGATCTGCGGCATCGACACCCGCGCCCTGACCCGCCGCATCCGCGACGGCGGACCGCAGACCGCGGTGCTGTCGCATCCGGCCGGCGGCCTGTTCGACCTGGCCGCCCTGCGGCAGGCGGCCGCGGAATGGCCCGGCCTCGAAGGCACCGACCTGGCCCGCCTGGTGTCCTGCACCCAAAGCTACGCCTGGACCGAGGGGACCTGGACCGGCACCGCCGAAGCGCCGCGACGGCCGGACGCGGTGGCGAAGCACGTGGTCGCGGTGGATTACGGCGCCAAGCGCAACATCCTGCGCGGCCTGGTGCAGGCTGGTTGCCGGGTGACGGTGGTGCCGGCCGACACGACCGCGGCCGAGATCCTGCGTCACGCTCCGGACGGGGTGTTCCTGTCCAACGGCCCTGGCGACCCGGCGGCGACGGCCGGATATGCGGTGCCGGCGATACGGGGCGTGCTCGACGCCGGCACCCCGGTGTTCGGCATCTGCCTCGGCCACCAGCTGCTGGCGCTGGCGCTGGGCGGGCAGACCTACAAGCTCGACCGCGGCCATCGCGGCGCCAACCAGCCGGTCAAGGACCTTGGCACCGGCCGGGTCGAGATCACCAGCCAGAACCACGGCTTCGCGGTCGACGACAAGAGTCTGCCCCCGGACGTGCGGGTGACGCATGTGAGCCTGTTCGACGGCTCCAACGAGGGCATCGCCTCCACCCGGCTGCCCGCCTTCTCGGTGCAGTACCATCCCGAGGCGAGCCCCGGCCCGTCCGACAGCTTCCACCTGTTCGAGCGCTTCGTCGGCATGATGGCGGGCGGTTCAGGCAAGGCTGTGGAGTTATAGGCGTTTCATCCGATACGTCGCCGACCTTCCGACATGAGCCAATCCGCAACCGGTTCGTTGCAGGCATGTATGCTTCGCCGCCGGGACCGGCCTGCCGGCACCTGCTGCCCGGCCAAGCGGAAGCGGGCGTGTGCCGCCCGGGCGGGTCGCCGAGGTGCAGGCGGTGGCCTCCTTGCGCGACGGACTGATCCGCAAGGGCATGATCTACCCAGCCCGGCGCACGGCGAGACCGACTTCACCGTGCCGCTGTTCGACCAGTTCCTGCATCGCCTGATGCAGCCCTCCTCCTGAAGGTCACAGAACCATGCCGAAGCGGACAGACATCTCGTCCATCCTGATCATCGGCGCCGGACCGATCGTCATCGGCCAGGCCTGCGAGTTCGATTATTCCGGCGCGCAGGCCTGCAAGACGCTGCGCGACGAGGGCTACCGGGTGATCCTGGTGAACTCCAACCCGGCCACCATCATGACCGATCCGGGGCTGGCGCATGCGACCTATGTCGAGCCGATCACGCCCGAGTTCGTCGAGCGCATCATCCTGCGCGAGAAGCCGGACGCAATCCTGCCTACCATGGGCGGGCAGACCGCACTCAACACCGCCATGGCGTTGCATGCGTCCGGGTTCCTGGCGGCGCACGGAGTCGAGCTGATCGGCGCCAGGGCGGAGGTGATCGACCGCGCCGAGGACCGGCTGAAGTTCCGCGACGCCATGACCGAGATCGGCATAGAAAGCCCGCGCAGCGTGATCGCGCACACGATCGCGGAGGCGCGCGACGCGCTGGCGCAGGTCGGGCTGCCGGCGGTGATCCGGCCTTCCTTCACGCTTGGCGGCACCGGCGGCGGCATCGCCTACAACCGCGCCGAGTTCGAGCAGATCGTGTCCGGCGGGCTGGAAGCCTCGCCCACCACCGAGGTGCTGGTCGAGGAAAGCGTGCTCGGCTGGAAGGAGTACGAGATGGAGGTGGTGCGCGACAGTGCCGACAACTGCATCATCGTCTGCTCGATCGAGAACATCGATCCGATGGGGATACACACGGGAGATTCCGTGACGGTGGCGCCGGCCCTGACGCTGACCGACAAGGAATACCAGCGCATGCGCGACGCCTCGATCGCGTGCCTGCGCAGGATCGGCGTGGATACAGGCGGCTCCAACGTGCAGTTCGGAATCAACCCCGCCGACGGCCGCATGGTGGTGATCGAGATGAACCCGCGGGTGTCGCGCTCCTCCGCGCTGGCCTCCAAGGCAACGGGCTTTCCGATCGCCAAGGTCGCGGCGCGGCTGGCGGTCGGCTACACGCTGGACGAGCTCGCCAACGACATCACCGGCACGACCCCCGCCGCGTTCGAGCCGACCCTGGACTACGTGGTGATCAAGATCCCGCGCTTCACCTTCGAGAAGTTCCCGGGCAGTCCCGCGCTGTTGTCGACCAGCATGAAGTCGGTCGGCGAGGCGATGTCGATCGGGCGCTCCTTCAACGAGGCGCTGCAGAAGGGACTGCGCTCGATGGAGACCGGCCTCGCCGGGCTCGATCCGGTCGAGGTGCCGGGCGACGGCGGCGCGGACGCGTTCCGCGCGGTACTCAGCCAGCCCAGGCCGGACCGCCTGCTGATGGCGGCGCAGGCGCTGCGCGCCGGGCTGTCGGTGGAGGAGATCCACGAGAGCACCCGGTTCGACCCGTGGTTCCTGCGCGAGCTGGAAAGGATCGTGATGGCGGAACGCCGGATCGAGAGCGGCGGCCTGCCGCGGGACGCGCAGGGCCTGCGCCGGCTCAAGGCGATGGGCTTCTCCGACGCGCGCCTCGGCGTGCTGTCCGGCACCGACGCGAGCGCCGTGCACGCGCTGCGGATGCGCGCCGGCGTGCGGCCGGTGTACAAGCGCATCGACACCTGCGCCGCCGAGTTCGCCTCGGCCACGCCGTACATGTACTCGACCTACGAAGGCGGCTACGGCCAGCCGGAGTGCGAGAGCGACCCCACGGTGGCGAGCAAGATCGTCATCCTCGGCGGCGGCCCGAACCGGATCGGCCAGGGGATCGAGTTCGACTACTGCTGTGTGCATGCCGCCTACGCGCTGCGCGAGGCCGGCTATGAGACGATCATGGTCAACTGTAACCCGGAAACCGTGTCCACCGACTACGACACGTCGGACCGGCTGTATTTCGAGCCGCTGACCGATGAGGACGTGGTGGCGCTGATCCGCCGCGAGCAGGAGGTGGGCACAGTGCTCGGCTGCATCGTGCAGTATGGCGGCCAGACCCCGCTCAAGCTGAGCCAGTCGCTGGGGGCGGCCGGCATCCCGATCCTGGGCACTCCCGCGGACGCGATCGACCGTGCCGAGGACCGCGAGCGGTTCGGGGCCATGCTGCGCACGCTCGGTCTGCGACAGCCGGAGAACGGCATCGCCCGCTCGGCCGTGGAAGCGGAGGCGGTGGCAGAGCGCATCGGCTATCCGGTGGTGATCCGTCCCTCCTACGTGCTGGGTGGGCGGGCGATGGAGATCGTGTATGACCGGGGGAGCCTTGCCCGCTACATGCGCGTGGCGCTGCAGCTTGCGGGGCCGGAGGTCGCGTCCGGCCCGGTTCTGATCGACCGCTACCTGAACGACGCGATCGAGGTCGACGTCGACTGCATCTGCGACGGCTCGCAAGTGTACGTCGCGGGCGTGATGGAGCACATCGAGGAGGCGGGGATCCATTCCGGCGACAGCGCCTGCTCGCTGCCGCCGTACTCGCTGTCTCCCGCCACCATCGCCGAGCTGAAGGACCAGACGGAGGCGATGGCGCGCGAGCTCGGCATCGTCGGGCTGATGAACGTGCAGTATGCCATCAAGGGCGACGCGATCTACGTGCTGGAGGTGAACCCGCGCGCCTCGCGCACCGTGCCGTTCGTGGCCAAGGCGACCGGGGTGCCGGTGGCCAAGATCGGCGCCCGGGTGATGGCCGGTGCGAGACTGTCGGAGTTCCGTCTCGACGACCGTGCCATCGCGCCGCACGTCGCGGTCAAGGAGGCGGTGTTCCCGTTCGCGCGCTTCTCGGGCGTGGACGTGATCCTGGGCCCGGAGATGCGCTCCACCGGCGAGGTGATCGGGCTGGACGCCAGCTTCGAGCGCGCCTTCGCAAAGGCCCAGCTCGGTGCCGGGGTGAAGCTGCCGCTCGCCGGCCAGGTGTTCCTGTCGGTGCGGGTCGGCGACAAGCCGGCGATCGCCGCTCTGGCCCGACGCCTCGTCGGCATGGGCTTCAGCCTGCTCGCCACGCGCGGCACCGCCGCCACCCTGCGCGAGGCCGGGATCGAGGCGGGCGTGGTCAACAAGGTGCTGGAAGGTCGGCCGCACTGCGTGGACGCGATCCGCTCCGGCGACATCCAGATGGTGATCAACACCGCCGCCGGCGCGCAATCAGTGGCGGACAGCTTCGACATACGGCGCAGCGCCCTGACCGCGGGCGTGCCTCACTTCACCACCATTGCCGGCGCCCGTGCCGCCGTCTACGCCATAGCCGCCCTGCGGGCCGGCCCGCTTGAAGTCGCACCGTTGCAGTCCTACTTTCACGGATCGTTCTGAGCGGATCCGAGACGCAGTGCCCGGGTTCGCCGCCCGCAGCCGCTTCATCCGTTTCGTGATCCGATCATCAGTCGAGGACGCTTTCGTTGCAGAAATTTCCCATGACCGGCCGTGGTCTGCAGCGGCTGGAGGAAGAACTCCGCAAGCTCAAGAGCGAGGAGCGGCCTGCCGTCATCCGCGCCATCGCGGAAGCGCGCAGCCACGGCGACCTGTCGGAGAACGCGGAGTACGATGCGGCGCGCGACCGCCAGTCCTTCATCGAGGGCCGGATCGGCGAGCTCGAGGAGATCGTTTCGATGGTCGAGGTGATCGAGCCGCACACCTTGTCGGGCGATCACGTCAAGTTCGGCGCGCAGGTCAGGCTGGTCGATGAGGAAACCGACAAGGAGGTGTCGTACCAGATCGTCGGCGTCTACGAGGCCGACATCAAGTCGGGCCTGCTGTCGGTGTCGGCGCCGCTGGCGAAGTCGCTGATCGGCAAGAAGAAGGGCGACACCGTTTCGGTGCCGGCACCTGGCGGCGACCGCACCTACGAGATCCTGTCGATCTCCTACGGCTGACGGTGTCATGATCGGGCTCGCGGAGGTGCGCGACGCCCATGCGCGGATCGCACCCCATGTGATCCGCACGCCGACCGTCGCCAGCCACGCCCTGTCGCGTGCCACCGGCGCCGCCGTCACTCTCAAGCTGGACAACCTCCAGGCGGTGGGCTCGTTCAAGGAGCGCGGGGCCGCCAACAAGCTCGCGTTGCTGGATGCGGACGAGCGCCGTCGCGGTGTCATCACCGTGTCTGCCGGCAACCACGCGCAGGGCGTGGCACGGCACGCGAGCCTGCTCGGCATCGACGCCGTGATCGTCATGCCGCGCTTCACCCCTGCCGCCAAGGTCACCCGCACCGCTGCCTGGGGCGCCCGCGTGGTGCTGCACGGGACGAGTTTCGCCGAGGCTACCGCCCATGCCAACGCGCTGTGCGAGACCGAGGGGCGCGTGTTCGTGCATCCCTACGACGATCTTGCGGTGATGGCCGGACAGGGCACCCTGGCGCTGGAGCTGCTGGAGGATGCCGGGCCGCTCGACGCGCTGGTGATCCCGATCGGCGGCGGCGGCCTGATCGCCGGCAGCGCCGCCGCCGCCGCCGAGCTGCGTCCGGAGCTGGAGGTGATCGGCGTGCAGGTCGAGAACTACGCCTCCCTGTCCGCCTTTCCCGAGAGCGAGATCATGCCGTCGGGTGGTGCCACCATCGCCGAGGGCATCGCGGTGCTGCAGATCGGCCGGCTGCCGCTGGAGCTGGTGCGCCGCCACGTCCGACGCGTCCTCACCGTCAGCGAGCGCGCCGTGGAGGACGCCATCACCCTGATGGCGGAGGGCGCCAAGCAGGTGTCGGAGGGCGCCGGCGCGGTGGCGCTGGCCGCTATCCTGTCCCATCCCGAGCTGTTCGCCGGGCGGCGGGTGGCGCTCCCGGTCTGCGGCGGCAACATCGACAGCCGGATCCTGGCCAACACCCTGCTCCGCTCCCTGCTGCGGGACGGGCGCCTGCTCCGCCTGGTGATGGAGATCCCCGACCGGCCGGGCGTGCTGGCCGACATCGCCAACACGATCGGCAGCCGCGGCGGCAACATCATCGAGGTGTCGCACCAGCGCCTGTTCGCGGCACCCAGCGTCCAGGCGGCAGAGCTGGAGGTCATGCTGGAAGCCCGCGACCCGCTCCATGCCGAGCAGATCGCCGACGCCCTCCGCGAAAGCTACATCGTTCGGCGTGCCTGATGCCGCGCCCTCATGGCGCCAGGCTCACGTCCTCGTCCTCGACTGCGAAGCCCACCTTCAGCGTCACCTGGTAGTGCGCGACCTTGTTGTTCTCGATGTGGCCGCGCGTCTCCACCACCTGGAACCAGCGCATGTGGCGCACCGTCTTCGCCGCCTTGTCGATCGCCGAGTTGATCGCGTCCTCCAGCCCGGTCTCCGACGACCCGACCAGTTCGACTACCCGGTACACGTGATCCGCCATGCTGCGTCCCTCCCCTGCCTCGTCCCCGACCGGACGCGGCAGGGCGCTACCGGGTTCCGAACAGCCGGTCGCCGGCGTCGCCCAGGCCCGGGCGTATGTAGCCATGTCCGTCCAGGCCGCGGTCGATCGCCGCCGTGACGACCCGCACCTCCGGATGGGCGGCGGCCAGCGCCCTCAGCCCTTCCGGCGCCGACAACAGGCAGACGAAGGTGATATGCACCGCACCGGCGGCCTTCAGCCGGTCCACGGCGGCGATTGCGGAATGCCCGGTCGCCAGCATCGGATCGACCAGGATGCAGCAGCGCCCCGGCAGGTCGTCTGGCAGCTTGAGGTAGTACTCGACCGCCTGCAGGGTCGCGGGATCGCGATACAGCCCGACATGGCCGACGCAGGCTTCCGGCATGACGTCCAGCATGCCGTCGAGGATGCCGTTCCCGGCACGCAGGATCGACACGATGCAGGGCTCGCCGGCAGCCAGCCGATGGCCAGTCATCGTTTCCAGCGGGGTCTGGATCTCGTGCGGATCCAGCCTCAGGTCGCGCGTCGCCTCGCAGGCCAGCAGCAGGCTGATCTCGCGGGCAAGGCGGCGGAACTCGGCGGTGCCGGTGTCCGCCCGGCGCAGCCGTGTCAGCTTGTGCTGCACCAGCGGATGATCGACCACCACGGGAGGCGAGGGCGCCGTCACCGCCGAACCGGTCTCAGCCGCCGGCGGGCTGGAAGGCGAGCGAGACGCCGTTCAGGCAGTAGCGGTCGCCGGTCGGCAGCGGCCCGTCCGGGAACACGTGCCCGAGGTGGCTCTTGCACTTGGCGCAATGGACCTCGACCCGCTGCATGCCGTGGCTGGTGTCGGTGCTGGTCTCGGTGGCATCGGGAAGCGGGGCGAAGAAGCTGGGCCAGCCGCTGCCGCTCTCGTACTTGGTCTGCGACGAGAACAGCGGGGTGTCGCACACCGCGCAGTGGAACAGCCCGTCGCGCTTCTCGTAGTTCAGCGGGCTGGTACCGGCACGCTCGGTGCCGTGCTCGCGCAGCACGTAGTACTGCTGCGGGGTCAGGCGCTGCCGTAGCGCGTCCTCGTCCAGGTTTGGATCGCTCATGTTCGGGGCTCCTCGATGGCTCGGCCAGCAGATTTGGTGGCGCCGGAACGCGGCGCAACCCGGACCATCCGGCCGCGCTTGGTTCCGGTGACGCAGCAAGGCGGGGGAAAGATCATGTCCGACACCAAGCGGGTTCCGGAAGCCGGCGAGGAGCCGGACACCGAGGAGGAGAAGGTCGACGAGGCGGTGGAGGACACCTTCCCAGCCAGCGACCCGCCATCCATCGGCGGCAGCACCGGTCCGGACGACGACGGCGCGGCCGAGCCCGGACGGAACTGACCGCCTGGACGGCATCGGAAGGCTGCGGACCGCGAGGTTCGCAGCCTTTTGTTTTGATGGCACACTCGTCCGGCCCGTCGCGGGCGGTCGAGAAGGAAGTGCCGATGTCGTCCAGCGTTCCCGTCCATCCGGTCAGGCGCCCGGTCATGCTGGCGATCCTGGACGGGTTCGGATGGCGCGAGGACCGCACCGAGAACGCCGTCGCCCAGGCGGCGACCCCGAACTTCGACCGTTTGTGGGCCCGGGGACCGCGCGCCTTCCTGCGCACCTGCGGATGGGACGTCGGCCTGCCGGACGAACAGATGGGCAACTCCGAGGTCGGGCACCTGAACATCGGCGCCGGGCGGGTGGTGATGCAGGAGCTACCGCGCATCCACGCCGCCATCGCCGACGGCTCGCTGGCGCAGGCGCCCGCCCTGCACGGCCTGATCGACGCGCTGCGCCGCACCGGCGGCACCGCGCACCTCCTGGGACTGGTGTCGCCCGGCGGAGTGCACGCGCATCAGGACCACGCCGTCGCCCTGGCTCGGATCCTGGCCGCGCACGACGTGCCGACGATGCTGCACCTGTTCACCGACGGGCGCGACACCCCGCCGCAATCCGGCCGCGGCTACGTCGCCGCCCTGCGCCGCGACCTGCCGACGCAGTGCCGCCTCGGCACCCTGTCCGGCCGCTACTACGCGATGGACCGCGACACCCGCTGGGAGCGGGTGAGGCTGGCGCACGACGCGGTGGTGCTGGCGGACGGGCCACGCGCGGTGGATCCGGACGCGGTGCTGGCGCAGGCCTATGCCGCCGGCATCACCGACGAGTTCGTGCCGCCCACCGTGCTGGACGGCTATGCCGGCATGAAGGACGGGGACGGCATCGTGTCGTTCAACTTCCGTGCCGACCGCATACGCGAGTTGCTGCACGCGATCCTGGACCTCGACTTCGCGGGGTTTCCCCGCCCGCCGGCGCCGATCCTCGCCGGCGTGGTGGCGATGACGCGCTACAGCGACGACCTGGCCGATCGGCTATGGGTGCTGTTCCCGCCGCAACGGATGGACGAGCTGCTTGGCGAGGTGGTGTCGCGCGCCGGACGTCGGCAGTTGCGCATGGCGGAAACCGAGAAGTATCCGCACGTCACTTATTTCATGAACGGCGGGCGGGAAACGGTGCTGCCGGGCGAGGACCGGATCATGGTCCCCTCGCCCAAGGTCGCCACCTACGACCTGCAGCCGGAGATGTCGGCGCCGCTGCTGACGACCAAGGCGGTGGAGGCGATCGGGTCCGGGCTCTACGACCTGATCGTGCTGAACTACGCCAATCCCGACATGGTCGGCCACACCGGGAACCTCGGGGCGGCGGTCCGGGCGGTGGAAGCGGTGGATCACGGGCTGGGGCGGATCGACGACGCGATCGAGCAGGCGGGCGGGGTGCTGCTGGTGACCGCCGACCACGGCAACTGCGAAACCATGCGCGACCCCGAGACCGGGGAGCCGCACACCGCGCACACCCTGAACCCGGTGCCCCTGGTGCTGAGCGGGCGGCAGGAGGTCCGGCTCGCGGATGGGCGTCTGGCCGACATCGCGCCGACCCTGCTGGCGCTGCTGGGGCTGGAGCAGCCGGTGGCGATGACCGGGCTGTCGCTGCTGGGCGGCTGACCGCTTCGCGTGCGGGCGGTCCTGGCTTTCGCGCTGGGAGCGGGACTGTTCGCGCTTGTTCCGGCGTCGGAGCCGGCGCAGGCGAGGCCGCCGCACCGGGGCCGTCCGCCGGCCGCGGCGTCGGCCCGGACCGGGCGTCACCTCGACACGCGGTTCCAGGCCCTGCGCACGGCGCTGGCGGCACGGGACCGGGCAGCGCGCGCCGAAGCGATCCGGAGCGGCGCCAGGCTGGAAGCGGCCAAGCGTCGCGCCGCTCTTGACGCGG